>JBDTKY010000071.1:0-7566 GCA_039935055.1 Nitrosospira sp.
TTTCCCCGGCTTCGAACGGCAGCGATACCGTGCCATGGAACCGGTCGAGCAATTCCTCGTTCAATTCGGCGCGGATGGTTTTCTTCAGTTTTTTCCAGCCGCCGTCCTTGCCCGCCATGGGGAAAAATACCTGTCCCGGCAATAGCGAACGATCGTCGTAATCCGTATCCAATGACCACATCGCGATTTTGCTCTTGCCCCCCGAAATCAATTCGCCTTTGGCAGTATCGAAGTAATCGAAGCCGTTGACCTCGACGATATACCTGCCATCCTTTTGCTTGCGCAGGTCCACGTCCGGCTGGCCCATCAGCCAGTAGCTCTGGTTGCTGGAACGCGCTTTCTTCAAGTCTTCCGTCAGTAGATCCGTATTCATTTGCGCCTTGAGCGCAACGATGCCGCGCATCGCGTCGATATCCTTGGCCGCTTCGGGGTCGAAGGTAAAAGCACAGAAGACAATCATTCTGGGCAGGGGGAATAATTCGCCCGCTTCACGCAATGCGTGTTCCACCTGCCGCTGCTCCAGCGCTGCGTATTCCGGACCGAAGCTGACCACCACCCGCTCGCCGGAATCCGCCAGCGTACCGCTGGCGTGCAGGCAACGGGTGCCGGGCAGGGTTTCCAGCTCCGCGAATTTCAGCATCTGCCCGCCTTTGCCGCGTATGCCAGTCTTGAGCAATTCGTCGCGCCAGTTATGCTGCCGTGCCGATTCGCCGGAACGCGCAATCGCCACATCCGCTTCCTGCGGCTGCTCGGCTTCATCCAGCGGCAGCACGCTGGGGAATGGCACCGCCTCCACCGTGAATGGCCCGGTGATGCGCAGCTTGTTCTTCGCCACCGCAGGCTGGTCATAAAGCGTTTCGGAATCGGCTTGGGTGGCAATCGAGGCGTCCATCTTTTTCTGTATGGACTGGCGCGCGGCATGGAAAGCGTCGAAAGGTTTACGTGCCTGTTCAGGCCAATCATCCCGGAAGTCGAAAGGCACTTCCCATTCCTTGAGATTTTTCTCCGCAGCCTTGTTCAAATCCGCCAATGCCGCCTCCACCGCCGGATGCATGCGTGCATAAATCTCGTCGATTTCCGGATTATTGGCGATGGATTTGAGCGTGACGTGCGGCACGGTCTTGTAGATGAAGCCGCCGCGCAAACCCTCCTGTGGATAGCGCAGTTCATAGTAGTCGTAGCTCGCCGTCATCAGCCGCTGCTTCGCCAGCGTCACCGCCACGCGAGACGTGTCGCAGGTAATCCAGCGCCGCCCCCACTTCTCGGCGACGAATGCCGTGGTACCCGAGCCGCAGGTCGGGTCCAGCACCAGATCGCTAGGGTCGGTGGTCATGAGGAGACAGCGTTCGACGACTTTGATACTCGTTTCCACCACATAGTGCTTATCGGCCGCAAAACCTGCAATAGTGGTGTCCTCCCACAAACTCGATAATGGGAAAACCAGAAAGTCGTCAAGATACCGAATATAACGAAGGGTATTCCCAGCGGGCTCGAGGCGTCCTGCCAGCATTAGGCGCAACAGCCCTTTTTTATCTGTCTTAAAGGTACCTTTCCTTGGAGTGTACTCACCTCCTCCAAAAGTAAAACTGGTTACGTCCCCTGCCCCCGCTGGTCTGGAACTAGTTAAATTATCTAATCCAAATACACGCCAGGTATCAGGAACATTACTTATGTCAGAATATTCTTCTTCGCTCAACCCGCGAACATTCCCAGAAAGATTTCTGACCTTGCGGTAAGCGCTACCGCCCGCACCATCGAGCTTTTTCTCAAGATAAAGCTGGCGATATTTGAGCTTGTCAACATCCTTGCCGTACCACAGCAGGTAGTCACACACCACAGATAATTGCGTGCTGGTCGAGCTGCTGGTGGTTTTTGCAAATGGAATCAATGACACAAAATTTCCAGGGCCAAAAATTTCATCGAGCAAATTTCGAACGAGATGCACATTCTCATCCGAAATCTGCACAAACATGCTGCCCGATTCACTCAGCAGTTCCTTCGCTAGTTGTAACCGGTCGCGCAGGTAAGTAAGGTACGAGTGGATACCCAGCTCCCACGTGTCGCGAAATGCCTTGATCATTTCCGGTTCCTGCGTCAGGTCTTCGTCGCGCCGGTCTTTCACGTCGCGCTTATCGACAAAGGGCTGAAAGTTGGAACCGTACTTGATGCCGTAGGGCGGATCGATATAGATCATCTGCACCTGCCCGGCCATGCTCTCCTTTTGCAGCAGTGAATTCATCACCAGCAGCGAATCGCCCGCCACCAGCCGGTTGGCCCAGCCGCGTTCGTGCTTGTAAAAATCCAGCGCATCGCGCAACGGCAGGTTCTCGAAAGGCGCATTGAACAGGTCAGGCTGGACGGCGGGACTGGCCTTGCCCGCCTTTGCCTCGTGCATGCGGTTGCGTACCGCCGCAAGTATGCTCATCGCATCGATACGCTCATGCACGTGCAGCGAGACGGTATCGACATTGAACGAGGTGCGCTCGGCCCTGCCTGTCCAGTTGAGATAAGGCGACTGCATGCGCTTGAGTTCCTCCAGCGCGGCGCGCATGGCGGCTTCATCGCCGCTGGCTAGCGCATCGTCGATCAGGGTTTCAATCTGTGCACGCCCGATGTCGAAAGCCAGTGCCGGGTCGATGTGAGGATCGTAGCGCCACATGGTTTGCGGCTGCCCTGGATCGGTATTTTCATTGACCAGCCCCACCTGCGGATTGTTCTTGCGTCTGTCCGCATGACGGTAGCTGATAACCTGCGGTTCGCCCGCACCTGCTGATGCTCTGGCGGTTTGTTTCCTGGGAGTGGGTCTCTTTCCCTCATCATGCAAAGGGTTTTCAGAGGTTATCTGAGATTCCAGAATGAATTCCGGGTTATTCGATTCCGGCTGTTTCGACATCGCATCATCCATGATTGGTCACGCCTGCTGAGCGCAACATTGTCCGTGTTATACACAACGAACGCAATCCAAACGAAGCGTAATGCACCCCTGAATGGCATCGTAATGTGCCAGATATTGGAAGCGGAAAAATTTACCGCGTGGCTTCTCCAGGCCTGCCGGTCAATGGCATGACGAATGCAATGTTTACCGTCTAATTCAGCATGCCGAAGGTTGACTCCCGGCGAAAACCAGCTATCTTGAATTATGACTTGGACGGTAATTTTACTACCGAAGTGACGGTCGAATCGAGCAGGGCGAGAATATCGTGGCAAAGCAATGGGCGCCCATCCGCAAAATCCAGTCTCACCGAATAAAAAAGGAGAGCAAAAATGATAATTTCAATCGTGAATCGCTCAAAGAAGATCACGGATGAGGTGCTGCAGTGCGTTATTCGCGCCATCAACCGGCAAATCAGCGATGATTTCGAGCCGTACTGGAGCTTCGGTGCACGGTTGCGCCTGGAAGGAAAAACCGGACGGAACCCCAACAAGAATACGCTGGCTGAAATGCGAGGGGATGCCGTGATCTATCTGTGGGACAAAATCGATATGGAAGATGCCTTTGGCTACCATACCGCCAACACGCGGGGTATTCCTTACGGATTTGTCTTCATGGAACTCGCGGAAAAGCTCGAAGAAAACTGGACGGTGACTTTGTCGCACGAGGCGCTGGAGTTGCTCGGGGATTCCCAGGGCAACCTGCTGGTGCAGGGGCCTCATCCCGAGCAACCCACGGTGGAAGTGTTTCACTGGTTTGAATTATGCGACGCTGTTCAATCGCAGACTTACGCTATTGACGGCGTTGATGTCTCAAACTTTTTACTGCCGCTGTATTTCACCTCCGACGAGCAGAAAGGCGCTCGTAACGATTTTCTAGGCATGTTATCGGGTGGGAAAAAATTGCGATCATTCGGGGTTGCCCAAGGGGGATACATCGGATTTTACGACCCTCGAACCCGGCAGCACAGCACCTATTCGGCGCCAGGCGACAAAAAAGCCCGGCAAAGACTCAGCATAAAGGACGGCGTCAGCTACGGACGGGGGTATTTGCGGAAACGCCGGGAAGTTTCCACAAGCCGGGAGAGTGCGCATCTCCAATCCCTGCAAGGAGCCAATGTCGTAAAAGCGAGCGCCATTGCTGGGGCCGGTGCCGGGGCTGCGAATGATCCCATCAAACATGTCATCGTACTGATGCTCGAAAACCGTTCCTTTGACCATATGCTGGGGGGAATGAGCAAGATCGACCCCAATGTCGAAGGCGTCCGCCAGAATGGAGAACCCTACTCCAATCAGTCATCGGCCGGCAAGCGTTATGAGCAAAAGCCCGGAGCGGTTTGGGTGTTGCCGGACAGGCAGGATCCGGACCACGAGCATGATGGAACCATGCAACAACTGGGCACGGCGGCAAATCCGATGGGGGGATTCATCGACAACTTTCTCGCACGCTATCCGGACGCGGATGACACGCACCTCGCTCAGGTCATGGCGTATTTCGATTTTGGCAAAACCCCCGAGGGGGATACGCTCAGCGCGCTGCATGCCCTTGCACGAAATTTCGCTGTTTGCGATCACTGGTTTTCTTCCCTGCCGGGCCCCACCTGGCAGAATCGTTTTTTCATGCACAGCGCCACCTGCCTTGGCCACCTCCTGATGCCATCGCGCAAGGAGCCGCAGAACATGCATCTGTATTATCAGGACACCATTTATGATCGTCTTTCAGATGCCGGCGTGGACTGGAAAATTTATCATGATGGCGTTCCTCAAAGCATCGTCATGGTACGCCTGCTTGGGCATTGGTTAACGGGGGACCGGTACGATCCGATGGATGAATTTTACAAAGCCGCCCAAGGCAACGAGAGCGATTTCCCCGAATACGCCTTTATCGAACCCTGTTACTTTGGTCAACAGGAAAACGACCAGCATCCTCCCGCCGACGTGCGTAACGGGGAACAGCTTATTGCGGATGTGTATAACGCCATCCGCGCAAATGACGCGCTCTGGAAATCAACCCTGCTTGTCATTACCAGCGATGAGCATGGCGGTTTTTATGATCACGTCGTGCCGCCGCCCACCATTGCGCCGGACAACCATACCGCGGAATGGAGTTTCGACCAGCTCGGCGTGCGGGTCCCCACCATCCTTGTGTCGCCCTGGGTCAAGCAGGGCGTGATAAAAACGGTGTTCGACCATACCAGCCTGCTGCGCTACGTGTGCGATAAATGGAGCCTCCCGCCACTCGGGCTTCGCATGCAGGAAACGGCAGGGTCATCTCGTGCCAATACTTTCAGCAGTGCGCTCACTGAGCTCGCCACGCCGAGAGAAGATACGCCGGAAACCTTGAAAACGGCGGGTGTCCCCAGGGTTAAAGCCATGATCGCCCCCATCGCGGGAGAATTGCCCACCGAGCCGCCGATTGAGGGATCGCGGGAAGCACTGCTGATGTTCGTTGAACAACTCCCGCAACCCGTGACCCCCAAAGCCGTCATAATGGGGCGTCTGCCGGAGGGCGCTGCAGCCCTCAAGCCTGTGCAGAAACCGGAGACGATGACAGCTCCCCAACGGGTAGCATCCGCGATAGAGAAGCTGGAGCAGCTTCGTAAACCCCGCTAGCCGCCCAGGGCCTAGCAGCCTGCCGGACTTGAAGAATCGAAGCGAAAATGTGACGGGGCGAGGACAGATTTTGACGATTTTGAAGGCCAATAGTCGTTCTATTGCCAGAAAAAACGGCGAAATATGGACCGGCCAGACGCTTTTGCAGCCGATATCCTTTAAGTCCGGCAGACTGCCGTCATCCGCTACGCATGTCGAAAGGACGGGGAACGCGGCGATCAGCCCTGATACAACTGAATGAAATTACCGCAAGTATCCTCGAACACAGCAACGGTTGCTGGTCCGGATTTTGTTGGCTCCATGCTGAAGACCACACCCAGTTTTGTCATTCTTTTGTATTCTTTCTGAATATTATCGACAGCAAATGCCGTGAGCGGTATGCCTGCTTCAAAGAGCGCCTTCTGGTATTTCCCGGCGGCGGGGAGGCTGACCGGTTCAAGCAGCAATTCGATATCGTTCGGCCCTTCGGGCGAGACCACGGTTAGCCACCTGTCATCCCCTGCCGGTATATCATTTTTTTTAATAAAACCCAGGACCGCCGTATAAAACGTGAGAGCCTTGTCCTGGTCGTCAACAAATACCCTGTTCAACTTGATTTTCATGATAAAACGATTCCCTCCGGCAAAATAATTCCATCAAACCCTCTATCCACGCCATAACTGCCGGTGATGATACCGTCGGCAACCGGGCAGGACGGTCACTCCGCGCCCATTACGCGGAAATCAGGCGGATTCTAAAGGATTGTGCGACGATCCAGCAATAAACGCGCGACGCGGAACGGTTATTCATGGGTTCCCTGATGCCTTTTAGGGGCTGCTATGCTATACATAACTAAGGCGCGCAACCAGCAATAACCGCAGCGCACAACCAGCGGCCCATGCGTCACGCGCCAGCGGAGCCAGGCCAAAAAAAACATCACATGGCAGATCAACAAGACGACAAATCCAAACTGCCGCTAGCCGGCATCCTTGCCTTGCTGGCGATGGTGAGCGGCGCCCTCATCTATGAAGGGACTGCGCTTAAAACCGCACGGCCCGTCGACAAGGAAGCGGCAAATAATGTGTTCCTGGAGAAGGGCCGGGTACAGGCACGCCTGTGGCAAGATCCGCTCGAAGCCGTCGAAACCTATCGGCTGCACGCGGATAAGGAGCAAAAAGAACCCGACTCGAAAGACGCCGCGGATACGCTTGCCACGCTCGTCAATGTCATCGGCCGGCTGGGCGCTGAATCGGGACTTCGTATATTGCCGGTATTTGTGGATGGAAGTCCTTATGCCAATGGCGTCCAGTTCAGGCTCAAGGACCGCTACGCCGTCGTGTCGGCCCTGGGCGCAGCGGGTTACGTGCCGGAATCGGGAGAAACGATCCGGGTATTCAGGTGGTATCGGGGAAAAACGCTGGAGACCGAGGCTTCTTCCCTGCTGATCCCGGCCGAGCTCTTTATTCCCAAGGAAAAACTCCGGGACCGGGAATATGGAAAGCCCGTCCTGGTCCTATGGCTGAAAGACCAGGACTTCGGTGTTCTCGACAAGCTCCTGTCGCATGTCGACGAGACATTCAGCCAAAGCATGCCGCAAATAAAACCTGTGTACAGCGTGCTGGGACCGCGAAGTTCCTCATCCCTGAGCGCCATGCTGAAGGAATTGCAGCATATTCAATCCAGCCCTCTCGCCAATCCCCCTTTCAGCACGCTCAAGCATCTTAAATTCTATTCCCCTTCGGCCACGGCGGAGGACACGTTTTTACTCGATTATTCGCCCAGCCTGACCGCCGGCAATCAGGCCGGGAAAAAGACCGTGGACGAATTATTCAAATATCCGAGAATCGAATTCATCAGGACGATCACGACAGATGCCCAACTCGCGGAGCAGTTGATCCAGGAACTGAGGCGCCGCAGGGTGGATTTGAAATCCTGCCCGGAGAAGGATTGCAATCCCAAAGTTGCATTGATTTCCGAGTGGGACACGCTTTACGGCCGCTCCCTGCCGCGCACCTTTGCCGCGGTGGCGATGAATAACGGTTC
>JBDTKY010000072.1:0-3833 GCA_039935055.1 Nitrosospira sp.
AAGCACTCAAGTAGGTTCGGAGAACCACCTGATGGACTATTTGGGTTTAAGCGTACCAAATACCTTCTGCAACAACTGGTTGCCCTGACCCATCGGGTCGTTACGGATGAGACGTTCTTCTTCCGCCATCATCAAATAAAGACCATCCAGTGTTTTTTGTGTAACGTAGCTCTCAATGTTGGCATCTTTTTCTGCTACAAGCCCGAGCTTCGCGCCCTTGCCGGCGAAATCGTTATATTTCTTGGCCAAACCCACCTGATCTGTCGCTTTCTTTACGATTGGCAGAAACTTCTGAGCAAGTTCCTCCGAAGTGGTCTCACGAAAGTACTGAGTGGCCGAATCATCACCCCCGGTGAGAATCTTCTTTGCGTCCTCCACCGGCATCTTTTTCACCGCATCCACCATGAGCGGCTTGGCCTCGGCTGTTGCCGTTTCCGCGACGCGATTCATGGTCACAATCAACCCGTCGGCATACTTGCCCATGCCCAAAGTGCGCATAACCCCCTCCACTTTTTGTAGCGTTCCGGGCAATGGAATCTTGACTTTTGGATTCTCAAGAAATCCATTCGCCACCCCCAGCTTGTCCACGGCAGCATTGGCACCCTGAGTGAGTGCTTGCTTCAGGCCATCGGCCGTATCTTCCTCGGAGAGAGCGGCGATTCCCGTAGCCAAGGCAGGCATTGAAATGAAAAGCCAAATAAAAAAAGCAGTAATGGTACGCATTCGAATAACTCCTGTTGTGTGTCCCGCTTCATTATTCGCGAAAACTCCTGTTTTATCGTCCATCATAAGATTACAACCACCGGCTTCAGCCGGTCAGCTTTAGCGGGTGGTTATGAGTTATGGTTGAGCCGATGCCTTTTATTAGCGGTTATGCGATGCCTGCTTCATGCGCCTGCTGATCGGCATGATAGCTGGAGCGCACCATCGGACCGCAGGCAGCGTTGCTGAAACCCATCTTGATTGCTGCGCGTTCGAATTCCTTGAACCCTTCCGGCGGCACATAGCGCAACACGGGTAAGTGTCCAATGCTGGGTTGCAGGTATTGACCGATTGTGAGCATCTCGACATCATGTTTGCGCAAGTCACGCAACACTTCAAGAATTTCGTCGTCGGTTTCTCCCAAGCCCAACATTAGCCCGGATTTAGTGGGGATTTCCGGAAAACGCGCCTTGAAGTCTTTTAGCAATTTGAGCGAATGCGCGTAATCCGCGCCAGGACGGCACTGCTTATAGAGCCGCGGTACAGTTTCAAGATTATGGTTCAATACGTCTGGCGGACAGACGAATAATTTTTCCAGCGCGACTTCCAGCCGTCCACGAAAATCGGGCACCAGAATTTCTATTTTTGTCTGCGGCGAATGGGCTCGAACCTGACGTATGCAATCCACGAAATGCTGGGCTCCCCCGTCGCGCAGATCATCACGGTCCACACTGGTAATAACGACATATTTCAGCTTCATGGCGGCAATGGATTGCGCCAGATGCAATGGCTCGTTGGCATCCGGTGGCACCGGTCTGCCATGTGCCACGTCGCAGAATGGGCATCGGCGGGTACAAAGATCACCCAGGATCATGAAGGTTGCGGTGCCTTTGCCGAAACACTCGCCGATATTGGGGCAGGAGGCCTCTTCACACACGGTATGAAGTTTCTGCTCCCGCAAAATCCGTTTGACCTCGTAGAACTCCTGACTGTTGGACGAACGTACCCGGATCCACGATGGTTTACGCAATAATTCACCTTGGGATTGCGGTCCAATTTTGATCGGGTTGCGTGCGGTTTTAGCCGCACCTTTCTGACGAGTCTCAATTGCCATGTCAAAAACCATTCCTTGATAAAGTCATATTTAAAAAATTCATATTCCTGAATTTTTCAAGGCTCCCAGAAGCCTCATTTGCAGATTACCGGCAAGTTGGCTGCTCAATATTTCCAGCCCATCGACTACTCCAATATCCCTGGTTTGAGTCACTCGCATGCCTGAATAGCCGCAAGGGTTAATTGCGGCAAACGGACTCAAGTCCATGTCCACATTGAGAGCCAGACCATGGTAGCAATAGCCATTTTTTATTTTCAGGCCCAGTGCCGCAATTTTTGCGCCCCCTACATACACCCCGGGCGCATCCACGCACCCTTCAGCCACGATGCGATAGTCCCGCAGCAAGTCTACCACGGCATCCTCCATTTTTCTGACCAGTTCGCGCACGCCCAGTTTAAGACGGCGCATATCAAGCAGCAGGTAAGCAATGATTTGTCCAGGGCCGTGGTATGTAATTTGTCCGCCGCGATCTGTCCGGATCACGACAATGCCGTCGTTGTAGAGCAGGTGTTCCGGTTTGCCTGCGATGCCTTGGGTATAAACCGGAGGATGCTGCAATAGCCAGATTTCATCAGGTGTACTCTCCGTGCGGGATACCGTGAAATCCTTCATTGCCCGCCAGGTAGAGAGATAATCCGCCAAGCCGAAATATCTGATCTTGATTTCGGACTTTTCAATCTCTGGCTCAGACATAAGTTCTTCATCCTCTCAAGGATTATTCCAGAATCATTTGATATGCAGAATATTCAAAGCACCATTACCACCATCGGGTGATCGCAAAGCTCCTTATATAACGCATCCAGCTGTGCGCGCGAAATGGCGCGGATCGTGCAGGTGAGACTCAGGTACGTATTTTTTTTGCTGACCCTGAACTCCAGGGTTGCCTCATCAAAATCCGGAGCATGACGTTTCACGATCATCAGCACCGCCTGTACGAAGTCCTGCCGCCAATGCTTCGTTGACCCGGCGGCAGGGAAATCATCCTTGGCAGGAAATGGAATAGCGTCATGTTCCCGGCAAACCTTCGGTTTTACCGGTAGCCCATCCACCCGTCCCATGATCTTGATGGGAAAATCGCAAGGATACTCAATTAAGGAAGGTTGATCGAAAGTGTTCACAGCTTGGGGATCTTTTAGGATATTGAAGCGCCGCCCCGCATTATGGTGCTCTTGTAACTCTGGTAGAACTGGTACAGCAGGGCGAACATCGAGCCCGGTTTGCCATCGCCTACCGGTTTCCCGTCAAGATGGGTTATAGGCATGATTTCCTTAGTTGAAGACGTCAGCAAAAGTTCCTGTGCAGTGCGCACTTCATACTCCGAAACCGCCCTCACTTCGTACGCAATTTTATGTGCGGCCGCCAGTTCAAGCACAACGTCATAGGTAATACCAGGCAGCATCAAATTATTTTTTGGCGGAGTTAGCAGGGTTCCGTTCCTTACCACAAAAATATTGCTGGCCGCACCCTCGGTCATAAAACCTTCGCGCAGCAGCACCGTTTCCACTGCGCCCGCGTCAATCGCCATTTGCCGTAATAACACATTGGGTAACAGGGAAATTGCCTTGATATCGCAGCGCAGCCATCGATTGTCGCTAGCGGTGATGGCAGCAACGCCGGTGGTGAGCAATTCCCTGGGCGGCGCCAGCAGCGGGTTGCTCATGATGAATACCGTGGGTAGGACATCCTTCGGAAAAGCGTGATCGCGTTTCGCCACGCCACGGGTTATATGCAAGTAGAGATACTGATCATCGCTTTCGTTACGGGCTATGATCTGGTCCACCAAGCTGGTCCATTCATCGCCGGAATGTGGATTTGGCAGGCGAATGCCATCAAGACTGTGCTGCAAGCGGAGCAGATGGTCAGCCAGTCGAAAAGGCTTGCGGGAATATACAGGGATCACTTCGTACACGCCGTCACCAAAAATGAAGCCCCTATCCAGCACGGGAATGCGGGCTTCCTCCAGAGGCATAAAATCACCGTTGAGATAAATCATGTGATCCTTGTAAATAAGATCGGG
>JBDTKY010000073.1:0-2975 GCA_039935055.1 Nitrosospira sp.
GCCGTCCTGGTAGACGGATGCCGGTTTGTCGACGTAGCCGCCGAGTACGGAGTTCAGCGGCAGAACGTACAACAGGCTGTTCGTGAGGTCATGAAGTGGGACAACCGCGCCAAAGGGATAGAGGTGCTTTTGCTGCATCCCGACCTAGCAGCGAGGTTCAAGAATCTTATAGATGAAGCTGAGCAACGTTCGAAAAGGAATTTAACAAAATGACCAAACCAAACCAGCAACCCCCACAACCCGCTAATATAGATTACCGCGCCGGCGTAGTACCCGGGTGGGTAAGGGAAGTTATTGAGACACACTTTGCAATTGAGGCTGAGGACGCAAAAAGTGCTGGGTCGCTAGGGTTCATGACTCGCGCGTTAGTCATAGCCACCATGCCATACAAGGACCCGAAAGCGGACGTTTTCAAGCGTGAAAACGGCGATTTTCGACTTCGTATTTTCGCGGGATATGAAGGGGGAATCCCCTTCGGCATTTATCCGCGGTTGCTCATGTCTTGGGTAACTACCGAGGCAGTACGGACACAATCACCAAATATCGAACTTGGCGACTCACTATCGCATTTTCTCCGGGATGTGCTAGACCTTAAGCGTAGCGGCGGGGCACGAGGAACTAGCACTCGCGTAGCTGAGCAAATGAAACGTTTATTCGGTTCCCTCATCACCGCTCAATATACCGGTGCCATGCAAGAACGAGGATTCATGCTGAAAAATATTGTAATCGCGGACAATATTGAATTTTATGAAAGAGATTTAAAACTAGACCCAAAGCAAAATCCGGACTCTCCAGATGATCCTTTATGGACTCCCCAAGCGACCGATGAAGCTGGAAGATGGAGAAGCAGAGTCCGACTATCAGAAGCGTTTTTTCGCGAATGCATATCCAAGCCGGTTCCCATCGATCTGCGCGCCTATAAAGCTCTGCGCGGCTCACCGTTGGCGATGGATTTGTATACGTGGCTAACCTACCGGATGAGTTACACGGAGCGCAGGACCAGGCCAATACCTTGGGAGGCGTTGATGGGGCAGTTTGGATCAAACTACAGCACACCGAGAGCCAGCCGTGATTTTCGGCGAGCCTTCGAAAAAGCGCTTAAAACCGTAAAAGTTGTATATCCCCGCGCGAATGTTCAAGCGAACGATTGCGGCATAGTTTTGCTGCCATCCCCTCCACACGTCATGCGTCAGACAGCCTTATTTTAATGCGTGCTGAAGAACTCCCACGTTTTAGGGTGGCGGTCGGCCCCGCTCCCGCGCAGAGAAAATTTTTACATAACCCTGTGGACAACCAAAACCATGCGTGCTGAAGAACTCCCACTTAGATTCTGTTCTATTTTCAGTCACTTACTACTCTTATCCCCAAAATCACGTGCTGAAGAACTCCCCCTACGCGTGCTGAAGAACTCCCAAATGCGTGCTGAAGAACTCCCATTAAACAACGCTCAAAAACGCCGCTATTTCCCTACTTGTAAGGTGTTTCACGATTTGATGCTGTTTCTCCCTGTATTTACCTATAGTTTTTATCCTATATAAAATCCTTTAGTTCGCCGATGTTTATCCACAGACGGTCTGCTTTATATAATCTTTTTTTATTAAATTTCCCCTAAACCTTTAAAAATCACTAAATATCGTTCGTAATCTCCCTTTATTTTTTCGCATGAGAGAACTTCGACATTCATTTTCGCATGCGAAACTATTTTGATGTTTGAGAGGTTAAACGGTCGGTTAATGTTTTGCCTCGCCCAATCCGCTCATAACATTGCCTAATACCCCGACGAGATTCTCAAGTCCCCGAACCAGAAGCTGCAACTGTTCTTCGTTGGGCTCGATTGCATCAACCCTGGCCAGGGTATCATCCAGTGCAATCTCGCCGTATTTCATTTGATAATGGGCGACATTCAAGGCCAGCAATCGCGCGCTCTCGGCCAACTGCTCCTGGGTAGACTGCTCGATCAACCGATTGGCCAGCTTGTAATATCGTTCAAATGTCGCAAGATCCGCCATAAGGTCCCTCAAAATGATGATGCAGAGCCATGTCCCGGCGTTGGGATTGATCGCCGTCGCCTTCCTTGGCCTATTCATTTCCCTGGCTCAGGCCGAAATCCTGACTGGCCAGGTCGTCAAAATTGCCGATGGCGACACGCTGACCGTTCTGGATGCATCGAAACAGCACCACAGAATCAGATTAACAGGAATCGATGCACCGGTGCGAATTCCACGGTCATTCGGCCACTCAGTCCACGCACATTCGGCCACTGATTCCACGATGATCCGGCCACCCTGGTCAGGGGGCGACGCAAGATAACTTTCACTTACAATCCGTGCCTTTTTCGGAAGAGGTGTTGGATATGGAGCGGTTATCAATGCGTAAAATCAGAGAAGTATTACGACTGAAGTTTGAACTGGATCTATCGGAACGGCAGATCGCCAAAAGCACGCAGACTTCAAGAAGCACCGTCGGCGAATATCTGCGGCGCTTTGCGATATCCGGCCTATCCTGGCCACTGCCGCCCGCACTTTCGGATACGGATATTGCAGCGAGGGTGTTCCAGGCCAAAGCAGCCTTGCCAGATGCCTTGCGTCCCGCCCCCGACTGGGCGCAGGTCAATCAGGAAATGCGTCGCAAAGGCGTCACCCTGTTCTTGCTGTGGCAGGAATACAAGGCTAACCAGCCGGGAGGATTTCTCTACAGCTGGTTCTGCGAGCATTACCGTGAATGGCTTGGCCGGCTGGATGCCGTCATGCGCCAGGAACATCGGGCGGGTGAGAAATGCTTTGTTGATTATGCGGGGCACACGATGCCCGTCACCGACCGGCACACAGGTGAGATCCGCCAGGCACAGATCTTCGTCGGCTTAATGGGCGCATCCAACTACACGTTTGCCGAAGCCACCTGGAGCCAAACCCTGCCAGACTGGATTGGCAGTCATATCCGCATGCTGGAACACTTCGGCGCAGCACCTGAGATTC
>JBDTKY010000074.1:0-10630 GCA_039935055.1 Nitrosospira sp.
GACTGCGGCAACCGAACACATGCTGAAGCTTGCGCAATCACCCGAACGGGTCAAGGCATTCTTCCAGGATTCACATGTGAAATATGCCGCGTGAAAACTTCAAACTTCACTTGGCCGGATCAATAGGAGGGTTATTTCACACCGTCTTTGCTTCCAGATAGACGCCAAGCATCGCATGTGCATGTTTGCGGTCCCTCCAGCCCCATTTCGCTCCGCCAATAATTTCGTGGCTGCCTTTGTAAAGATGATCCTTTCCTCCAAATCAGGCATCATCTGTTCATTTCATTTTCTGGAAATCCCGGAATGTATTGAGGAATATTCCCTGCAGAAGTCATAACTTAGGTTCGACTTAGCATGGACAGGCATATGTTAAAGCTGTATAGTTGCCGGGCTCTTCGCTCTTTAGAGCATCTCTAAAAATCCAAATTTTATCGCGCCATTTCGTTACTCTCGGAAAAATGTTCCCTTACCCAACAGACCTTGCTGCATCGGCATTTCTGCTCGTGCTGTGGCGGCAACTGCATGGAGCTGAGCCACAAAACGGGGTACAACGGGGCAAATACGTTTGCCGGCAACTTTGAGTTTTTAGAGATGCTCTTCAGAAAAGGGGTGGATGTTAGCCATTGGATACAGGCAATGAAATGGCGCATAGGCTATTTGCGCGTGAATAAACATATTATGGAGGGAAGAATGAACAAAGCTGTTCAAGGAGCGATCGGATTGGGATTGCTGTGTATGAGTGCTGTACCGGTAACGGCAGCGACAGACATTTCCAAATTACCCGTGGTAACCCAGGAATTGGTGGCACCGCCGTTTTTGCCCAAGCATGATCAGGTTGCCAAAGGGGGCCCCAAGGTAGTCAAGGTGCGCATGGAGACTATCGAAAAGCTGGTGCAGATTGCACCGGATGGCACCAAGATGTGGGCATTGACATTCAACGGCACCGTTCCGGGTCCGCTGATTGTCGTGCATGAAGGTGACTATGTCGAACTGACACTGGTCAACCCGAAGACCAGCACCATGGCGCACAATGTTGACTTTCATGCATCGACCGGTGCGCTGGGCAGCGCTGGATTAACGCTGGTGGCCCCAGGTGAGGATGTAGTCGTGCGCTGGAAGGCGATCAAGGCCGGGGTATTTGTTTACCACTGCGCCCCGGGCGGAACCATGATCCCGTTTCATGTCATCTCCGGCATGAATGGTGCGGTCATGGTACTGCCGCGGGATGGCCTGAAAGACAACAAAGGCAAACCGGTGCGCTATGACCGGGCCTACTACATAGGCGAGCAGGATCTGTACTTGCCCAAGGACAAGGACGGAAAATACAAGACCTATTCCCAACCCGCAGAAGGCATGGCCGACATGCTTGAAGTCGGCAAAGGGCTGATCCCGACCCATGTCGTCTTCAATGGTGCAGTCGGTGCGCTGACCGGCGACAATGCGCTCAAGGCAAAAGTGGGGGAAAAAGTATTGTTCATTCATTCCCAGGCCAATCGCGATTCCCGTCCGCACCTGATTGGCGGCCATGGCGATCTGGTATGGCAGGGCGGCAAGTTCAGCGATCCTCCCTTGACTAATCAAGAAACCTGGTTCGTTCCCGGTGGCGGTTCGGGCGTGGCCTTGTATGAATTCAGGCAGCCTGGACTCTATGTGTACCTCAGCCACAACCTGCTTGAGGCCGTGCTGCTGGGGGCTGCCGCCCACATGAACGTCGAGGGCAAGTGGAACGACGATCTCATGATTCAGCTCAAAAAACCTAACGAGAATTCAACTCCGGCGATGGATCACTAAAAGAATCCAGTAGCATCTATCCCCGCGCGGCTTCAACCTAACGTTGAAGCCGCGTTTTTCTGTGTGATGCGTTTATTGAATATGAAATAAAATGAAGCTGGCCGATAAGCCGGGTTCTGTCATGGACAATCATTCCTCTAGACGCACGATTGCCCGTGCGCTCAAGCGACCTACCCGCAGGCTCAGCGAGCAACATCATCGCCTGCCTATTTGGTCTTGCTCCGGATGGAGGTTACCGCGTTTCACCGTAACTTAATACGCTCGTCTCTGTGGCCCTATTCCTCACCTCGCGGCGGCCGGCCATTAACCGGCATCCTGCTCTGTGGAGCCCGGACTTTCCTCTCCTTGCTTTTCACTGCTGAAAGGCAAGCAGCGACTGTCTAGCCAGCTTCGATGGAGATAGTATCATCAAACCGAATGTGCCACACAAACTTCCAGTGTCAAATATTTTTATCTGTAAGCGTAGTGAGTCATGGCGTTGTCCACCTTGAAACCGAGGCAGGATATAGCCGAGCAGTTCCCCAAGAGTAAGGGCGGTGGAAGCGGTATTCGATCTGGAGCAGCAATCCGCCGGTGCGCGCATCTGAATTGGATGGACGTGAGCATGAGCCAGAAACGTAAAACGGCGAAAAACCCAAGATTTATAAAATATCCGGGTTATGATTTCGAATTCGCAAAACCGGTGAGCCGTATGAACCGTCGTATATTACTTATTTCAGCATTAATTCTCATCTTATCTGGATGCGCGGCATCTGGACTGCGTGAACCGCTTCGCGTTTCCTTAGCTGGAATGGAGTCGCTGGAGGGAAAAGGCATGGAAGCACGCTTCGCGGTGCGCCTTAGAATTCAGAATCATGGTGAGACACCCCTTGATTATGATGGCGTCGCACTCGATCTGAATTTACGCGGAACAAGCTTCGCAAGCGGGGTAAGCGATCAGCAGGGCACAATACCGCGCTTTGGAGAAACGGTAATTACGGTGCCAGTAACAGTCCCTGCGACGGCGATCATTCGTCATGCCTTTGGGCTAGCCACCGGCGATCGTACCAGGGTCGACTACCGGTTACGCGGCCAACTTGGTGTGCCGGGATTCGCAATCGGGAGATACTTCGATTCCAAAGGGGAAATTACATTGCCGACGACGCCGCTAGAGAAATCTCACTGAATGCAATCGTTCACTTAATCTCCGACACCCCGCATGAGAGAGTCTTGTCGTAGTACTGAATCTACAAATGGTTCTCATCTCAATTCCTGGTGTATCAAGTAACACCATATTGTGCACGGTAGCTTTCTACCGCGCGAAGATTGTGCTCCAGATTCTTCCTGTGCCGAAGGTAATTTGTAATGTCCTCCAGATTGACGATGCTTGTGACCTGAATCCCATATGTGTGTTGAATTTCCTGCGTAGCCGAAAGCTCTCCATTACCCCGCTCCATTCGGTCAAGGGCAATGATGACTCCACATGGTATAGCGCCGGAAATACAAATATGGTTAACAGATTCACGCACCGAAGTACCTGCAGAGATGACATCGTCCACGATCAGCACTCGTCCGGCAAGTGGGGATCCAACAAGATTCCCACCTTCGCCATGGTCTTTCACTTCTTTACGATTAAAGCAGAAGGGATAGTTATATCCATTCTCGGCCAGAGCAATAGCAATAGAGCTAACCAGCGGGATGCCTTTGTAGGCGGGACCAAATAGCATATCAAACGGAAGCTGGGCAGCAAGAATGGCTTTGGCGTAAAATTGCCCCAATTTTCGAAGAGAGCCGCCATCATTGAACAATCCGGCGTTAAAAAAATACGGAGACATTCGTCCCGCCTTGGTCTTGAATTCACCGAAGCACAACACATTGTGGCTGATGGCAAATTCTATGAATTCCTGCCGGAAATCGGACATCGTTATGACAGTGGAAAAAAAACATGAGAATTATAACGCTTAATCTGAATGGCGTGCGCTCTGCCGCCAGCAAGGGGTTTTTTCGATGGTTGCCAACACAGCGGGCGGATATTGTGTGTGTGCAGGAATTGAAAGCTCAGGCTATCGACATCACGGGTGAAATGGTCTCACCTGATGGCTATCACGGTTATTTCCACTACGCTGCAAAGAAGGGATACAGCGGGGTAGGCATTTACAGTAGGCACAAGCCGGACAGTATTATTGAAGGGGTGGGTATCGCAGAAATCGATGCAGAAGGGCGCTATCTACGCGCGGACTATGGTTCATTGAGCGTGATATCCATCTATTTTCCTTCGGGTTCCAGCGGCGAACACCGGCAAGCCGCCAAATTCTTTTTCCTGGAGCGTTTTCTACCCATGCTCAAAGAACTCGCGGATTGCGGCAGGGAGATCATATTATGCGGTGACTGGAATATTGCTCACAAGGAAATCGATCTGAAAAACTGGCGTTCCAATCAGAAAAACTCCGGCTTTCTGCCGGAAGAGCGCAGCTGGCTTACAGAAGTTCTTGACGAGCTTAAATTTGTCGATGTATTCCGGCGAATCAACCCGGGAGCTGAGCAATATACCTGGTGGTCCAATCGGGGGCAAGCTTGGGCAAAGAACGTTGGTTGGCGCATTGACTATCAGATTGCCACACCCGAGATTGCCGGCAAAGCGACGGAAGTTTCGATTTACAAGGCGGAACGTTTTTCCGATCATTCGCCACTAACTATCGATTATGATTACAGCTTATGATCCCGAATCTCATAGCTAATCGCTCATCTTACGGTGTAATCAGCTCACCTGAATGCCGGACTTAGAATAATGCCCGCCGTCCTGTCCGGCTGGCTGCATGCCTTTCGCATTTACACCCATCCACGCGTGCTGGGAATGCTGTCACTGGGCTTCTCTGCAGGGTTGCCGCTGTTATTGGTAATGGGTACTCTTTCATTCTGGTTGCGGGAAGCAGGGATTGATCGCTCCACTATTGGCCACTTGAGCTGGATCGGGCTAGCTTATGGCTTTAAATGGATGTGGTCGCCGCTGGTGGATCGTTTGTCGTTGCCGCTATTAACGCGGTGGCTGGGCCGGCGGCGTGCATGGCTGTTGCTGTCACAAATTGTCATAGTCATTGCGCTGGTCGGCATGGCCAGCACGGATCCGATCGATAACCTGACGTATACGGTTTTTTTTGCTCTCTCTGTCGCTTTCGCTTCTGCCACTCAGGATATTGCGCTGGATGCCTATCGAATTGAAGCCGTAGCGCCAAGGCTTCAGGGAGCCATGGCCGCCACCTACCAAGCGGGTTATCGCGTGGCGATGATCCTCGCTTCTGCCGGAGTATTGTGGATAGCTGCGGCAGTAGATCCATCGGAGACGACTTACAACTATGCGCCTTGGCGGACCGCTTACTTGGCAATGGCTGCTTGCATGATTGTAGGTATTATCACTACCCTTATCATCCGCGAGCCGGAGGTTCCCGTCACCCGACTTATCTCCGAAAATGAAGATTACGCACGGAAAACCATTGCTCACTGGAATCTCGACGCGCGGCTCACGCAGATACTGGCCTGGCTGTATGGGGCTATGGTAGCGCCTTTTCGAGATTTTATCGTGCGTCATGGTCGCGAGGCCTTGCTGATTCTCGCATTGATCGCCATTTACCGCATATCGGACGTCGTCATGGGGGTGATGAGCAATCCCTTTTATGTGGATATGGGTTACACCAAGGATGAGGTGGCAACGATATCCAAGGTTTACGGAGTCATCATGACAATTGCCGGCGCGGCCATAGGTGGAGTACTCACGGCAAAAATCGGCATCATGCGCACATTATTTCTGGGAGCAGTGCTGTCGGCAGTGACTAATTTGCTATTTGTCTGGCTGGCCGGGCGTGGACACGACGTGAACGGCTTAATATTCACCATTTCTGCCGACAATCTATCGGGCGGCATAGCCTCATCCGCTTTTATAGCCTATCTTTCCAGTCTGACCAACTCCGCCTATTCCGCTACGCAATATGCGTTGTTCAGTTCGGTGATGCTATTGTTGCCGAAATTTATCGCCGGGTTCAGCGGCGACTTCGTTGATGCTTACGGTTATGCCAGTTTTTTTACTGGTACCGCATTACTTGGTCTACCTGTATTGGTGTTGGTATGGCTGGCCGGGCGGGCAAAATTTGAAGCTATAGATCACTCACCGCATCGCAAATGATATTCATGAATCATCATTTCTGCTGTTCAAATCGATAAAACGCCAGCATTCCCAGTAAATTAGGCAGAAAAGTAACTTGATGATCCCCGTTCATTACCCTGCGTTCGAGAATATGTGCGCCATGCTGATGACAAAATTCTTCAAAATCGCCAAGCGTACAGTTGTGAATATTAGGTGTTTCGAACCACTGATAGGGCAGCGTTTCCGAAACAGGCATGTGGCCGGATAACACTTGCAGACGATTTTTCCAGTAACCAAAATTCGGGAACGACACGATTCCCTCCTTGCTCACTCGCAGCATTTCCTTGACGATATTCTCTGTATTTTTTACTGCCTGCAGTGTTTGTGAGAGAACTACGTAATCGAACGATCTCGATTCGAAACTTAACAGACCCGATTCCAGATCGCTTTGAATCACATTTACTCCATTATTGAGACATGCCAGAACATTGGCGTCGTCAATTTCCACGCCATAGCCACGAACATTACGTGTATCGCGCAAAAAGCGAAGCAATGAGCCATCGCCGCAGCCAAGATCGAGTACTTTCGCGCACGGCTTTACCCACGCGGCAATAGCGGCAAAATCGGGCCGGAAAATAGTCCGAGGTGCTTTGGATGGAGTAATAGTATCAGTCACGTTCTTGGCATTCACAAAGCTTATCTGCTCCGTTTCAAAAAAGTTGTGTATATCAGCTCCACTCAATTGGTGACATGACGGTTCTCGTCAAGAACCAAACATACAGGAGGAAATCGCGAAATCCGGAATATTGTAGCGCTTAATGACAAATTACACCCAGGTCGCGTCGGTTTCGCTTCATGCGAGTCTACTATCCATATTGCATCAACTGTTCAAAGCTGCACGGCTGTACTGAATAGTTCAGAAAGAACTTCTGGATTGCCGCTTTCTCAGGAAAGACCATACTCCCTATTCGACAAATCGGCTCTTCTATAAAACTGTGCATTTTGCACTCACTCAGCAAGAGATGTATAACGAGATACATGTAAGAAAACACGCGATTCCATCAAGGAAGGAAAAAAGAATTATCTTGCTCTTTGCGCCATTTCGACCAAGGCATGTCGAGCCTGCTGCGCGTCGAGCGCCATCTCCGCAAAACTGAAACGTAATGTTTTGTCATCGGCACGCACATCGAAACCGTCACAGTCGATACCCAGCATCTCCACATTCAGCGTCTCACATTGGTGGAAATGATGGCAATAGCGGTGCATCGTGTCGCGATGATCTGCGTTTATGTGCGCGATGACATCATCTTCTTGCCCAATCAATGGGTAGGGCGGCACCAGGCAACTGGCGGCCGAAACCCAATGAATTTTGCCGAAGCCGCCAATGTAGCGCAGCGTCTGCGGCACGATGCGGTAGAAAGAAAAATCGCCCAGGGTGAGGTAGCCTTGCGCTTCCGGGAAGTAACGCAGATAGCGCGCACCAATCTCGTGCTTGCCGTCCGATATAAGCTGCGCCTCGCCCATCACCGTAACGCGCCCTTGTGACTGAATGCCGGCGTCACTCTTGCTGTGCGTGACGAGGCTCACGCGAGGGTCGTACTGGATATTCTTGGTATGTTCCGCCAAACTGCTGATGAGGATGAGCAGGCTCCCGTCGTGATCCACCAGATAGGGCGTGATGGAGCCGAACGGATGGCCGTTGAATTTCTTCGATAAGGTGCATAAGACCCCATAACGGTGGGCGCGTAATATCTGACGGACTGCACGCGCGTTGTTCATGGAGCTCCCAATGAGGCCCTTTTTAAAATTCGAAACTTCAAGTAACACTTATTTGGCCTAAACAACAGAACGCGAGCAATCATGAGGAACCGTATAAGTAATCCACGAAGCAGGCGTTGCAAACATGAATTTTTAGAGTCCCCCAAGTGTAGCTTGCCGCTTACGTCGCAATGTTGTCCATATAGGCCCGCACCAGTTTGTGATAATGGCGGTCTTCCATCAAGAATGAGTCATGGCCATGGCTGGAAGTGATTTCTGCATAACTGACATTCAGCTCGTTATCCAGCAATGCTTTGACGATGGCGCGCGAGCGCTCCGGTGAAAAACGCCAATCGGTGGTGAATGACAGTACCAGGAAATTTGCCTGGGCGGTCCGGAATGCCGCACCAAGGTCGCTGTTGTGCTGATGCGCGGGGTCAAAATAATCCAGCGCCTTGGTCATCAGCAAATAGGTATTGGCATCAAATTGATCAACGAATTTATCTCCCTGGTAACGCAAGTATGACTCGATTTCAAACTCCACATCGAAACCAAATGCAAGCGCTCCATTACGCAACTCCCGTCCAAATTTCGCCGCCATCGAGTCGTCTGATAAATAGGTAATGTGCCCTAACATGCGTGCAAGTCTTAAACCCCGCCGCGGCACTACACTGTGCGAATAGTAATCCCCGCCGTGAAAATCCTGGTCAGTAATGATAGCCTGACGCGCTACATCGTTGAATGCAATGTTCTGCGCGGTTAATTTAGCGGCGGCGGCAATAACCAGTGCATGCCGTATCCTGTCCGGAAAATCGAGCGCCCATTGCATCGCCTGCATTCCGCCAAGGCTACCCCCCGCCACTGCGGCAAACTGATCGATACCAAGATAGTCCGCCAGCCGTGCCTGGGTTTGCACCCAGTCTTCTACGGTCACTACCGGAAAATCCGCACCATAGCATTTACCTGTCTTGGGATTGATGCTGGCAGGTCCGGTAGAACCGTGACAGCTACCAAGATTATTCACCCCTACCACAAAAAACTTGCGTGTATCGATAGACTTACCGAAACCGATCATATTGTTCCACCAGCCTACGCTCTTGGGATTGTCTGCGTAAAAACCTGCCAAGTGGTGATTGCCGGAAAGCGCGTGACATACCAGCACAGCGTTAGATCTGGTCGCGTTGAGTTCTCCGTAAGTTTCATATACCAGCTCGTAGTTTTCAAGCACGGCACCACTCTTCAAATACAGCGGTGTGTCAAAACACACACTTTGCGGCGCGACGATGTCAATCGAACTCGAATCTTGCATTAACGTTAAGAAATATTCAGAAAGAATTATCTATAAAAAAGAGTTGCTTACGGCTTGGCAGCTCGCAAAATACACTTTCACAAAGACACCAGGAGAATACTGTTTTTGATTCTTTGCATTTATCTTTACGGCTTAAAAACTCCACCGGCACGGGATAGTAATGATACGATCGCAAACGGTAATTATAGTCAAGCAGGTCTCAAAAAATCCAATTCGCGAGCATCCGCCAAGTGGGTTGCTTGCGCACATTTTCGCCGTCGTACCTTTTTGTACGAAAAACGTTTACTTACGTCCAAAACATAGGCTGCGTCAGCTTTTTTTATATTTGTCTTTACTTAGTAAATGAATTGGCGAATGAGTTCGCCTGGAATTTATTCTTGGGGATATTCAAACGAATCAGCTATTCAGCTTCATCAATAATGCTTGGATTTTTACTGGATCATCGGCTTTGAGCATTTTTTGCGTCAATGGTATGATATCGGGCAAATTACTCCTCAATATCTCACGTTTCACAGTCAGCAGTTGTGCCGGGTGCATGGAAAACAGGCGTAAGCCAAAACCCAGTAGCAGCCGGGTAAACAATGTATCTCCCGCAATTTCTCCGCAGACCGCAACGGACATCCCGGTTCGATTGGCGCTGCGGATAATGTGTGCCACCAGCCGCAGCACCGCAGGATGTAATGAATCGTAGAGGTGCGCCACAGAATCATCGGCACGGTCTATCGCGAGCGTGTACTGAATCAAATCGTTGGTCCCGATTGATAAGAAATCCAGCTTACGCATGAAAATATCGAGACATAGCGCCGCGGCAGGGATCTCTATCATGCCGCCTATTTGTATTTTTTCGTCGAAAGGAATCTTTTCTTGACGCAAACTTTGTTTAGCGTTTTCAATCAAGTGTAACGTCTGCGTAATTTCTGGAACACTGGAGAGCATTGGCACCAAAATGCGAATCTGGCCATAACGCGACGCGCGCAGAATCGCGCGCAGCTGCGTATTGAACATCTGCGGTTCGGCCAGACATAGCCGGATGGCGCGTAATCCCAGCGCCGGATTGGCTGCCACCCGTTTGGCACTGTCAAGGTTCTTGTCGGCGCCCAGATCGAATGTGCGTATCGTCACCGGAAAACCCCGCATTCTCCGCGCTACGGTGCGATAAGCTTCGAATTGTTCATCCTCGTCAGGCAGACTGTTACGATTGAGAAACAGAAATTCGCTGCGAAACAAGCCAATACCGGTGGCACCGCTTTCTTTCACCTGTTCGATATCCTGCGGTAGTTCGATATTTGCATGCAATTCTACCGCCGTGCCATCGAGAGTCGCGGCAGCAGTCGTTCTGATGCGCTTCAGCTTCTGCTTTTCCAGCTCAAATTGACCCTGGCGTAACCGGTATTCCGACAGTACATGCGTGTCAGGATCAACAATTACTACACCCTGATTACCGTCCACAATCAGCATATCATTGTCGCGGATCAGCCGGCGTGCATGATGCAGCGCCACTATAGAAGGAATGTTGAGGCTACGGGCAACAATAGCCGTGTGCGAAGTCAAGCCACCCAAATCAGTGAGGAAGGCGATAAAACGATCCTGCTTATATTGAATCACGTCGGCGGGACTTAAATCATGCGCAACCAGAATACTGTCGCCATCACGCT
>JBDTKY010000075.1:0-7532 GCA_039935055.1 Nitrosospira sp.
TGCGTTTAATGCGCCTGGACTGCGGAATCTTGGGATTCAATATGCTGCGGAATCAGTATATGAGAAAATTTTGAATGCAACTCACCACGAATCAGTTGCCATCGGTCTCTTTGGGACCTTCCAGCGCGACCGCCTCATCTATCAGTTGCGACAAACGCATCCCGCGCTCAATCGATTCGTCGTAGATGAAATGAAGTTGCGGAATTATCCTTAACTTCAATCGATGCGATAGATGGCTACGCAGAAACCCGGCTGCATGCTCCAGTCCCTTGCCGGTGAGGAAATTGTCGCTTTCGCTGCGCAGCGTGGTGTAGAAAACCTTGGCGTGTGCATAGTCATGACTTACCTCAACACCGGTCAACGTGATCATGCCAATACGCGGGTCCTTGAGCTCGTTGCGAATCAGGTCGGCCAGTTCACGCTGAATCTGGTCGGCAATACGCAACGCTCGAGAGTAATCTTTAGGCATGATATCCCCTGCAGGCGGCGCCCGCCCCTGTATTAAAGGCTACGCGCGACTTCGACGATTTCGTAAGTCTCCACCTTGTCGCCTATCTGGATATCGTTAAAGTTCTTCAAGGACAGTCCGCATTCGAAACCCGCTCTAACCTCTTTCACGTCATCCTTGAAGCGCTTCAGGGAATCCAGTTCGCCAGTATGAATCAGCTCGCCGTTGCGCATCAACCTTACGAGTGAACCTCGTTTTATGATTCCTTCCAGTACGTAGCAACCTGCCACAGACCCCACCTTGGAAATGCGGAACACTTCGCGAATTTCCACCAGACCGGTGACGTTCTCCTTGCGATCGGGCGTCATCATGCCTGATAGCGCTGACTTTATTTCATCCACCGCCTCATAAATGATGCTGTAATAACGCACATCCACACCGGTCGAGCCGATGAGCTTGCGTGCGACCGTATCCGCGCGGCTATTGAAGCCAATTACAACGGCTTTGGAGGCAAGCGCCAGGTTAATATCGGATTCTGTTATCGCACCCACACCACTGTGAATGATATTAACCCTGACCTCGTCTGTAGACAGTCTTTGCAATGCATGCGTCAGCGCCTCATAAGAACCCTGCACATCTGCCTTGATAATGAGCGCGAGTATCTTGACCTCACCCTTCTGCTCGAACACATTTTCCAGTTTGGCCGCCTGCTGTCTGGCAAGCTTTACGTCGCGGAACTTGCCTTGACGGAAGAGCGCAATTTCACGAGCCTTGCGCTCGTCAGCCAACGCTACCACCACCTCCCCGGCCACGGGGACCTCTGACAAGCCCTGTATTTCCACGGGGATGGAAGGTCCCGCCTGCTCCACCGGTTTGGCATTCTCGTCGAGCATCGCCCGCACCCGGCCAAATACCGCGCCTGCAAGCACGATATCGCCACGCTTCAACGTTCCGGACTGCACCAATATTGTCGCCACCGGACCCCGCCCTTTATCCAGACGTGACTCAATGACGATACCTCTAGCGGGAGCATCCTTCGCTGCCTGGAGTTCCAGCACTTCAGCCTGCAGCAGCACGCTTTCCAGAAGTGCGTCGATACCCTGACCCGTCTTGGCTGAAACCTCGACAAACATGGTATCGCCACCCCAATCTTCCGGTACCACCTCCTGCGTTACCAATTCCTGCCTGATACGCTCGGAATTAGCTTCCGGTTTGTCTATCTTGGTTACCGCCACCACGATGGGTACTTTGGCAGCCTTGGCGTGATGGATTGCCTCGATCGTCTGAGGCATTACGCCGTCATCCGCTGCCACGACCAGTACGACCAGATCGGTAACCTTGGCACCGCGCGCACGCATGGCGGTAAAGGCTTCATGACCTGGCGTATCGAGAAAAGTGACCATCCCCCGCTCGGTTTCCACATGATAAGCGCCGATATGCTGCGTGATGCCACCCGCTTCGCCGCTTGCCACGCGTGTACGGCGTATATAATCCAGTAGCGAGGTTTTGCCGTGATCGACGTGCCCCATAACGGTAACTACCGGCGCACGCGGCTCTGTTTTGACTTCTGTTTCGGGTAACTCGGTATCCGCGAGAAAGGCTTCTGGACTATCCAGTGCCGCATATTTGGCAATGTGGCCCAATTCTTCAACGACGATCATGGCAGTTTCCTGATCCAGCATTTGATTGATGGTTACCATATTACCCATTTTCATCAGAGTCTTGATAACTTCAGCGGCTTTGATTGACATTTTCTGAGCCAACGCTCCCACAGAAATGGTCTCGGGCACCATCACCTCATGCACAACGGGTTCTGTTGGCGCAGAAAAACTATGGGCGACCTGATCTTCGCCGGAAGTTTTAGCGTGCTTGTCCTTGCGCGTACGCCACCCTTTTCCGGCAGATAAATCGCCACGCGTCTTAAGGCCGCGTTTTTCCACTCTTTCATCTTTCCAGACAACCTGCTTGGTCTGCTTCTTTTTCTTCTCGGCCTTGGCCGCCTTGTCTTCCGGCTTGACCACCGGTTTATGTAGCGTACCTTCCGTTGGAGCAGGTACGGGCTGGGGGGGTTCAACGCCGGCCTGAACTACGGCTGGGGCAGCGGCAGGGGCGGGAACCGTTTCAGGTATAGCCGCGCTCGCAACAGCCGGCTCAGGTTCCCTGGCCTCAGCCGCCGCAGGTTTCTGACGCTGTTTCTTTTCCTTTAGCTCTGCAGTCTGCCGCGCAATCAACTCGGCCTGCTTCCGTGCTTCCTCCTGACGCAATGCCTGTTGTGCGGCATCTATTACCGGGGCAGGCGCCGCTGTGGGAATGGGCGCGACGGATGGCGCGGCAGGCTCGGCCGGCTTGACTTCAGCTGGTATCTCGTCGCCAGGATCGCCTTTCACCACTACACGCTTCTTGCGCACCTCAACTTGAATACTGCGGGGTTTACCGGTGCTATCCGATTTCTTGATCTCGGAAGTCTGCCGGCGAGGCAAGCTGATCTTGCTTTTTTCGTCCTTGGCGCCATGAATTTTGCGCAGGTAATCGAGAAGCTGGGTTTTGTCCTTCTCGGTCAGACTATCCGCAGTCAGATGCTTGCTGACGCCAGCAGCCTGAAGCTGCTCCAGCAATACTGCTGGAAGCACTCCCAGTTCATTAGCGAATTGTTCTACACTCATTTGAGACATTGATAACCTTTAATAACGCTATATCTATGCGACGAACTCAGCGACTAAATCATGCAAACCATGGGGCGCGCGCCGCCATGATCAATTGCTTGGCACGTTCGACATCCATCTCGACCATTTCCACCAGGTCATCCACAGCCAGGTCAGCAAGATCTTCCTGGGTATTCACGCCCTTGGCCGCCAGTTCGCGCGCCGTCTGGCTGTCCATGCCCTCCAGCGAAAGCAGGTCTTCCGCTATGTGCTCCACTTTTTCCTCACTGACGATGGCCTCAGTCAAAAGGGCATTACGGGCTCGAGTGCGAAGTTCATTGACCGTCTGCTCATCAAACGACTCGATTTCCAGCATCTCGGTGAGCGGAACGTAGGCCACCTCTTCCAAAGTAGTAAAACCCTCCTGTACGAGGATATCCGCCACTTCCTCATCCACATCAAGCTTTTCCATGAAGAGTTGGCGAACGACGGAAAATTCCTCTTCATTTTTTGCCTGCGACTCTTCCATCGTCATGATGTTGAGTTCCCAGCCAGTCAGTTCGGATGCGAGCCGTACATTCTGGCCTCCGCGGCCTATGGCTTGGGCAAGGTTATCCTCATCCACCACGATATCCATACTGTGCTTTTCCTCATCCACCAGGATGCTGCTGATTTCCGCAGGCGCAAGCGCATTGATCACGAAAGTAGCCGGATCTTCCGACCACAAAATGATATCGACCCTTTCCCCCGCCAGTTCGCCGGTTACCGCTTGTACCCTGGAGCCGCGCATGCCGACACAGGTACCGATCGGGTCGACACGCTGATCGTGGGATTTAACCGCAATCTTGGCGCGCGAACCCGGATCTCTCGCCGCAACCTTGATTTCCAGCAAGCCTTCCTCAATTTCCGGCACTTCCAGCTCGAACAGTTTCATCAGAAACTCCGGCGCAATCCGCGACAATATCAACTGAGGGCCTCGGGCGGTACGGTCAATTTTATATAAATAAGCACGCACACGGTCACCGACCCGCAGATTTTCCTTGGGAATCATCTGATCGCGAGGCAACGCCGCCTCAACCCTGCCGGATTCGATGATGGCATTACCGCGTTCCATGCGCTTGATGGTACCGGTCACCATGTATTCCTTGCGTTCGAGAAAATCGGTCAGAATTTGCTCGCGCTCGGCATCACGTATTTTCTGGAATATCACCTGCTTGGCTGCCTGGGCCCCGATACGTCCAAACTCCAGCGGCTCCAGCACTTCTTCGATGAATTCTTCCAGTTTGATTTCGGGATCGCGCTGCAACGCCTCGCTCAACGCAATTTGACGAGCGGGATCCTCGACGGCATCGTCGTCCGCTACCTGCCAGCGGCGCAAAGACTGATAATCCCCGGTTTGGGGGTCAATCGACACACGCACATCGGCGTCTTCATGAAAACGCTTTTTTGTAGCAGACGCCAACGCCAATTCGAGTGCGATAAAGACGATGTCCTTTTCGACATTCTTTTCGCGCGCCAGCGCATCCACCAACAGTAAAACCTCGCGGCTCATGTTACCTCCAGCCCATTTCTCGGATAGTTACAATTTGGGAACCAGACGGACTTTTTCAAGATTATCCAGCTCAAGATCAAGCATTTTTCCGTCTACTTCCAGCTTTAGCACGCCGTCGTTTACTTCACGTAAAATCCCGACGAAATTCCTTTGACCCTGTAACGCCACACGCAGCCTCAGCTTAGCCGATTCGCCCGCAAAACGGATGAAATCAGATGCTTTTTTCAGCGGCCTGTCCAGCCCGGGCGATGATATCTCCAGCCTATCGTAGTCAATGCCTTCAACCGCAAGCAACCGGCTCAAATGACCGCTGACGGCAACGCAGTCCTCTACACCGATACCGCCGGGCTTATCAATAAATACCCGCAGCAGCTTGCCGCGTGCCGAGCGTTCAAGGTCAACCAGCTCATAACCCAACCCCACCAGAGTCGATTCAAGCAACTCATGCAGATCCATAGCCCCATAGGTCCCGGCACAAACAAAAAATGGGCTGAAAGAGCCCATAAGTATTCGGTCATTTTAGCAAAAATTTATAATTAATGAAATAGATACTTGATAAATTATAAGCCATTGAGCGATAACGCCGCTAACGCAATTTTATGCCGTTAAACCGGAAAAAGGGCGATCAATTGCCGGATTTCAGGTTAAATCGATATGAGTGATACAATTTCGCCAAACCCAGATAATCCATTAGGGCGCGAGATAGTGGCGAGGCAGATTGCGAAGCCGTTTTTCCGGTTGGGAGAAGTCCATGGCTTGGCCTATGGACGCCAGGTAAGCGGCAAGAATGGCCGCAAACTGCCCGCCAGCACTCGGGCAGGCTCGCGGAGCCGGCTAATGGATTATCTGGGTTGAATATACCGTATACCGCTTTTCCAGAAAAACCTGACGGAGCATCTCGTGGCCACGATTAAATCCTTATTGAATGAAACCCGCGTATTCCCGCCCGGCCCTGAATTCGTGAAACAAGCCAATCTGTCCGGCATGGAAGCTTACCATGCCCTATGTGCCGAAGCCGAAAAAGACCTCTCCGCATTCTGGGCACGGCTGGCGGAAGAACATATCCTGTGGCGGAAACCGTTCACCCGCGTGCTGGACGAAAGCAACCATCCTTTTTTCAAATGGTTCGATGATGGCGAATTGAATGTGTCCTTCAACTGTCTGGACCGGCATCTCGCCACTCAGCCGGATAAGGTCGCCATCATATTTGAGGCCGATGACGGCAAGATTACGTTGTCTACCTATCGCGATCTTCACAGCCGCGTGTGCCGGTTTGCCAACGGACTAAAGTCGCTGGGTATCAGCAAAGGCGATCGCGTCATCATCTACATGCCCATGAGCATTGAAGCCGTGGTAGCGATGCAAGCCTGTGCCCGCATCGGTGCGACGCATTCAGTGGTATTTGGCGGATTCTCTGCCAAGAGCCTGCACGAAAGGATTATCGATGCGGGTGCAGTCGCTGTCATTACCGCTGACGAGCAACACCGCGGCGGCAAAATCAACCATCTGAAAACCGCGGTAGATGACGCGATTGCGCTCGGCGGAACCGGCTCGGTAAAATCCGTCGTCGTTTACCAACGCGGTCAGGGGGATGTGCAATGGCACGTTCCGCGCGACGTCTGGTGGCACGAGCTGATCAGCGGCAAGAGCGATGTTTGCGAGCCCGAATGGATTGGCGCCGAACATCCGCTATTCACGCTCTACACCTCGGGTTCCACCGGCAAACCAAAGGGCGTGCAGCATTCTTCCGCAGGCTACCTGCTGGGTGCAATCATCAGCATGAGATGGGTTTTCGACTATAAACCCACCGATGTTTTCTGGTGCACCGCCGATGTGGGCTGGGTCACCGGACACAGCTATGTTACGTATGGCCCCCTGGCGATCGGCGCGACCCAGGTTGTGTTTGAAGGTGTTCCCACCTATCCCGACGCCGGCCGTTTCTGGAAAATAATCCAGGATCATAAAGTGACCACTTTTTATACCGCACCCACCGCCATTCGCTCATTGATAAAAAATGGGCCGGACCTGCCGGGAAAATACGACCTTTCCTCATTGCGCCTGCTCGGTTCGGTCGGCGAGCCGATCAACCCCGAGGCCTGGATGTGGTATTACACCGTCGTCGGGCAGTCACGCTGCCCGGTGGTGGATACATGGTGGCAGACCGAAACAGGCAGCCACATGATTGCGCCCATGCCCGGCGCGGTGCCGCTCAAGCCCGGTTCCTGCACATTGCCGCTGCCCGGCATCATGACGGCCATTGTGGATGAGGCCGGACACGATATAGAAAACGGCAAGGGGGGATTCCTTGTCATCAAGCGGCCGTTCCCGTCCCAGGCGCGGACCCTGTGGGGAGACCCCGAGCGCTTCAGGAACACCTATTTTCCCAAAGAACTGGGTGGCAAATATTATCTGGCCGGCGATTCCGCCAATCGCGATCTGGATGGCCATTTCTGGATCATGGGTCGCATTGATGACGTGCTGAATGTCTCCGGACACCGTCTGGGCACCATGGAAATCGAGTCTGCGCTGGTGTCCAGCCCGCTGGTTGCGGAAGCAGCCGTGGTGGGCAAGCCTGACGAAATCAAGGGCGAAGCCATTGTCGCCTTCGTCGTGCTGAAGGGCGCACGCCCCCAGGGCGAGAGCGCTCATAAAACCGCTATTGAACTGCGTAATTGGGTGTCCACCGAAATCGGCCCGATTGCCAGACCCGATGAGATCCGCTTCGGCGACAACCTGCCAAAAACCCGTTCCGGCAAAATCATGCGCCGCCTGCTGCGCACGCTCGCCAGGGGAGAGGAAATAACCCAGGATGTTTCGACGCTGGAAAATCCGGCAATACTGGAACAATTGAAACACCCGATAGCGTAATTCGCAAAATCAACATTCTCAA
>JBDTKY010000076.1:0-8874 GCA_039935055.1 Nitrosospira sp.
ATTTCCAAGACTGCCCCAGCCTTATCCATAGGTGAAGAGTATCCCGGACTATCCTTTTCTTTCCCCACCATGCCACGCGATCACCTGGTCGGCGCAATCCAGGATTAGAAGACGCATTATCCTCTCATTTCCTGTTTGTAACGTTGCAAGGCCGCTTCCTTCTTAAGCACACTGTCAATCACCTGCAGGACGCTGCCCACATGCACGGGCCTGGTGTTTTGCGCCACGCGTCCAATGAGCGGAATGCCCGGGTGCAGTTTTCCACGCTGATAGAACGACCATATTTCACTGCTATAGTCGATGTTCAGTAACTCCGGGTCGAAACGGCCAAAGTACGCAGTCAGATTATTCATATCGCGTACCAGCATATTAAAGGCATTATTATTGCCTGCGGCGTTAATAGCCTGGGGGAGATCAATGATAACCGGGCCGTCGCTGCCCGCAAGTACATTGTATTCAGACAGATCGCCGTGAATAAGGTCAACGCAGAGCATGCGAACGACCTCCCCGGCAAGCACTCGGTGATACTCGCGTGCCCGCTCCGCTGTCAATACAATATCATTGAGTCTTGGCGCAACGTCGCCATTGGTGTCAGTCACCAATTCCATCAACAATACGCCCTCGAAAAAATTATAGGGCCGTGGCACACGCACCCCAGACGCGGCGAGCCGGTACAGGGAGTCCACTTCAATGCTTTGCCAGGCCCCTTCCTGAGTCCTGCGCCCATAACGGGTACCTTTTTCCATGGCGCGGAAACGGCGAATATTTTTTCCTCTCCGTCCTTCGGTGTAATCAACAGTCTTGTGGAAGCTGCGCATGTTCGGTTCTTTATAAACCTTCGCGCAGAAGATATCTTTGCCGCTGCGAACCATATAAACCATGGCTTCTTTTCCGCTCATGAGCTGGCAAATAACTTCGTCTACCAGACCTTCCTCGACTAGCGGTTCAATTCTTTTCGGGATTTTCATTGGTATTATGCAAGCATGCAAATTTCTGCAAGCTCATCATCTCCTCATAAAAAATACGTGTGAAAGGGATTTGTTTTTGTTGAGAGGCAATAACTCCGGCAAAACATGAGCTCACCGGCTGATCAACTGGAAATGGCCGAATTTCTATGATATTTCTTTGACTTGCTTCGATTCCAGACTGCATCCGGAGCCGATCTATCTCTCGCAATACCCATTTTTTGCGAATCCATATTTGTGAGCCTCGTTGAGGAATATTTATTTTCCTTACCCTTACGGTCGAAACAAAATGCCGCTAATAATAATTTGAACAATTCACTTTCTCTTAGCTTGGTAAACATGCCAGTCTCCTTGATGCTGCTGTTGAAAATCAATATGGAGAATGGATTGTAAAGAGAGAAAATACACTTGGGAATGTGACATATTGCCGCGCGGCAATATGTCACACTTCGAGCGCCCCTTTGGAGCTGAACCCAGCAACAAGGAATTTGATACGTTTGCCGGGCTTCCTGCAAAAAAGCTGTTTTATGTACCGCAACCTTAAGTCCAGCGATACATCCAGATTGAGGCGCTTTTTGATTAGGGCGACGAGGACATAAACCGACACGGCGATCCAGATTTGCGACTTCACCGCATTTTCGGATGTACCGTGGAATTTCTTGATGCGCAAATACTGATTGATCCACTTGAAGAACAGTTCCACCGGCGAATGCGCCTTGTAGAACGCGCAGATAGTTGCGGTCGGCAAGATGAAGTTGTTGGTCAGGAAAACCGGCGTTTTGCCGGTCTCGGAATCCTTGAAGCGGATACGACGCAGATGCTTGGGGTAGTCCTTGCGGCTGGTGGTGCAGGTAAGTGCGATAGTTTGGTCGCAGATGATGCCCGTGCGCGATCCACCGGAGCCGAGTTGACGCGCCGTAGCCGGGTGTTCGACTTGACGCGTGTGACGAAGAAAGCTTGTGCCTGATGCAAAACGTAAAACCGCGCGAAATCCAGATAGCCCCGATCCATGACGTAGATCGCTCCAGCCTCCAGCACCAACACCTCGAGTACATTCACATCGCCCCGTTTTCCGTCGGAGATATGAATGATTTATCACCGGCCAGAATTGGGAGCAATAGGTATTACATATTGATAATCAACCTGAACCACAGTGCACGACCTGGTTCATTGACCCGACCAATATTTACAAATCCTGGCGGCACGTCGCCGATTCTACGGCTAAGATGTTCGAAGTATGTGCGATCGAAAATGTTTTCGACACCCATACTCATCTGGACTTGTTTTGTGGGTTTCCAGCTCATGGACATATTGGCTGTCTCGAATCCCGGGGTGGTGGTGGGATTATCGATACCGAGTGAGTTCCCGAAACCTGGATCAATGCGGTCCTGCTTCATTACCGCGCGCCCAGCCAAGGTAAGCGCGAATGTCCCCTGCTGAAAAATCAGCCCAAACCTGCTATCCAGCGGCGGCGTTTGAGCAAGCGGAACGGAGCCGTTGCCATGACCGGTAAGATTCTGAGCCCTGATCCAAGCCATGTTGGTAAATAATTTCCAGTTCGGCGTGATTTGCTTGGTGAAATCAAATTCGGTACCGACACGATCAACATCGATGTTATTCGAGCGCGTGCCCTGATTGACCAGAATGTAATCATTGATGCGGCTGCCAAATACTGTAACTGACCCTTGCCAGGTGGGACGGCTTATTGTCACCCCTATGTTGATTTCCCGGTTCTTTTCTTTTTTAAGGTTAAACCCATCAAAACTGGCACGTTCCAGATTACTCGCGGGCCGCTCTCCATTAGCCAGGGAAACAAAAGCAATCGTAGCCGGCAGAACCTCTTTTTCTATGCGGATGAAAGCACTGTTCGTGACATCGTTGCGCTGGCTGTTCGAGGTCGGAAAAGTGACAGAGCCGAGGAAATCCCTTAATTCACCGGAATACGTATGAAAGTAATCCCGGCGCGCACCAGACTTGAGGGTGGTGGTGGGGTTAATTTGGTAGGTTATCTCCGAGAACAGAGAATTGTTGACTGTGTGGAGGTTGTAAAACGGAGAAAATATATTGGTAGTGGTGCAGTCTGCACCAATACACAACGTACCGGCCGTCTGATTATTGCCGGCGAATTTTTCATCCTTGTGCTCATAACCCAGGACCGCCTCAATGGTGGACGTCGGATTGAATGTGGCAAGAGCCCTGGCTGAACGCGCACGATATATCTGCATCAATGTTCTACGATCTGTTTTTGTGACGGGGAGAGGCAGGGGGTCGGGGGGGGCTTACTTGGGTCTGGAGGGTTCAGTAATTGCACCGTTACGGGCCTGAGCGTAAAGTTGTCCATAAGGTGATCCAGATTCCGGTCGTAAAGTTGCACCTCGAATTTTGTAAATTTCTCCGAGATATTCTTTACCACAAAACGCGAACCCAGGATGGCTCGCTTGAAATGAATGCCATCACCCATCAGGGAAAAAGCCGGGAATGCAACTTGAGCATCCCCTTGTTCCGCGCTGAATTCAGCGCTGACGTTCGAGGTTGGCGTAAAGGTGGTGATCAGCCGGTCAGAGTGACGTTTGAAGAAAGAAAAAAACTCCCTGCCGGAGCCATCCTTGTAGTTATCGCCTCGGGTAAAGTTAACGATTCCCCGTAACTGAAGCAGGGGGCTACCCACCGTGGCATCCGCCGTCAGGTCGCGGCGGCCATAACTGCCGATGCCTCCCACCAATCGAGTCCGCATGCCTGGCTTGTCAAACTTTTTAGGTGCCTCATTGAACATGATAAGCCCACCCATGCTCGAACCGTACAGAACACTGTTCGGCCCTTTTACGATGGTGATCTGATCGTGGGCGTCAGGCTGGATATAAGAGGTGGCGGGGTCCGTACCGTGGTTCGCGCCTGCTTCCTCCAGGCTGTCGTTCATGACAATTCCGAGGCGAGGACCGCCCAAACCGCGCAGGAAGATGGTGCCGGAAGTGCCACCTATTTTGGCGGCGGAAAATTCCGGTTTTTGTCGCAGGAATTCGGCTGCATCGCTGCTTGGACGCGTCGTCCATTTGAGCGACTCGCTCTCTATCAACGGATCTCTCACGCGCGTGGAAGATACATTTATCTCGGGAAGTATTTCTTGCCCTGCCGCTTCGCCACTTAATGCAACAAGAATGAATCCGCTACAGGCGAATGCACGCCAATAATTAAGAACATGCGAGATGGCATTTACCAGGATGATACGTGTTTGCATGACTGGATCATCTTGTGTATGTAGCCCGGTGCGATTGCATGGGCCATAAAAAGGCCGCTCCCGGAGGAGCGGCCTTTATCGAAGATAGCTAAGTTGATTTATTTGCCACTGCGTCTTCTGCGCACCACAGCACCCATCAGTCCCAGGCCAGCCAGGAGCATGGCATAAGTTTCCGGCTCCGAAATGGGAGCGGCATGCTGAAAATTGACGGATAAAGCTATCTTGTCCCGGAACGGATCACCCATGCTTGCCATGGGGGCTGCATGCCACATGGCCGTATTTAGATTGACATAGATATTATTTGCATCGAACGTGACCTGCGATGGCTGGAACCCTTCTACCAGATTCCCATACGTCGATGGCATGTAAGTCGTGTTGGTCACCGAAACACCGAGAATGTCGGCCAGGTGATTGCCAGTATCGGAGATCTTGAAACCGATAAACGCTGGGCTGCCGGAATTCATGAACTCGGCATTCCTGTTCCAGGTGAGCGACAGGGTATCACCCATCGTATCGATACTCCAGCCAGACAGGCTGGGAATCTCAACCGCACTCGTACTCCCGGTGGCATCCGCATGGTACAGGGGAATCAAGGAGGTAGGACCGATGGTTGAAACACCGTAATCCGCTGCAAAGGCATTACCGTCGAAGGTATCGTTTGCCGCATGCACCGCGGATGCCAGAATAAACAGGGAACCAAACGCCAAACAACTTGTAGCAGACCGGCCTTTTCTGAGTCTAATCATAATGAATACTCCCTTAAAATAAACTTGAACATCGAGAAACATATTGTGGAGAAAGCAGATTGATGCCTGTTATTTAGAATCCTTACGCGACTTGCGCCGGCGAATCACGGTTCCCATCAACCCCAGGCCAGCCAACAGCATGGCGTAAGTTTCCGGTTCGGGTATGGGAGCTGCCTGAAAATTGACTGCCAATGAAATTTTATCCCGAAAAGCGTCGCCCATTTGTCCCGGAACGGGCATCAAATCGTGCCACATGGACTCGTTCAGATTAATGTATATATTATCGGCATCGAAAGTGAGGTTCGCGGGGCCGAAACCATCGATCAGGTTGCCAAGCGTGGCGGGAATATAAGCTGTATTGGCAATGGATACGCCGAGGATGTCAGAAAGCTGATTCTGAGTATCGGAAATATGAAAACCGATAAATGGCGCTATCGACGAAGTGTTCATAAACTCGCTCTGCTTATTCCAGGTAAGTGACAGCGTGTTGCCGGCTGTATCCACCTGCCAGGACCAGAAATCGGCAAGCTCAGCCGTACTTGTATTACCCGTGACTGTCTCTGTTTGCAGAGGGGTAACGGTGCCACTGGGTCCGAAAACGTAGCTGACTGAAAACTTGTTGTTGTCAAAAGTATCCGTGGCTGCGTGAGCCGCAGGTACTGCAACAAACAATGGGGAAAGGGCGACTACGGCACTTATCATTTTTATCATTACAGCATATTTCCTTTGAAAAAAGTTCCGCAACACAGATAGATATTGCGGGAGAACCCGATTAACAATTACAACAGAAAAAAGAGCAATCTAAATTTTGCCATCCATCTTGCGCCGGCGGGCAATAACGCCCATCAAGCCCAGGCCAGCCAGCAGCATGGCATAGGTTTCCGGTTCAGGGACGGGAGCAACCATGGGGGCCACTGCGAAGGTGGCGCCAAAACCATAGGACCTGTTGGCGGCCGGTGTAATCCACGTGGGCCTGGCGGACAACGGTGAGGCGCCTGAGAGAAGTAATGCGAGCTTAAGTGATTTTTTCATGCTGGGGTCCCTTCTATTGATAGATGTATGACATATGAATATGGAATTTACGGTACAGATAAATCAGTATTGCTTGCCACAGCGCGCAAGTCAATGCGGCAAATTGCCGCAGCCTGCCGGGTTATGTATTTGGAATTACCGTAATATGAGGAAAACTATCGTATTGCATATATGAAGGATACAAGGGAACGCTATTGCAATTCATACGTGCCATATTAACCAGTCCGCTGCGTTCCAGTGATTTATCCCTGTTGGTTTGCTCGCAGCATCCTCCAGAGACTGATGCGAGCAAACTAGCATCCAGCTACTTGGCCGCAGCCTAGATGCTTCCGCCTATATTGCGGCGGCGGACGATGGCACCCATCAAGCCCAGGCCTGCCAATAGCATGGCATAGGTTTCGGGCTCCGGCACAACTGCCACGGTGCCGGATATGCCATATTGAAGCTGCGGCAAAACACTCTGGTTGGCGTAATCAGTGCCGCCCGCAAATAACGAGTAATCGCCCGCGGGCAAATGAAAGGTTTTCGAAACCATGTGGTCAGCCACGCCATCGGCGCCAGCGATAATACCCGTGCCATAGTTTATGCCATTGCCATTGTAGGCTGATCCGATATAGGTGTATACGCTTGCCGGGTCATTGTTATCGTTGGTAATGCTCCAGTTGTCCTGTGCCCTGAATGAGCCCTCGGTCATGCCGACGCCTCCTACTGCATCGCGGATAGCAATCGAACCTGCTGCGGTGTCATGGTCCAGTTGGGCCGGAGGAACATGTCCAACCCCGCTATAGAGCGAAAAACCGGGACTGATCCCGCCCATCACGGGCACAGGATTGGGGACCGTGGCAGTGGCGGAAGGCGTAAAAGCCTGGTCCTGGAACGTAATCTTTACATCGGCGGCAGCGGTTAAATGAAAATCGTAAGGCTTGACCTTGTGAGAGTCCCCCCAATCGGCATCCGTCCCGTCGATCCAGCCAAAGTTGCCGGTGGCGGAATTATACGAAATGGTGTTGGTCTGCCCGATTGTTCCATCGAACGTGCCAAAGTCACGGCCGCTGAAGCTGATGTGGGCCATGGCTGGCAATGAAGTCATGCCGGCAAGGAGAAGCGCGTAGTTAAGTGCTTTTTTCATAGTTGACCCTTTTAAATATTCCATTTAAACAAAGATGAATAAAAATATATGCGTATAACATGTCAATGATCACGTTACATGCACTCGGAGTATTTATCAATTATATAAACAGGTCAATGCGGCAAATTGCCGCATGCCAACTACTTGAAAAATAATATGACGAATTATACATACAGAATATTTGCGGATTAGGGTGAATATGTGTATGAAAAATCAGACCAGCATCAACAACTGTAAATCGGTTCGTTACATGAATAGTTTTCGATAGGTTTCCGATTTGCGCACCTGCCAGCTTTCCAGGGGATTATAATCATCTGTAATAATTATCCCGTCGGCAATCGGCGTAACATATTCCTGTTCCAGCAGCCATTGCGCGCGGGGATTCTGACTTGTGCGATCGAGCTCCAGCGGATATCTCGAGGCGAGAAAAACGAAGTCGGTGAAGTCCTTCTCGACCGTGGTGAAGACGCGCAGATGTGGAAACAGACTCTTTAAGGTACGATGCACCGATGCCACAGCCTCGGAACCCTCGCCCGTGGTAAATCTGACATAATTGAGCGCGAGAATACCGCACTCGTTCAGTAAGGCTCGCAGCTCCATGAGCATTTCCCGTGTGAGCAGGTGGGTGGGTTCAGATCCGCCGGTGAAGCAATCGTGCATGATGTAATCATAGCGATGCGGCAGCCGCTTGATTTCGTAGCGCGCGTCGCCGACAATAAAGGCGCCGGGGGGGGCCAGAACCCGAAGAAATTCCCGGCGGCATCGGCCACTGCCGGGTCTATTTCGATCGCGTCGGTCTCGATACCTTTTGATTTCAGGTCACGGGCGACGTGTCCACCACCCAGGCCGAGCAGCAGGGCCTGCGTGGTCTCGGGGCGAAACAGGGGAAGGAATCCCAGAACTGCCTGATACCCAGGATGCTGCGTCCCTGAGCAATATCCACCGCGCTGATGACGGAGGCATCGGAGAGCAGCAGGCGAAACCCATTCGTTTCATCGTCCACAACCCTCACCCAGCCATACAGGCTCTCGGCTTCGTGAAGCACCGTAAACCCCTTCACTTTTTCTTGCGAATGAGCAAAGCCCGCCACGGTCAGGATGCCCACAAACGTTGCGTCCGTCAGCACAGTCCAGTTGGTAAGAGGCGAAAAACGGCGGGCCCATCAACCAGCGCCAGCAGGATTGCCAGACCCATCAGCATCAGGCTGAGCGAGAAGATAACCACCCGGGTGCCGAATTGCGGTAGCAGATAGAATCCCAGAAGCAAGGTTCCCACGACGCTGCCGATGGTGCGGATGGCATAGACCAATCCTGACGATGTGTCCACGCGGCGCAAGTACTGCGTCGAGCGTTTGATCACATATGGGCCAACCATGACAAGGCTGGTCAATGGCAGCGTGAACAGGATGAGGGCGTTGGCAAAGGCGCCGGCGCGCATACCTCATGAGTCAGTCGAGCTCAACACTGTTTCCGCCATAAATAGAATTGTTGCGGTTGTCATGACGGCCAGCAGGATGACATGCGGCAATTGCATGCGCGGCAGGCGGTCTGCAATGAAGCCGCCCAGGTAGTAACCCAGTGCCAGTGCAATGAGCGTGACCGCAATAATGGAGGACCAGACATAGAGACTGACTCCGTAAAACGCGCCGATGATACGTGCGCCCAGGAGTTCCAGCACCATCACCGCCGCACCGGTGATCATGACAGTCAGGTACAAAAACCCGGTTCTGCGGCGACTGTTTGATTCCGCTGACATGGTGGGCGGCGG
>JBDTKY010000077.1:0-4486 GCA_039935055.1 Nitrosospira sp.
CCATTTAGGTGAAAGCCATGGTTTTGATGCTCGCACCTTGCGCGAGCTTACGGAAGCAGTTGAGCAAAACACAGCAATTATTGAAGGGGCATGGAATGAGTACTTCTGCTAAATCGGTGCGGTTTGATGATAACAGTATGTGGGTGGAATTGTCGGATGGGCGCACACTCGGCATCCCACTAGCGTGGTTTCCCCGACTGATGCATGCTGATCCGGAGCATCGCCAAAAATGTGAACTATCGGTTAACGGTATTCATTGGGACGAGCTTGATGAAGATATTTCGGTCGCTGGGCTCCTGGCCGGGCGCGGCGATTCTACGCGCGCCACAAAGACCGCTGCTTAATTGAATGCGAGCGACCATCATTACCAAATAGAAGCGGAAGCAATGAGGATATGGAGAACAAGTAGTCGTCACGATAAGGTCGAATCGCAGGCTGTTTCCTGCTGATTGTCTGCGATTGGGCTAATTTTACCTTTTCGAGGAGATGGGCAATAATAGCCTAAACTCCTAGTTCAGTTTGTTCTTCCGGCTGGCCGTGCCCAGTTTGCGCAAAATAGGATATTCAGCGTTGAAGTTAATGGGCTTGACGTCGGCCAGAACCCTTGAATGCCGGTTAGCGGGATTAGTCACGCGGAGACACCTAAATAAGTGCCGACGTTGCGCACCCAGTCAACCGACAGTTTTTGGGTACGACAATACGAGATCAACGTTTCTTCAAGTTGATCCACGGAAGGGTTTTTGAGGCCAGCGGCAAACGAGATAGAATCAGCCAAGGGTAAACGTGAATGAATCCAGTCGATAGCTAGAACATCGGGATTTGAGGTTTCGCGCACTAATATGCCACTGGGAAGGCGGCTTTTTTCGGTACTTGCCACCGTAAGTAGAGGTCCACTCGGAGATTCTCTCGCCAAATTGACCGCGCGGATAAGTGCCGTACCCATCACTGGAAATAGAGTCATCAGTCCTTCCCCAAGATCAATATGCCCATCTTTGCCAGCGGCAGCGGCATCAGCGACAGAGGGGGGAAAGCACCCAAGCACATCAGCAAATTCACCTTGGGAAATTGCGGCCTTCGCATAACGTCCCGACTTAGCGACGTGCCGAAGTAAGGCCATTGAGATTGCCAGCGGCTGATCGAGTACTTCCGCGCCAAACTCGCCTACAATAATAAAACCATCTCCGGTCTGATGCGCAAACAGTCGCTCGGGCGTTTTGGGGCAATGCTTGCGGCCAATGAAAAGGATCCCTTCGGCAAGCATTCCGAGAGAATTGAGGACGTGACTTTCCTCGCTATATAGAGCACTAAAACCTTCAATATCAATGTAGATAGACCAGCGTTCCATTTGATTGGTGCTATTTGAATTTAACGGCGTCACCGACGCAGACAATCGATGCCCAGCAGTTGTTACCCCAGTCAGCTTCCGATCTATTCTGACAGGCGACGTTGATAACAGCGTCCGCCTGAAGCTGTGCTGCCTGGAGTTTGACTCCTTCCATTGCTTCCTCGGAGCTGAGCAAACGGGCCTGGTAGGCATTTCGATTACACGAAATACCTTTCACTATTCTAAGTATGGTATGTGGTCGGGATGTGGAGGCATTGAAGACTTCCATCTGAACATATCTCGCTCGCTGCTCGGAGCTGAGGCTGTCTATGCTTGGGTTCGAGGCACAACACGTAAGCAACAGAGGGACGAGCAATGTTCCAATGATATGTCTGTATGTCATGTTGTCGTCCGCTAGCTTTTGTTATAGGAAGATAGTTTCACGCCCTAACTCGGCCGGGAGAAATTCTATAGCAACTCTCTCAGAAGATTTCATCAGAATATTTTTGCGAGTACTTGTATTTTCTCAGGAAAACCCGCTAACCAAGTGGGTTTTTTATTTATGACAACGAAGTTTTAGTATTAACCGATTTCTCGCTGTGCCATAAAGCCAACTAGCCCTAAGTCGACCAAAAGCATAGCATAGGTTTCGGGAACGGGCGCAAATACTACGTCAACTAAAATTCGTGAACTCGGCGAAAAGTGGAGCTCGGCGCCGCTGGAGAAAATACTGTGCACATCGAAGCTCAGTTTAATTTGAGATGGGGTGAAGATTGAGAGTGGGTCGAGACACGCCAACAATATCTCTCAAATTCGGCCGGAAAACTGGAGGACACCGCCGTTGAACGATCCGCTTGCTGCTTATGCATTTTCTGTATAGGTGGTGTCAATTGTGGAGCTTCCAATATCAGTGTGGTCCGTATGCACCGCGAGAAAATCAAGCCTTTGCTCTATTTCGGGTGCCAGGCGAATTGAAGCAGCCACGCCATAACCTCATTTGAATAGACGTATTTGTTTGTGATAACACAAAACACATTAGGTCGTCTATTTTCTGGATAAAACACGAAGCCAATAAATATTGGCTGAAAGTATCCGCGCTTAAGCAGCCGGTCAACCCTGGCGCTGCAGCAGCATGATCGAACGCGGCGCTACCGCCAGTTTGGCGCCGGCCTGAAGCGGGGACGCGTCGTCGTCCCAGCCATGGGCGGTGTCGAGCACGCTCAGCCAGCGCAAGCCCCAGCGATTTTCGGGCAGCACAAAATCCAGTGCTTCATGGTGGGCGTTGAAGACCAGGTAGAAGCTGTCGTCTTTCACCGGTTCGCCGCGGGCATTGGGGTTGGGTATGGTTTCGCCATTGATGAAAATTCCCAGGCTTTCGGTTAGCCATCCATTCCATGGCTCTTCGCTCGCCTGTTCGCCGGTATGGCGGAACCAGGCGATATCTTTACACTCCGCACCATGGATGGCCTGACCGAGGAACCAGCGACGACGGCGGAAGACCGGGTGAGCATGACGGAAGGCGATGAGGCGTCTGGTGAATTCCTGCAAGCCCTGATCCATGGCGTCCCAGTCAATCCATGAGATTTCGTTATCCTGGCAATAGGCATTGTTGTTGCCCTGCTGCGAGCGACTGAATTCATCACCCGCGAGCAGGAGGGGCACACCCTGCGACAACATCAGCGTAACCAGAAAATTGCGCTGCTGGCGGGCACGAAGGGCAAGCACCTCGACATCGTCGGTGGGTCCTTCTGCGCCGCAGTTCCATGAACGGTTGTCGTCGGTGCCGTCATGGTTATCCTCACCGTTGACCTGGTTATGTTTGTCATTGTAGGACACCAGATCGCGCAGGGTGAAACCGTCGTGCACGCAGATGAAATTGATGCTGGCGAACGGATTGCGCGAATTATCGGCGTAGAGGTCCGGGCTCCCGGTGAAGCGGTGTGCCAGCTCGTTCAGGCTTTCTGGCCGGCCGCGCCAGAAATCACGCAGGCAATCGCGATACTTGCCGTTCCACTCGGACCAGCCCGAAGGGAAATTGCCGACCTGGTAGCCACCTTCGCCCAGATCCCAGGGCTCGGCAATCAGCTTGATCTGGCTAATGACCGGATCCTGCTGAATAATATCGAAGAAGGCGGACAATTTCTGCACTTCATGCAGTTCGCGTGCCAGGGTGGCGGCCAGATCAAAGCGGAAGCCGTCCACGTGCATTTCCATCACCCAGTAACGCAACGAATCCATGATCAGTTGCAGCACATGGGGCTGGCGCATATTGAGGCTGTTGCCGGTGCCGCTGTAGTCCATGTAGTGGCGGCGATCATCCTCCATCAACCGATAATAATAGGCGTTGTCGATGCCCTTGAAGCACAGCACTGGTCCCAGGTGGTTGCTCTCGGCGGTGTGGTTGTAGACCACATCGAGAATGACTTCGATGCCGGCCTGGTGCATGGCCTTGACCATCTGCTTGAACTCGGCGCTGGCAGCGCCCGGCCGTTTGTTGGCCGCATAACCGCTGTGCGGCGCGAGATAGGAAATGGAGTTGTAGCCCCAGTAGTTGCGCAACCCCTGGTCGACGAGACGCTTGTCCTGTATGAAATAGTGCACCGGCATCAGTTCGACAGCCGTGACGCCCAGCTGTTTTAAATACCCGATCGCGGCGGGATGGGCGAGGCCCGCATAGGTGCCCCGCAGTTCGGGCGGTATATCCGGGTGCTGTGCCGTAAAGCCTTTGACATGCAGTTCGTAGATGATGGTTTCGTGCCAGGGCCGCTGCAGCAGGCGATCCCCGGCCCAGTCGAAGAAGGGTTGCTGGACGACACATCTGGGCATGAAGGGCGCGCTGTCCCCCTCATTGCGTACATCCGGACCTGCGCTGAACTGATAGGGGAATACCGCTTCGTCCCAGCAGATATCGCCGTCGATACCCTTGGCGTAAGGATCGAGCAGGAGCTTGGCGGGATTGCAGCGATGGCCATGCTCGGGCACCCACGGCCCGTGCACGCGAAAGCCGTAGCGCTGTCCCGGTTCGATGCCGGGAAAATAGCCGTGCCAGCAGTGGCCGATGGTCTCCGGCAAATCGATCCGGGTTTCGCGGCCCTGTTCGTCGAACAGGCATAGCTCGATGCGCTCGGCCACTTCCGAGAATAGCGAGAAGTTGGTTCCCGC
>JBDTKY010000078.1:0-26294 GCA_039935055.1 Nitrosospira sp.
TTCATTCTGCATCCCGTTAAATAAGAAAATCCCAAAAGGCCATCTTTTTAGCGATCCAATAAGTTCGTTCCGGCCTGGAAGACTCAACATATACCTTTATCCTGTTAAAGAATGTGTCCTACCGTACAGAATCGGCAAGTCTATAAGCTCATGCTTCGCCTGCGGATATATCGCTACGTGCGATTTTTCAATATAAATCACCTCTAATTACCGGAAACTCAGGAGCCATCATGACAACAGCACCAAGCACATCAAAACCTACGACATCCAGGACTGCCAAAGGAAAAACCAATGCCATCAAGCTATTGATTGAGGATCATGCCAAGGTAAAGAAATTATTCAAGGAATTCGAAAAACACTGCAAGAACGAGAGTGCCGAGGGGAAAGACGAAATTGCGACCCAAATCTGCAAGGAGTTGACGGTGCATACGCAACTGGAAGAAGAGATATTCTATCCAGCCGCCAGGGAAGCCATTCACGATGACGATTTGATGAATGAAGCGCTGGTGGAACATGGGTCGGCCAAGGAACTGATTGCGCAAATACAGGCCATGAAATCGCATGATCCCATGTTTGCACCCGTGGTAAGGGTTCTAGGCGAATACATTAATCACCATGTGGAAGAAGAACAGAATGAGCTCTTTCCCAAAGTGGAGAAATCAAAAATAGATCTTGAAGAACTGGGAGCGGAGATGGCGAGTCGCAAAGAAGAGTTGACTGAAGAATAACTGCTTCAGCAAAGAACTTCGCTCCCTTGGACCGGCTTCCTTTTTGAGGCCGGTCTTTTAGCGCAAACGTAGTGAAATAAATGTGTCCCTACCGACCCTCAAGGGTTCTGTTGCAAAAAATGAGAAGCGTGGTGCACCATGATGTTTTTCAGAGCGGATCATCCATGTCGGATTTCAAATGGCGTCATTTCCGTGGAGAGATCATTCTGAGTGGTGTCCGGTGGTATTGCAAATACGGCATCAGTTATCGTGATCTGGTGGAAATGATGTTGGAACGTGGTCTTGAGGTGGATCATACGACGCTCTACCGTTGGGTTCAGCATTACGCACCTGAAATGGAAAAGCGCCTGCGGTGGTTCTGGAAGCCGACGATGGGCTACAGCTGGCGGGTAGATGAAACTTATGTGAAGGTCAAAGGGAAGTGGACGTATTTATACCGGGCCATTGATAAGCGCGGCCATACGATTGATTTCTATCTCTCTGCAACGCGCAATACCCAGGCCGCCAAACGGTTCCTGGGCAAAGCCCTGAAATCCATGAAATCCTGGGCGCACCCCGGTGCTATCAATACCGACAAGGCTTCCCCTTACAGTGCTGCCATTACCGAATTAAAGGCGGAAGGAAAGTGTCCGCCGGACACCGTGCACCGACAGGTAAAATACCTGAACAATATTATTGAAGCCGATCATGGCAAGCTCAAACGCTTGATCAATCCGGTGCGCGGCTTTAAATCGATGAAAACCGCCTACGTCCCCATCAAAGATTTCGAGCTCATGCGGATGTTTAAAAAAGGACAGATGGACATTTGGAAATCGGGCCAAGGTCTCACAGGAGAAATCCGCCTCATTGAAAGGCAATTCGGTATCTACAGCGCATAATTCATCAGGTTCCATGCATAGTTCTGGTTCGTCCTTTTTTTAACAGAGCCCTTTTTGCGCATCTCGCGGTGCGTCCAAACCCAGTCTGGTTCAGGCCGGAGAATACTGGATGACGCCTGCGGGGGAAATAACCTCAGTTCAAGCGCCGACTCATCCATACCGTCTGGAAGCGGGTAACCTATGGGCAGCCGCCTTGGTGCGGCGAAGATAATCGGCAACCGTAGTTGGCGATGCACCGATGGCGCGGGAAATCTTCCGTTGGGTGCGCCCGCATTCGTGATGCAGACGGAGTGTTTCTATAATCTTGCGCATGGATAACCTGTTATTGGCCATATGGCTCCCAAAAAAATCTCCGAGGGTGCCACGTTATCCCGCGTAAAGCTATCTCTCTATTTCACTGTCCAGTTTGCCGTGGAATGCGTGTCCAGTTTGCTCCGGAATTCGCACTGTGCCAGCGAAAGCCCCAACTCCAATGGCAGCACCACCGCCTGCGCCACCCTCAATTCATCGGCTGTCTTCGCTGTGCGCAACAAACCCCGCGCCCACTCCAGTTGATCGGCTCCACCTGCCTTTCGCGCCATGACTCCTCTCCCATAAAATCATGGCTTAATCATTACACTTTCTATCGCGAATTGGAATAAGGCTTAACCCATTCTTCCTTTGAATACCTGGGTCCGCTTCATGAGCGGTTGTACCGCTAGCAGAAATCTGCTTGGTGCAAACAATCAATTCCAGTTACATATATCACGCTGGTATTTCCTGTTTTGTCTCGGCCGACAGACGAGATCAATTATCTGTTCAATCGGGTGAAAAGATGTTCCCTGAATAAAAAGAACAAGAATCTATTTATTTCATTGCATCAAGGTTGGCCTGTGCGTCAGCATTACCCTGCGCCCCCGCTTTCTCAAACCACACCCTGGCTTTGGCAGGGTCTCTGGGTACGCCTTCACCGGCGTAATACATCACCCCGAGATTATTTTGCGCATCGACATTTCCCTGAGCAGCAGCTTTCTGAAATAACTCTACGGCTTTGGCAGGGTCTTTGGCTACACCTTCACCATTGGCATACATCAGGCCGAGGTTGAATTGCGCATCGGCGTATCCCTGGTCAGCAGATCGATGAAACCACGCTGCGGCAGTTTCTGGATCGTTATTCAGGATCTTGCCCGAAGCATCCTTGGATATCGCTTCGCCCGTGTAGTACATCACACCGAGGCCATTTTGCGATTTGGCATCTCCAGCATCCGCATCTTTCCTCAATTTCAGGAATTTTTCCTCCGGCGTTGGCTCATTCGGAGACGCGGATGGCATAATCTGTTTTAGCACCGCGGATTTTTCCTCCGGGGTTAATTCATTTTCCAGCACGGAGGGAATACTCTTTTCCGCCGTGAACTCATCCGCAAGCTTGACCGGTGTTTCCGCAGTGGGTTTATTTTCAGGAGCCTTCTCTTTCTCACTGCAACCAGCGAGCGTCAGCGAGAGCGCGGCAAGCAATGAAACAGCAAAAATATTCATTGAGTATTTCCCCTTATCGAGCTGGTTCAGCAAGAAATCTGATTGCGTTTTGTCGTGAGGACTCACCGGATTAAATGAGTTTCCATGAATCATCCAGAGTGTACTTTTTTTGAGAGCAGTCCCAATGCGATTTCCCGCTTAAGCTTGTTGCTTCCCTTCTTCAAGTCCGAGGGTTTCCATGAACTAAATACAGAAAAAAGAATAAATACCTGTTTTTTTTAAAATATTACAATCCTCCGCTGGCGTTCGTCCACCGCCTTGGTTCCCTTAAATTTATAGAGGTGCCTCTATAAGCTGTAGTACATATCAAACTCCACCGGATGGGTAGTCATGCGGAAGCGCGTGACTTCTTCCATCTTGAGTTCGATGTAGGCATCGATCATATCATTCGAAAACACGCCGCCGCGGGTAAGGAAATTTCGATCCTTATCCAGATTATCCAGCGCTTCATCCAGCGATACGCAGGGGTTTGGAATCCTGGCTGCTTCTTCAGGAGGAAGGTCATAAAGATTCTTGTCCATGGGGTCACCCGGATGAATTTTATTTTGGATGCCGTCAAGCCCGGCCATCATTAATGCGGTAAATGCGAGATAGGGGTTAGCGGTGGGATCGGGAAAACGTACTTCGATGCGTCGTCCTTTTGGGCTGTTGGCATAGGGAATGCGCACCGCGGCGGAACGGTTGCTTACCGAGTAAGCAAGGTTTACCGGCGCTTCAAAACCCGGAACCAGACGCTTATAGGAATTGGTGCCCGGGTTGGTAATGGCATTCAGGGCCTTGGCGTGTTTAATAATGCCGCCTATGTAAAACAGGGCAATTTCAGAAAGTCCGGCATAGCCGTTCCCAGAAAACAAATTCAGCCCAGCTTTCCAGATTGATTGGTGCACGTGCATCCCCGAACCATTGTCACCAACAATGGGTTTTGGCATGAAGGTTGCTGTTTTACCGTAAGAATGAGCAACGTTGTGCACGACATATTTGAATACCTGAGTCCAGTCGGCACGCCGCACCAGACTGCTGTATTTGGTACCAATTTCGCATTGGCCGGCGCTTGCGACTTCGTGGTGGTGTACTTCGACTTCCACACCCATTTCTTCCAATGCAAGACACATGGCGGAACGGATGTTATGTAAAGAATCAACCGGAGGGACGGGGAAATAGCCTCCCTTTACCGCAGGACGGTGACCCGTATTACCACCCTCATACCCTTCCGCCGAGCTCCAGGCTGCTTCCTCGGATTCTATTTTTACCGAGCAACCGGACATGTCTGCATGCCAGGTAACAGCGTCAAAAATGAAAAATTCAGGTTCCGGACCGAAATATGCGGTATCACCAATACCGGTCGACTTCAGGTAGGCCTCGCCACGCTTTGCAAGCGAGCGTGGATCACGGTCATAACCCTTGCCATCGGTGGGTTCGACCACATCACAGGTAATGAATAGCGTAGCCTCGTCCATGAAAGGATCCATATTGGCAGTTTCGGGGTCGGGTATCAATAGCATGTCAGATGCCTGAATACCTTTCCAGCCGGCGATGGAAGAACCATCGAATGCGTGTCCGTCCTCCAGTTTGTCCGCATCAAAGGTGTGAGCCGGGAGGGTCACATGCTGTTCTTTACCACGGGTATCAGTAAAACGCAGATCAACAAATTTGACTTCATTGTCCTGGATCATTTTCAGAACGTCGGCTACGGCCATTTTTTTCTCCAGACCAGAATTGCAGTTACGATAAAGATAGGCCATCAAAGGCACATCGGAAAAGATGGAATTATATCAGTACGAACGCCGCCATACTTCAAACACATCAAACATTGTGCTGTGTGGCATTTTTAATGACTGTATCAGGCTGTTGGCAGCGCATGGAGGCTGGCTATTCGTAGCCAACCGGCAAAGTTTCAGGTTTATCAAACACTCGGCTTGAAAATGGAATACCATTGTGTTTTTCATATTGCTACCAGAAACTCATATGGCAACCATCACTGCGATACTTGAAAGGGCGCAGCTACGTGCCAGGGAAATGAATTTACCATACGAAGGTGCACTACTGCCTACCGAAGCAATCACTCTGTTGCAGGAGGCTCCCGATGCCAAATTGGTCGACGTTCGGTCCAGAGCCGAGTGGGACTGGGTGGGAAGAATTCCGGGTGTGGTTGAAATCGAATGGCAATCCTATCCCGGTATGCAGGCCAATCCCGCTTTTCTCAATTATCTCTCAAGCCAGGTGGATAAGGAATCGCTGGTGATGTTCATTTGCCGTAGCGGCGGGCGCTCGCATCGGGCTGCTGCGGCTGCTACCGAATCCGGTTACGCAAATTGCTATAATATTCTTGAGGGTTTTGAAGGCGATAAGGATGCAACCGGGCATCGCGGTACTAAAGGTGGCTGGAAAGCTGCGGGGTTGCCATGGGTGCAGGGCTGAATCGGAAGCTCGGTGGCAGCAAAAAACGGTAACCCCCCACTTCCACATCAGCTTGGAGACCCTTAACAAGCATCAGGGTTTGCCGCCCGCATGCTTCGCGGAGGGCTTATTCAGGAAGTTCCTTAAGCTGCTGACCATTTGACCAGTCCAGAATAAGCTGTGGTCAGCACAATGATCCCAAATCCAATACGATACCATGCAAATACGGTGAAATCGTGATGGCTAATAAAACGCAATAAGCCCCGCACGGCCAATAATGCGCTGATGAACGAGGCGACGAAACCGACTACGAATACACCAGCATCATCGAAATGAAGAATGTCGCGATGTTTGTAAACATCATAAAAGGTGGCCGCGAACATGATAGGGATCGCCAGAAAAAAAGAAAACTCAGTGGCGGCCTTGCGGGACAAACCAAAGAAAAGGCCGCCAATTATGGTTGCGCCGGAGCGTGAAGTGCCGGGTATCAATGCGAGACATTGCATTAATCCAACCTTTAGCGCATGTTTCCAGTCCATATCTTCCACCCGCTCGACATCCACCACGTGTTTTCTTCGCTCAGCCCACAGAATCAGAACGCCGCCAATGATGAATGCCATGGCCACAGGTACCGGATGAAACAGATACTGCTTGATAGTCTTGATGAATAAAAGCCCCAGTATCGCGGCGGGCAGGAATGCCATGAAAAGGTTCAGCACAAAGCGGTTTGCATCTTCCTGCGAACCAATATTCTTCACCACGCCGCCAATCTTGACTCGATATTCCCAGCATACCGCCAATATTGCCCCGAGTTGAATCACAATCGCGAACACTTTGCCCTTCTCGTCATTGAAGTCGAGTAAATCACTTACCAGAATCAGATGACCAGTTGAGGAAATTGGGAGGAATTCCGTCAAACCTTCGACAATGCCCAAGAACAAGGCCTTTAGTAGCAGAAGCCAGTCCATGTGCGTTTATCTGCGGAAAAACATGTGATCCCGGCTAGACACGGATGAAAACAGGTAAGTCGAAGTGTTGCTAAACAAAGGGCTTATCCAGTGGGGAAATATTTATTAAAACTTAACGGCCGATAATTTTTTTGAATGTTATCTGCCTCGAACCGCCGCTTCAGGCCTAATCCTAATTGCACCCCCGGTTAGCAGAGTTGGCAATGAATTGCTAACCGGCGGCAGGCGAGCTTACCTTGAACATTGAATTTCTTGAGATATCCATAAGTGAAGGCAGGGTAGCGGCAAAGGTGCAATAGCCTAGCAATTATGCCTTACTATAAATTTCTGCCCCCTTTGTCACGAATTCGATGGCTTTCTCTTCCATACCCTTTTCCAGGGCATCATCCTCGCTAACGCCTTGCCTGGAAGCGTAGTCACGCACATCCTGAGTTATTTTCATCGAGCAGAAATGGGGCCCGCACATGGAGCAGAAATGGGCGAGTTTGGCGCCTTCCTGCGGCAAGGTCTCATCGTGAAATTGTTTGGCCTTGTCTGGATCAAGACTGAGGTTGAATTGATCATTCCAGCGGAACTCGAAACGGGCTTTGGAAAGCGCGTTATCGCGTATTTGTGCGCCGGGATGGCCTTTCGCCAAATCCGCTGCGTGAGCGGCTATTTTATAGGTGATAATGCCGTCCTTTACATCATCCTTGTCCGGCAGGCCCAGATGTTCCTTGGGCGTAACGTAACACAGCATCGCTGTGCCATACCAACCGATCATGGCGGCGCCGATCGCGGATGTAATGTGATCGTAGCCAGGTGCGATGTCGGTAGTGAGTGGTCCCAATGTGTAGAAGGGCGCCTCGGCACAGTATTTCAGTTGCAAATCCATGTTTTCCTTGATGAGATGCATGGGAACATGGCCGGGACCCTCTATCATTACCTGAACGTCATGCTTCCATGCGACCTGGGTTAACTCACCCAGGGTTTTCAGTTCTGCAAACTGGGCTTCATCATTGGCGTCGTAAATAGAACCCGGACGCAGGCCGTCGCCCAAGGAGAAACTGACATCATAGGCTTTCATGATTTCGCAGATTTCCTCGAAGCGGGTATATAGAAAACTTTCCCGGTGGTGAGCCAAACACCACTTCGCCATGATCGAGCCCCCGCGCGAAACGATTCCGGTCAACCGTTTTGCCGTCATTGGAACGTAGGCGAGCCTCACACCAGCGTGAATGGTGAAGTAGTCGACACCTTGCTCAGCCTGTTCGATCAAGGTGTCACGAAAAATTTCCCACGTGAGATCTTCCGACTTGCCATCAACTTTCTCCAGCGCCTGATAAATCGGAACGGTGCCGATGGGAACGGGGCTGTTGCGGATGATCCACTCACGGGTTTCATGGATATTTTTGCCAGTGGAGAGATCCATTACCGTGTCACCGCCCCAGCGGATGGCCCAGGTCATTTTTTCTACTTCCTCCTGGATGCTCGAACCAAGCGCTGAATTGCCGATATTCGCATTAATTTTCACCAGAAAATTACGCCCGATGATCATCGGTTCGGATTCTGGATGGTTAATGTTGACCGGGATGATGGCGCGGCCTTGAGCTACTTCGTCACGCACGAACTCCGGTGTGATATGCTGAAGCAGGAATGCACCAAAATCATGCCCTGGATGCTGGCGCGTAAGGAGTTCCCGGTGCTGCGTCCCGAGATGTTCGCAACGTTGATTTTCCCGTATGGCCACGTACTCCATTTCCGGTGTGATGATGCCACGACGAGCGTAGTGCATTTGCGTCACGTTTGCTCCCGCCCTGCCACGGCGGGGCTGACGTTTAAGGTCGAAGCGCATTTCCGAGAGCTTGGGATCGGTCAGACGCTGCCTGCCATAAGCAGAACCGGGGCCAGAGAGAACTTCTGTGTCCTCTCGCTCGTCTAGCCATTTCTCTCGTAATGGCGGCAAGCCGGAACGAATATCTATTTTTGCCGCAGGGTCAGTGTAGGGACCGGATGTGTCATAAACATGAATTGGGGGGTTATCCTCCGCACCCATGCTGGCAGGGGTTTCAGATTGACTGATTTCCCGCATCGGTACCTGAATATCGGGGCGCGACCCTTGTATATAAACCTTGCGGGATTGGGGAAAAGGCTTCACCGCTCCCTCATCCACATGGGCGGTTTTGCTTGAAAACGGAGAAGGGAATTGTGCGGGGTTCAAAACTATTGCATTCATAGTATGCTCCTTTAAGTCTTTAAGTGCCATAAACGAGCGGGACGGCTAATCCCAGCTTCCCTACGGCGGCATTACCCGTGTCAGGTGTTAAGGGACTATCTCACCGGTTTACCGGACGATTCCGGAAACGGACCCCTAGCTGCTGCTGTGAAGCTAATGGAAATGTGGAATAATTGCAAGTGTGTTGATGACAATTTATATAGGATATAGGGCTGGACATGGATCTCGAACAACACCGGTTTAACATGGTTGAGCAGCAAATTCGTCCATGGGATGTGCTGGATCAGGAAGTTCTCAAATTATTGTTCGAGCTGCGGCGTGAGGAATTCGTCCCCGCGGCATACCGTTCCCTTGCGTTTGTAGATATGGAAATTCCATTGGGATACGGGGAAGTGATGCTTGCTCCCAAGCTGGAAGCGCGCATCTTGCAGGAATTGCAGGTAAAAAAAACAGACAAGATTATGGAGGTGGGTAGCGGTAGCGGGTATCTTACTGCATTGCTGGCCAGAAAAGGCGAGTATGTTTACAGCGTAGAAATTGTACCAGAACTGAAAGTCATGGCGGAAAAGAATCTTCAAACTCATGGAATCAGCAACGTGATGGTGGAATTGGGCGACGCTGCCTGTGGTTGGCCTGCACGCGGGCCTTATGACGTAATCGTTCTGACTGGGTCCTCTCCGGTTTTGCCGGAGGCCTTTCAGGAAAGCCTCAAGACCGGTGGACGTTTGTTCGCGGTGGTGGGTGATGTGCCGGTAATGCAAGCCGTACTCGTCACTTGCGTAGCACAAGCAGAAAGAACAGGCGCGTATAATACGGTCGGTCTGTTCGAAACCTGCATTTCCCCACTGAAGAACGCAAAGCAGCCGGTAAGATTCGTTTTTTGATCTTTCGGCTTAATTCCGCGAATTTCAAGCCCCGGTTGGCAATCCATTGCTTAAGCTATGCTCAATCGGGCGATAATTTATTCTTGTCCCGCCAGAATAAGGCAATCTGAAAGCAAAGTGAAAATTCTGCAATACATTTATGCATTATTAATTACCGGGGCGGTTTTGCATACCCCGCTCCACGCTGCCGACCTGATGGAGGTTTATCGTGAAGCGCTGGAACAGGACGCACAGTATAGCTCCGCGCGTGCCGCGCATCAGGCAGCCCAGGAAAAACTACCGCAGGGCCGAGCCGGGTTACTACCCACTCTTACCCTTTCAGGTGTGCGCCGAAGACAGTTGATAGATAGAGTCGGGCATCCTGAAGTTTCCATTGATAACTCCAGCCTGACTATTACGGCAACCCAACCGATTTACCGCAAGGAAAATTTCTCAATCTATGAACAATCGAAGATTCAGGTGACGCAGGCGGATTCACAGTTCATCATTGCTGCTCAGGATCTGATCCTGCGTGTGGCGCAGGCGTATTTTGACGTGCTGTCTGCCCAGGTAAATGTGGAGGTGGCGGAAGCGCAAAAAAAAGCTATTGGAGAGCAACTCGGACAGGCCAAGCGCAATTTCGAGGTCGGGACATCGACCGTTGTCGATACTTATGAAGCCCAGGCTCGATTCGATCTGACCGTCTCGCAGGAAATCGCCGCTAAGAACGATCTCGAAATTCGTAAACGCACTTTGCAGCAGATTATCGGCCGCATGCCTGATAGTTTTATACGCCCAAACGAGCAGGCAGCGGATCTGCTCACCCTGAAATATGCGAATATGCAGGACTGGATCAATGTAGCCGAACAGAATAACCTTGCCCTGAAAGTTCAGCAGGCAGTATACGAAATCGCGAAACATGATGTGGAACGGGCCAAGGCAGGACACTATCCTACTCTGGACCTGGTAGCGATATATAGTGACCAGAAAGGTGTCGGCGGTACAATTACCGGGCAAGGGATCAATCTGACTTCAAAGGAAATAGGGGTCCAGCTCAACCTTCCGTTATTCCAGGGTTTCGCAGTACAGTCGCGTGTGCGCGAAGCGCTGGCGACTCAGGAAAAAGTCCTCCAGGATCTGAACAATACCCGGCGCAACAGCGTGCTTCAGGTGAGCCAGCAGTATCTTAATGTCACCAATGGCATTGCCCAGGTGAATGCGCTGAGGCAGGCAGTGACATCTAGTCGCAGCCAACTGGATTCTACCAAACTGGGGCTGGAAGTGGGCGTCAGAACGGAAGTGGATGTATTGAATGCGCAGCAGTTATTTTATTCCGCGCGGCGAGATCTGGCCCAGGCACGCTATAATTTTCTCATGTCCAGATTGAGACTGGAGGCGGAGGCAGGCGAACTGGATGAGGAGGATTTGGGACAGATAAACGATGTTTTGCTGCAGAAGAATTCTCCCACTGCTTCATCTTTTAAAGAACAAGGTCCGCATTCAGTTTTTCATCGTGCTGAACAATGAGTCCTTTTCGGCAAATAAAGCCATGGATCCCGCTGCGCTTTGTTCCTCAATATGTTGCATAGCTCCCAATGCGGTCGTTCAGGCATCGACCGGTCAATGTTGCGTTGACGGGCAACCGGTTGAGTGTTAGATTTTCGACAGGGGGGGAGGTTGTAAACCCCACATCTTTTTATCGGGCATGGCATAGTTTCGCTATTGACTGATCGATATGGGCCGGGTGGGAATTTGCCGGCACGTTACGTAACCTCGCCTGTTCGAAACAATTTAGCGTAGCAGCCTGAACATATCGAATGATTCCAGAGCAACGGTGCAGGATAATCTCAATTCTATTTCCCTGGTGGCACGTCGTGAATTTCCTCGTCCGCGCATTGGTGTCCTGATGTCGAGCGCGGGGGGCGTATATTGTCTTCAGCACTTGTATATCGCCGCGACATTTCATTGTCAAACTGGGAATGGAATAAATTCTTCATCAGTTAGCCCGATAAAGCAGGCCGTCCGCAAGGCACCATCCCATGAGGGTTGTAGCAGGATCGGGGGCCTTTTGCATTACCATCCTTGGCATCGCGGATCAGGCTCCGGGTTTGTTAGCAGCGTGCGCTACGGAGGACTTATTCAGGGGTTCCTTCAAGAAGTTCCTTCAGGCTGACATATGAACGAGTCAACCCTATCCGATTCATGCTGGACTCAGCCGCCTATCCTTTCCATCGGTGAGCGGCCCGCAGACGTGCGAGACACCCGGCCAACCGAGTTTGACAAAGGTGTGCTGGACGCAAAGACTTTCGATGCGATCGAAACCAATCAATTATTCGATTCATTCAATCACGCCGTTACGCATGTTGGACAGTCGGTGCTCTACCGCTCGCTGGCGCGACCGGCGTCCAATCCCGCATTGACCCAAAAGAAACAGGAGGCGTTGCGCGAGCTGAAATCAAATTCTGGTCTGCAGGAAGCGCTACAGCATTTCGTCGAAGCGATGGTGCCGGGCGAACGTTCGCTTTACCAGTTACTCTACGGTACCTTTACTGGTGGTATGGCCATCGACAATTCCAGAGGCGGAAAAGATGAAATGGAATTCAGCGGTTATGGTTACCATCAGTTCGTCGATGGTACCGGTTTTGCGGTTGATCTGGTTGAGACTGTGCGCACTTTGCCACAGCCGCAGAGTACATACCTGCGAAGTTTATTTGATGGCATTGTCAACTTTGGAAATTCTCGCACCTACGCCCTGATGCGCGGGCCGATCTATCCAGTGGAGGGAAAGTTCAAGACCCGGGAGGAAAAGCCACGCTATTTACCGGTTGCGCGCTTCACGCCATCAATGATCAAGCCACTTCTAATATTGCTGATATTGGCTATTGTTGGTGCGGTCCTTTATTTCTTCCAGAATATGCTAGCCAGTTTTGGAATTTCTTACCTGGGATATGGGATACTCGTGCTGGCAGTACCGGTTTTGCCCGTCCTTCTGATTGCAATCGCCGCATCCGATCGCGATTCCGTCATCTATCCGTTGCGTAAGCTGTTCAAGCAGAGTCCCGAATTGGCGCGCGCGCTGGATACATTGGGTATGATCGACGAGATTTTATCTTTTCATCGCTATTCGCTGGCCTTTGGCGGCGAGATGGTGCTGCCGGAGATAGTGGAAAGCGAGCAGCATTCCCTCAGCGTTAACGAAGCACGAAATCCGCTACTTGCCAGAACTGATCCGGACTACATTCCGAACGATATTTTACTTGACGGTGCTGGACGGCTGCTGGTTATTACGGGACCGAACAGTGGTGGCAAGACAGCCTATTGCAAAACTGTAGCCCAGATTCAGTTATTGGGCCAGATTGGCTGCTACGTTCCCGCGACTGCAGCGCATATGGTGCTGGCGGAACGCATTTTTTACCAGATACCTGAACCGGGTCGGCTGGATGAGGGGATGGGGCGCTTCGGTCATGAATTGAAACGCACACGCGAGATTTTCTTCAACTCTACGGCTCGCAGTCTCGTCGTGCTAGACGAGCTTTCGGAGGGAACAACGTTTGAGGAGAAGATGGAGCTCTCCGGGTATGTTCTCGCAGGTTTTTACAAGTTGGGAGCAAGCACACTGCTTGTTACCCATAATCACGAGCTATGCGAGCGCTTGCAAGAGAAGGGAATGGGTCGTTATCTGCAAGGCGAGTTTCTCCCCTACGGCCCGACTTATCGTTTGGTTCCGGGCGTATCCCGGGTTAGCCATGCGGATCGTGTTGCTGCCGCCCTGGGTTTCAGCAAAGAAGATGTGGAAAAACATCTTGCAACGCGCCGTGGTTGACTGACGAAGCAAAGAACGTGTTTATTCTGGCTTCGGATCGTGGACATACGCCTGAACGCCCCGGCTTGTCCTCTGTGTCTTAGCGATCATGGTTGATGTACGTCCTCATTAGCCAGTTAGAAGCCGAATCAAGTGTGAACAGGAGCATCACAACAATGCGAGTTTGAATTGCAGCTTATAGGCTCCCTGCGTCAATTCAGGACGCTGAAGAAAGGTTGAGCATGATGAAGTCATTGGTTACGGGTGCAAACGGATTTGTCGGTTCGGCAGTCGCGCGCTGCTTACTAGACGCCGGTCACGAAGTAAGGTGCCTGGTCAGACCGGGAAGTGATCGGAGAAATCTTCACAAGCTACCTGTTGAAATTTCCGAAGGTGATTTACGCTCTGCACCATCATTGAAGCGCGCAGTCACCGGTTGCGATAGCTTATTCCATGTTGCAGCGGATTACCGCCTATGGGTGCCGAATCCCGAAACCATGTATGACACCAATGTAAAAGGGACGGAGGCCCTGATACTGGCGGCAGCCGAAGCTGGCATGAAACGCATGATATACACCAGTAGCGTGGCCACGCTGGGAACGCATCAGGATGGCACTTCTGCCAACGAAGACACACCTTCCAGTCTTGTGTCAATGACCGGGCACTATAAGCGATCAAAATTCATGGCGGAACAGGTCGTTCAGCAAATTACCGATGAACATAAATTGCCTTTGGTTATAGTAAATCCGTCTACGCCTATAGGGCCGCGCGACATCAAGCCCACACCGACCGGACGTATAGTGGTCGACACCCTGTGTGGACGCATGCCAGCCTATGTAAATACCGGCTTGAATGTCGCGCATGCCGATGATATTGCACATGGCCATCTGCTGGCTTACGCGCATGGAATACCGGGGGAGCGTTATATCCTGGGGGGTGAAAACATGACTTTATTGCAGATACTGGAGACAATAGATAAAATTAGCGGCAAGCAGATAAAGCGGTTCAATCTTCCCCTCAAATTGATTCTACCCGCCGCCTGGTTGATGGAAAAAATGGCAATGGTGACGAACATTGAGCCGCGTGCTACCGTGGATAGTGTGCGTATGGCGAAGAAAAAGATGTTTTTTTCCAGCGATAAGGCGGTACGTGAGTTGGGTTATCGATATCGACCCGCGGCGGAAGCACTTGAGGATGCGATGACCTGGTTTCAGGATAATGGCTATTGCGGCGAGGCATAGGGACCTCTGAATAAATTCTCCGTGGAGGCGTTGCTGGCAAACTCGGGATGATTTCAAGGCGCACGATGAGGTGGTAGCTTTGTCAGATTCGTAGTGAAGGGAGTCGACATTCGCGTTCTCACCTTGCGCGCATCCCATCCCGCAAAGCGCCGTCGCGCCAGTGGGGGGCTTATTCAGAGGTCTTTAATATCCGCTAATAATAGCGTCCCGATATTCCATTAAAGGAGGCGGGAAAACTGCCAACGCTTTACCGCGCAAACTTCCGTACTACCGTCATCAGTTCATCAATCGCTTCATTACCTTTCCCTGACTTGATAGCGCCCTGCATGCAGCCGTGGGTGTGGTTTTCCAATAACAGCATGGCAACGGCATCAAGTGCAGACTGTAATGCGGAGACCTGATTCAGGATGTCAACGCAATAGCGATCTTCCAGTATCATTTTATTGACACCGCGCACTTGACCCTCAATGCGGTTGAGACGCCTTATCAAGGCTTCTTTATCTGGCTGCACCACTGCCGGGGGTTCATGACAAGCGGCTTTACTAGTTGGTGACTTCAAACCCCGCCTCCTTTATCGCGTCCTTGAACTGGTTAGTATTGGTTGTGGTAGCGTCGTACTGGATCGTAACCTGAGCCTGCTCCAGAGAAACATCTGCGCTACTCACCCCGGAAATTTTCTGGAGGATATTTTTCACGCTACTAACACAACCCATGCAGGTCATACCTTGAATTTTTATCACGGCTGCTTCCATTCATATCTCCTTTTCTCCAGTCGGGTTTTTACTTTGTTTACACAGCCCATGCAGCTCATGCCTTTGACTTTGACAACCTCTGTCTGCATTTCGTGACTCCTTTTAGTTAAGTTAATCGGCGGTCAAGCGCCCGGTCGCCACCGTTTCAACAACAATGAGTTGCTTACCACCGATACGGAACTCATTGCCATTGCTGCTCCCGCAATGACGGGATTGAGCAATCCTAGCGCCGCCAGCGGTATCCCCAGCACGTTGTAGATGAAGGCAAAGAAAAGATTCTGGCGGATTTTCCCAAGCGTGGCGCGCGAAAGCGAGATTGCGTCGGCAACGCTCATCAAGTCGTCACGCATGAGGGTAATGTCGGCAGCTTCAATCGCCACATCCGAACCCGCACCGATGGCAAAGCTCACATCCGCTGCGGCCAGTGCCGGAGCATCGTTGATGCCATCGCCCACCATGCCGGTAAATTTACCGTTAGCCTTCATTTTTAGCACTTCGGCTGCCTTGTCTTGTGGCAGTACCTCGGCGCGATAAGTGGCAATGCCCACTTGCCTGGCAATGGCGGTTGCGGTGGCGGCGTTATCGCCGGTCAGCATCATTACTTCAATACCCATTGATTGCACTCGCGCTACCGCTCTGGCGGACGTGCTGCGCAACCGGTCGGCGATAGCGAGATAGCCGAGCACTTTCAGCGTGCCATTGGATGCAATGGCTACACTTATGACGGTTTTGCCTTCGGCCTGGAGAGCAGCTACTGAACTATCGCCAATCAGAGCGCCACGTTCCCGCAAAAATTTGGGCGAGCCGAGAATATATTCATCCCCATCAATGCGGGCAGTGATCCCGCTACCGGTGATAGCGGTGAAATCGCTTACGGCTTGCGGGCGGATATTCATGCCGTCAGCGCGCTCCATTACCGCCTTTGCAAGAGGATGTTCAGAACCTTGCTCAAGTGTTGAAGCGGCTTGCATCAGCGCGTGCTCTGTAACCGATCCGGTTGGAACAATATCCGTAACTGCCGGTTTTCCCTCCGTGAGCGTGCCGGTTTTATCCACGATCAGAACCTGAATTTTTTCTGCATGCTCCAGCGCGGCGGCATTTTTTACCAGCACGCCGGCTTGCGCGCCGCGTCCTGCTCCGACCATGATTGCGGTTGGTGTAGCCAATCCCAATGCACAGGGGCAGGCGATGACCAGTACTGCCACGGCGTTGATCAGCGCTGGAACAAATTCACCTGCCAGCCACCACGTGAAGATCAGGGTCATCATACTGATGATCACTACCACCGGCACAAATATGCCCGAAATGATGTCTGCCAGTCGCTGGATCGGCGCCTTGGAGCCCTGCGCTTCCTCCACCAGATGAATGATTGCTGCTAGCTGGGTATGGGCGCCGACGCTGGTGGCGCGGCATTTGAGCAGGCCCTGCTGATTCGTGGTTGCCGCATAGACTTTGGCCCCTGGCTGTTTTGCGACAGGAAGACTCTCGCCGGTCAGCATCGCCTCATTCACATCGGAGGCCCCTTCGATGACAATGCCGTCCACGGGCAGATTCTCACCCGGGCGCACGATAAAAATATCGCTCACGTTGATGGAGCCTGCGTCCACTTCGATGATCTCGCCATCGCGCTCTATCCGGGCGATTTTGGGCTGCAGTCTGATGAGTTCTTCAATAGCCGCCGAAGTTCTGCCCTTGGCACGGGCTTCCATCAGCTTGCCCAGCAACACCAGGGTGATAATGGCGGCGCTTGCCTCGAAATAAACATGCTGATCCCGCACCAGCAACGTTACGACCGCGCTGAAAAAGTATGCCATGCTGGTGCCCAGCACGACTAGCACATCCATGTTGGCCCCACCCCCGCGTAATGCATGCCATGCGGCAATATAGAAGCGCTTGCCCACCCAGAACTGTACCGGTGTCGCCAACAGCAATTGAAACCAGCGCGGCAGGAATTCCGCATGATCGCCCCAGAACATGGGTCCCATCTGTAATACCAGCGGCAGGGTAAGCGCGGCCGAAATCCAGAACATGCGAAGCTCTGCATGATAAACGGCAAGCCTTCGGGCTTTCTCTTCGGCGCGCATGGTTTCACTGATTTCGCTGGCACCATAGCCTGCCTTGGCGATGGCGGCGATCAGGGCATCCACCGTTGTCATGGCGGGGCTCAAGTTGACACGGGCTATTTCCGTGGCCAGATTGACGGTGGCAACGACACCAGGGAGCTTGTTCAGCACTTTCTCAATACGTCCACTGCACGTGGCACAGGTCATTCCGCTGATTTGCAGTTGTACCGTTTGCGGAGTGACGTGAAACCCGGCTTTCTCGATGGAGCGAACCAATTCTTCGGGTAGAGTGGTGGAGTCATCAAACTTCACACGCGCCTTTTCGCTGGCAAAATTGACTACCGCATGGACGCCGGGCAGTTTATTCAGGTTCTTCTCGATGCGCGTCGCACAGGCTGAGCAGGTCATGCCTTCGATAGGTAGCTCTATGTGCTTGAGAGTCAATGAATGCATAAATACCTGGCGTCCCGGTTAGAAAACAAATAAAGGTCAACTTACTTGGCGGCTATTGGGAATATTCATGCTTACTACCGGCCATCCTTACTTGATTCAACTGATTCAATGTGACTATCCTCTGCGGTTACCTGCTGCCATCGGGACGACAAGGAGTTAAAGTCGTAACCCGATCCGGTCAGTTTGAGTCCCCGGTCCGCCATCATCAAGCCCATGGCGATAACCAGAATTGCCGAAGCGAGTACTAGCTGATGCATGACGCTTCGTGATACGCTGCTGGCAATCAGACCGAAGCTCAAGAGCGGCAACAGGGTGCGCTTTCAAACTCATAACCTTTTTCTTCAATTACACGGCGAATCCCGCTTTCCCTCGTGGACTTGTTATCGAACTCGACATCCACAGTCTGCTTGACATAGTCCGCATTGACTTTCTGCACGCCTGGCAGATGACCCACCGCATTCTCGATGATTTCCTCGCACCCCGTGCAATGCATACCCTTGACTTTCAGATGGGTCGACTTGATAGCCATTTTGGGCTCCAGGATGTTTTTTATAGCGGTATATTTGAGGACAAACTCTATTTGGGAGCAGTGTGAACTCGAAATATCTCTCGATTCCAGACAATCTCACAATATACTTGATAGGGGTATAAGTCAATACCCTGAGTGGGTATATAACGAATGGTATGATGCGGAAACAGCCGGATGGAAGTTAAAGTCGGCCCTGACGTCTAGAAACACTATGTAATCAGTCTTCTCGTCTTAATTGCGGAAATAGAATGACATCGCGGATGCTGGGGCTGTCGGTGAACAGCATTACCAGCCGGTCTATACCAATACCTTCGCCGGCAGTAGGAGGTAGGCCATATTCCAGAGCCCGTATATAATCGGCGTCGTAGTGCATTGCCTCGGAATCGCCCGCTTCCTTGGCCTTAGCTTGTTCCAGGAAGCGTGCCTTCTGATCCTCGGGGTCGTTCAGTTCGGAAAAGCCATTGGCGATTTCGCGCCCGGCAATGTAGAGTTCGAACCGGTCGGTTATCGCAGGATTCATATCATTGCGCCGCGCAAGCGGCGAGACTTCCGCTGGATAATCGATGATAAAAGTCGGCTCAAACAGTAAGTGTTCGGTGGTTTCATCAAATAACGATAACTGCAGACCCCCAATCCCATCCCCCGGTTTGTGCGCAATACCAAGCGCCTGCAACTTGCTGATCAGGAACGCACGGTCGTCGAGTTGCGCATCGGCATATTCCGGGTGAAATTTCCGGATAGCCTGGGTGATGGTGAGCCGCGCGAACGGTTGTGCAAGATCGATTTCCCGCTCCTGATACGTTATGCTGGCGGCACCCAAAACTTTTATTGCTGTTTCCCGCAGCAGGCTTTCAGTAAAATCCATCAAATAAGTGTAATCCTGATAAGCCTCATAAAATTCCAGCATGGTGAATTCGGGGTTATGTCGCGTGGAGATCCCCTCGTTACGGAAATTGCGATTGATTTCAAATACTTTTTCCATTCCTCCCACCACCAGACGCTTCAGGTAAAGCTCCGGCGCGATACGCAGATACAATTGCATATCCAGCGTATTGTGGTAAGTGACAAAGGGCCGTGCCATTGCGCCACCTGGGATAGGATGCATCATTGGTGTCTCTACTTCCAGATAGCCATGCGCGGTAAAAAATTCACGAATGGACTGGATGATTCTGGATCGTGTGATAAACACCCTGCGGGTGTTTTCGTTGGTGATCAGATCGAGATAACGCTGGCGGTATTTCTGCTCCTGATCGGACAGGCCATGGAATTTCTCCGGCAGGGGGCGCAAGGACTTTGTCAGCAAGCGCAAACATGTGACGCGCACTGAGAGCTCGCCGGTCCTGGTTTTGAATAGCGTACCCTGGGCACCGAGTATGTCGCCGAGGTCATAATGCTTGAACGCTTCGTAAGTCGCCTCACCGGCAATATCCTTGGCGATGTAAAGCTGGATACGCCCGTTCATATCCTGGATAGTGGCGAAGCTTGCCTTACCCATCACCCGTTTCAATACCATGCGTCCTGCTACTGTCACGACTCTTGGCGCTGCTTCCAAAGTTTCGTTGGGATGCTCACCGTATTGTTGATGAAGATCTGATGACAAATCATCCCGGCGAAAATTATTGGGAAATGGGTTACCTGCCTTACGTAGTGCAGTCAGCTTGGCAAGTCGTTCTTCAGTAAGCGACAATGTATCAATTAACGCCCGTTCTACATCTTCACGTACAGATCGATCTTTTTTTTGATCAAGCTCAGTCAGTCTTTTTTGGAGCTCCAATTCATTCTTGTTTTTGCTCATATGCTTAAATTCCCTGTTTCAAACTAGCCTCGATGAAATCATCCAACCCACCGTCGAGCACTGCCTGTGTATTGCCACTTTCGACGTCGGTGCGCAAGTCCTTGATGCGCGATTGGTCCAGCACGTAGGAGCGGATCTGGTGTCCCCAGCCGATATCAGTTTTGCTGTCCTCTATTGCTTGCTTCTCGTCATTACGTTTGCGCAACTCCGCCTCGTACAGACGGGATTTCAACATTGCCATCGCATCCGCGCGATTTCGGTGCTGGGAACGGCCGCTCTGGCATTGCACCACGATCCCCGTGGGATTGTGCGTGATACGAATGGCTGAATCGGTTTTATTGATATGCTGACCACCTGCACCGGATGCACGAAAAGTGTCGACGCGCAAATCCGCCGGATTGATTTCTATGTCGATGGTCTCATCCACTTCGGGATAGACAAATACGCTCGCAAATGAGGTATGGCGGCGATTACCAGAATCGAATGGGGATTTACGCACCAACCTATGGACGCCAGTTTCCGTGCGAAGATAGCCGTAAGCATAATCGCCGGATATTTTGAGACTTGCGCTCTTGATCCCAGCGACCTCGCCGCTTGACTCTTCCATCACTTCCACACTATAGCCGCGGCGTTCGCAATAGCGTAGATACATGCGTTCCAGCATCTCTGCCCAATCCTGCGCTTCGGTGCCTCCAGAGCCAGCTTGAATATCCACGAAGCAATTATTGGGATCCATGGCATTGGAAAACATGCGGCGAAATTCCATTTCCGCCAGGGTATTCTCTAATTGGCCGATGTCGCGGGCAATGCTCTCCAGCATAGCATCGTCCTCCTCTTCTTTTGCCATCTGGAATAGATCCTGAGCATCGTTCAACTGGCGCTCGACTGTTTTCAGGGTGATCACGATGCTTTCCAGCATCTTTTTCTCCCGGCCCAATTCTTGCGCACGCTTGTTGTCTTCCCAGATGGCGGGGTCCTCCATCAACCGGGTGAGTTCGTTCAGGCGTGTTTGCTTGGTATCGAAGTCAAAGATACCTCCGCAATTCCGCCGCCCGGCTATCGAGATCGGTGAGTTGATAAGCGATGGCGTTAAGTTGTTCCGCTTCCATAGGAGAGTTGTTTCCAAAAAGTACGAATTATACAGGAAGCAGGAAGAGCTTTTGCTGCCGTACCGGAGATATGAAGGAAGCGAGCAATACAATGTGCCGCAGAGGTTTTAAGAAAATCCGGATGGTTAATGGACCCGGCAAGCGTCCTGAGCCAGCAGGGTCAATCATGGATAATCAAGTGCTTTAGCATGCAATATGCTTGACGAAGGACCAGGACCGATCCAGAGATTTCTTATTTATTGAAATGAATGACCGTGCGAATGGATCTACCCTCGTGCATGAGGTCAAACGCTGTATTGATGTCGTCCAATCCCATGGTGTGAGTGATAAAAGTATCAAGGTCAAATTCTCCATCAAGATAGCGCTGAACATAGCCCGGGAGTTCGGTGCGGCCCTTCACGCCGCCAAACGCAGAGCCGTGCCACACACGCCCTGTTACGAGCTGAAATGGGCGGGTACAAATTTCTTCACCAGCACCGGCAACACCGATTATCACCGACTCGCCCCAACCTTTGTGACAGCATTCCAGTACGGAACGCATGACTTTGACGTTGCCGATACATTCGAAAGAGAATTCTACGCCTCCTCCAGTCATTTCGATAATTACATCTTGAATCGGTTTGGCATAGTCCTTCGGGTTCACTACATCGGCGGCACCCAGTTGACGTGCTATTTCAAATTTTCCCGGATTAGTGTCGATTGCGATAATACGCCCGGCTTTAGCCATCGCTGCGCCTATGATGACGGCCAGACCGATGCCGCCAAGGCCAAAGACCGCCACGCTATCGCCTTCCTTCACTTTCGCGGTTTTGGCAACGGCACCCAGACCTGTCGTCACGCCGCAACCGAGTAAGCAAACCTTTTCCAACGGCGCTTCCTTATTGATCTTTGCCAGTGCAATCTCGGGTATCACCGTATATTCCGAGAAGGTTGAGGTACCCATATAGTGATAAATGGGTTTTCCGTTCTTAAAAAAACGTGTGGTGCCATCCGGCATCAACCCTTGTCCCTGAGTAGCCCGAATCGCCTGACACAGATTGGTTTTACCTGATTTGCAAAATTTGTATTCGCCACATTCTGGGGTATACAGCGGAATTACATGATCACCCACTGCAACGCTGGTTACACCTTCACCCAAAGCCTCGACGATACCACCCCCCCTCATGACGGAGGATGACGGGAAACTCGCCCTCGGGATCGTTTCCCGATAGGGTGAATGCGTCTGTATGACATACGCCCGTGGCCACAATACGCACCAGCACTTCGCCTTTTTGCGGTGGCATCAAGTCAACTTCCTCGATACTTAAAGGTTGCTCCGGACTCCAGGCAACCGCTGCACGCGTTTTGATCATTTCCATACAATCACCTTCAATTTTTTTGATTGATGTGCATAGTTAATTCCGGCAACTTGAATTGCCGATGATAAACGCCAGCTGCTTTCCGATGATCCCTGAAACCTGCTAAGGCCTGCTCCAGTTGTTGTTCCAGACTCTAATTACTACAGTACGCGCATCAAGTCCAGGTATCAAGACATCCCTGTTTGAATCTCTTTGGGTTTAATTTTCCATCCCTTGGTAATTACACAGTTTCCAAAATTGAGTACCATTTTGTATGGATAACGACCGATAACAGCACGTCCGCCTTGCGTAGCGACTGCGTATTGCCTCAAATAGGGCCGCTTCATGTCGATACCCTCTTTAGTTCGGTTACCCGCAATTTGCTGCCAATATATTCTTTTCATACACCGCTTCGGTTACCTTTTTATTAAAGGCAATTCGGGTGATTCGCATGAACATTGCTTTTTCAGGTAAGTCATCCTATTATCAAACTGAGGCCGGTTTGAATATGTGCCCTAAGTGATTACCTTACAACCTTTCAGGAGATCATGATGCGACGAATCTACTTTCTAGTTCCCGACATTGCTATCACCAAGCGTATCGTCGACGAATTGCTTTTGTCACGGATTGAGGAGCGGCACATTCACGTGATCGCAAAGCGCGGCACAGAGCTTGAGAATCTGCCCGAAGCCAATCTGATGCAGAAGAGTGATTTCGTTCCTGCGGTGGAACGCGGGCTGGCGCTCGGTGGATCCGCTGGCGCGCTTGCAGGATTGGTTGCAGTCGCGCTTCCTCCCGCTTCCACGGTAATTGCGGGCGGGATCCTGCTGGCGAGCGCCCTTGCGGGTGCAGGCGTCGGTGCATGGATAGGCGGCATGGTAGGCATGAATGTTGGAAACACGCGGATTAAGCAGTTTGAGACTGCGATCGAGGCAGGTCAATTGCTAATTCTGGCCGATGTGCCGACAGATCGGGTTGATGATATTGAGGTCCGTATCAAAGCACACTTGCCTCAGGTAGAGATTGAAGGAACAGAACCGATAATACCGGCGTTTCCTTAAGGAAGTCCCTGAACAAGTTATCATTCAGGGCCCTCGGAGCGTTTCATGGGCAGTTCTTTGGAACTGCCCATGAAACGACAACCAATCCATCTTTCCTTCATCAAAAAAGCGCAAAATGCCGGGCGAAACGCTAGTCAGAAGTAATGGTATCCAGAACTGAACTGCGCAGCTTGCATAACCGAGCAGACGAAGTCGCCAGTTACAGTAATATCTGCCCATCGTCGAGGCGGGCGTCATTAGCATGATCTCCACCACCCGGGTATCTGAAAGTCGTAGTCATTTCCGTTCCCACACCCCATCTGTCCAGCCGCTGAATCCAGATTAAAATGATTTGTTTTTTCCATCATGGTTTTAGTTTTTACTGTGCTGGTTTATCATTCATGGTTCCAAACTGAAAGAGGATTACGATGGCAGGGCTAAGTAAGGATACCCCCGCTCCCACAGAAATAAAACTTCATAGAAAATCCAGATTATTGGAAATTTCTTTTGGAGACGGCAAAACTTTCCAGATTCCGTGTGAATTTCTTCGGATATATTCGCCATCGGCGGAAGTGCGCGGTCATGGCCCAGGACAGGAAGTACTGCAAGTGGGCAAGAAAGAGGTGAATATCAACCATATCGAGCCGGTTGGCAATTATGCAATCCAATTGAATTTTTCAGATGGCCATAATACTGGCCTTTACTCGTGGGATTTACTCTACGATTACGGCTTGCATCAGGATAAAATGTGGAAGCGATACTTGAACCGGATGGCGGATGCCGGTGCGAGCCGCGAGCCGGTTACCGGTGCGCAAACATCCAATCAGCAACTTAGGCCGAAGTAACTTTAACTTTAACCTTCGCATGATTGAAGAACATGCCTACTATAAAAACTGAACATTCATGACGAAAACTACCCATTTCGGCTTCAACGTCGTTCCTGAAACAGAGAAAGCGCGCAAGGTGGCAGGCGTGTTCGATTCGGTGGCGGAACGCTACGATCTGATGAATGACCTTATGTCGGCGGGGCTACATCGATTGTGGAAGCGCTTTGCCGTGGAAACAAGCAGCATCAGGAAGGGTAGCCGGGTACTCGACATTGCCGGCGGTACCGCTGACTTGAGCGCGCTATTCATGGAACAAGTGGGCGAAAATGGCGAAGTCTGGCTCACTGATATCAATAATTCCATGCTCACAATAGGCCGCGACCGGCTACTGGATCAAGGCGCAGCGATATCGGTAGCGCAGTGCGATGCGGAAAAACTGCCGTTTCCCAATGATTATTTTGATTGCGTGAGCGTTGCTTTTGGTCTCAGAAACATGACCCGCAAAGATGCGGCGTTGAAAGAAATGCTGCGTGTGCTCCGCCCCGGCGGCTCGGTCATCGTGCTTGAATTTTCCAAGGTCTGGAAGCCGTTGCAACGCCTCTACGATATTTATTCATTCAAGATGCTGCCAGCCATGGGCAAGCTTATTGCCAAGGATCAGGATAGCTACCGCTATCTTGCCGAATCCATCCGTGTTCATCCCTCTCAGGAGGAATTGAAGCAATTGATGAAGCAGGCCGGATTCGAGCGCGTGGATTATTTCAATCTGGCTGCCAATGTGGTTGCATTGCACCGAGGCTATAAGTTTTAGTATGGCATTAAATATGCTACCTAAAGTGGGCTGGATTGACCCCACGCTACCATTGCTCGTCATTCAATAACCCAATTTTTCCTCATCTGACTCGCGCCTTTTCTGGTTTAGCGAGAGATCTGCCCCTGCTCTCCTGAATAGGAGGGGTGTGAGTGTTGCCGCACATAAAAGCCGACTCAAAGTATCTATCATTAAATACTTGAGCTGCTTCCGAGCCTGTGCAGCGTGATTAATTATTTAATGAAATCAGGCCTCTTCCACAGGCTTCCAGAATGACCACCATCCGACACCTGGTACTCTTGTTTGGCGAAATTTTGATAGACCGATTTCCCGACCAGGAAGTTATGGGGGGAGCACCGTTCAATGTTGCCATGCATTTGGGTGCTTTCGGTTGTGTGCCGGTCTTGGTTACCAGAATAGGGCAGGACAATGCCGGTTCGCGCTTATTGCAGGCACTGGAGAACGCGGGTTTACCTATACATGGGATACAACTCGATTCCATGCATCCAACTGGTATGGTAGAGGTGCATCTTTCGTCTGAAGGTCATCGATTTGATATTCTTCCCGATCGAGCTTATGACCATATTCATCCACGCTTAGCCCGAATGACCGCCCTTGCCGTCAATCCCGAGCTGGTTTATTTCGGAACCTTGGCTCAGCGCGCCAATTCGCATAGAGCCCTGCGCCATATGTTGCGTGCAGTTAGCGGTCAGCGTTTCTTTGATGTCAATTTGCGTGATCCGTGGGTATCCGCCGAGAGGCTGCGCTGGTCATTGCAACACGCCGATATCGTTAAAGCCAACGACACGGAGCTTGAGCGTATAGCCGGCCTGCTCGATCTGGAAGCGAGGTCCGCGGAGGAGCAGGCAAAAGCACTGGTACTGCGATACCGGTTACGTGGATTACTCATTACCTGCGGCGCCGCAGGCGCGTGGTGGCTGGACCATACCGGACAGCAGACATCAATGGCA
>JBDTKY010000079.1:0-4174 GCA_039935055.1 Nitrosospira sp.
GTGATGCCGGGGGACAATGTCTCGGTGACCGTGAACCTGATTGCCCCGATTGCCATGGAAGAAGGTCTGCGTTTTGCCATCCGCGAGGGCGGCAGAACCGTGGGTGCGGGCGTGGTCGCAAAAGTTATTGAGTAATAACAGGGACTAGAGATTTGTTCCAGGAGTTGAAGATTTTTTGTTCCGATTACTTAGTGAATTTTCTGATTTCTATCTTTGCTCTCGAAGGATATAGGCCAGTAGCTCAATTGGCAGAGCGTCGGTCTCCAAAACCGAAGGTTGGGGGTTCGATGCCCTCCTGGCCTGCCAAGACAAAGATTGTCATTAAAAACCACCAGTCATCACGTATTTCCGATGGATGCAAAGTTCATAATGTCATAATCGCATTGAGCGTGGTAGTTCTGTGGACTGAGGTTGCAAGTGCATAATCGGTTCCCGCAAGGCTTCATTTACTTTCATTTACTGACAAGCATTAAAGGCAGAGTGGGATAGAGTGGATAAGATCAAGTTGGGATTCGCGCTTCTACTGTTGATCGCGGGTATTGCTGGGTTCTATTACCTGCGCGATAGCGCCATGGTGATTCGTGTTGTTGCAGTACTATCAGGGATCGTACTGGCAGCGGTCACTGTCTGGTTTACCACTCAAGGTAAACAATTTTACGCATTCAGTAGAGAGTCATCGGAAGAAACCAAGAAAGTAGTGTGGCCGAGCCGTAAGGAAACGGTACAGACTACTGGTATTGTGTTTGCTTTTGTTCTGGTGATGGCCATATTTTTATGGATGGTGGATGCGGGGTTATTGCTGGCAGTGAGGCATCTGATGGGACAGGAGGGGTGATGGATAAGAAATGGTTTGTGGTTCACGCCTACTCTGGATTTGAGAAAAGTGTGCAACGCGCGTTGAAGGAACGGATTAATCGCGCTGGAATGCAGGACAAGTTTGGGCAAATACTGGTTCCTGTAGAAGAAGTGGTTGAGATGAAAGGCGGTCAGAAAAATCTGAGTGAACGAAAATTTTTCCCTGGCTATGTGCTGGTCGAGATGGAGATGACTGACGAGACATGGCATCTGGTCAAAAATACTGCCAAGGTCACTGGCTTTATTGGCGGTTCAGCCATGAAACCAACGCCGATCACCGAGAAGGAAGTGCAGAATATCCTCCATCAGATCCAGGAAGGAGTGGAAAAGCCCAAGCCCAAGGTTCTTTTTGAAGCGGGCGAGGCGGTGCGGGTTAAGGAAGGTCCGTTCACGGATTTCCATGGTAATGTGGAAGACGTTAATTATGATAAAAGCAAGATTAGGGTGTCAGTTTCCATTTTCGGCCGCCCCACCCCGGTAGAGCTGGATTTTAGCCAAGTCGAAAAAGCTTGAAAAACGAAACGGTGGCGAACTTGCGTAAGGGCCAGAGCATCGCCGCGTTGTTTATTAACCGGGGAGAACGCCACCGCGTTCGCTCGTACCCAACAGGAGATTTATCGTGGCGAAGAAAATAGTCGGCTATGTCAAGCTGCAAGTGCCGGCGGGCAAGGCAAACCCCAGTCCACCCATTGGGCCCGCGCTCGGTCAACGGGGGCTCAATATCATGGAGTTTTGCAAGGCATTCAATGCCGCTACCCAGAAGATGGAGGTTGGGCTACCGGTACCAGTCGTAATTACAGCTTATGCAGACAAGAGCTTTACTTTCACCATGAAGACTACGCCTGCAACAGTGTTGATCAAAAAGGCGGTAGGAATAGGAAAGGGGAGTGCGAAGCCTCTCACAGATAAAGTAGGCAGGCTGACCCGGAAACAAGCGGAAGAAATTGCACAGATAAAGATGCCCGATTTGACTGCGGCAGATATGGATGCAGCAGTTCGCACTATCGCCGGTAGCGCTCGCAGTATGGGCGTGGATGTGGAGGGTATATAACATGGCGCAAATATCCAAACGTTTCAAGACAATCGCCGCCAAAGCGGATCGTGGCAAGCCCTATCCGCTGCCGGATGCGTTCAAGATCATTAAGGAAACGGCCACCGCAAAATTTGATGAATCAATTGACGTGGCTGTCAATCTAGGCATAGATGCAAAAAAATCTGACCAGACGGTACGTGGTTCGGTAGTGCTGCCAGCGGGTACCGGCAAGACCGTGCGCATCGCGGTGTTTGCTCAGGGTGATAAGGCTAAGGAAGCTCTCGCAGCGGGTGCCGACATCGTCGGGTTTGAAGACCTGGCGGAACAAATCAAAGCAGGCAATATCAATTTTGATGTGGCTATCGCCAGTCCTGATGCCATGCGCATCGTTGGGCAATTAGGCCAAATACTTGGCCCGCGCGGCTTGATGCCTAACCCCAAAGTCGGTACGGTGACGCCGGATGTCGCAAGCGCGGTAAAAAACGCCAAGGCAGGCCAAGTGCAATATCGTGCCGACAAAGCAGGCATTGTCCAGTGCACCATTGGCCGTGCTTCGTTTAGCGTGGATGCGTTAAAGCAAAATTTACTCGCGCTGGTGGATGCGCTTAACAAGTCCAAACCTCCCACATCCAAAGGCATTTATCTGAGAAAGATCTCGATTTCCAGCACTATGGGGATAGGGGTTAGGGTAGATCAGACTAGTATGTGGTAAGAATTTCTAATGAATTTGTAAGGCTTTGGGCTGCTGGAGGGCAGATTTTGCCAATCCGGTGGGCTATCAAAGACCGTCGGGGTTATTGAGCGAATGGGATTTTCGTAAATAATTGGCTGCAAGCTACCATATTTATCGATTCGATCCATCGCTTGGGAACTTAATTGCGAAAATGGAGGTTTGAAAATAGTTTGGGGTGGTGTATCTCACCGTCTGATTCTGACTTTCCACCATTTAGTACCCAACGTAGATGGCGTACCCAAAAAACAGGAACAGTTGTCTCCTGATTAAAGGTCGCCGGTTCGGCGGTATTGAGATCAGGTTGCGAGTTTTATCAGATTGCTCAATACCTAAAAACTCAACACCGCATTTAACTGAGGAGAAAGTACCTTGAGTCTGAATCTAGAAGAGAAAAAAGCAGTAGTCGCTGAAGTCGGCGGCCAGGTGGCGAAGGCTCAGGCTATTATCATTGCGGAGTATCGCGGGCTTGGAGTTGGTCATATGACCCAGTTGCGTGCGAAGGCACGTCAATCGGGGATATATTTTCGGGTACTCAAGAACTCGCTAGCACGGCGTGCGGTTGCAGATACGCCATTTACCGGACTTTCCGAGTACATGGTTGGGCCGCTCGCTTATGGTATTGGAAGTGATCCGGTAGCAGCGGCGAAGGTGTTGTATGAATTTGCCAAAGGCAATGACAAATTCGTGATCAAAGCTGGGGCGATGGCTAATTTTGTAATGTCCGATAAGGAGATTGCAAGTCTTGCCACCCTCCCGAGCCGTGACGAGTTGCTTTCGAAGCTGCTAGGCACGATGCAGGCGCCCATTGCCAATTTTGTCCGAGCACTCAACGAGGTCCCAACCAGTTTTGTGCGCGGACTGGCAGCCGTACGCGATCAGAAACAAGCCGCTTAGGCCAGTTCAAGCCCCTTGAAACCATAATACAACCAGAAGCTTAAATTTATCAGGAGAAAAACATGGCTATAGCCAAAGCAGAAATTTTAGAGTCGATTGCCAGCATGACCGTGCTGGAGCTTTCCCAGCTGATTAAGGAAATGGAAGAGAAATTTGGCGTTTCCGCTGCCGCCGTGGCTGTCGCGAGCGCTGCTCCTGCAGCGGGTGCGGCCACTGCCGCTGTAGAAGAGCAAACAGAATTTTCCGTAATCCTGACCACCTTCGGCGAAAGCAAGGTTAACGTGATCAAGGTTGTGCGCGCGGTTACTGGTCTGGGACTGAAAGAAGCAAAAGATTTGGTGGATGGAGCACCCAAAGCGGTCAAGGAAGGCGTTTCCAAGGCTGATGCTGAAGCTATCCAGAAGCAGCTTTCCGAGGCTGGTGCGACCGCAGAGATTAAATAACAGTAATGCGATGAGGGCCAGCTGACGGCGTGAAAGACGCCGTCGGACTCTGGTCATTCTAGCGGTTTGATTTCCGCTTTTTTACCGCAGAACACTCAGCACGGTAGCTTAAAAACAGGTACTCTGCTCCCATTTTCTGTCCACCCGTCATCTGACCTCCCGGAGAGATTCCATGAGCTATTCGTTTACCGAGAAAAAACGTATCCGTAAAAGTTT
>JBDTKY010000080.1:0-2210 GCA_039935055.1 Nitrosospira sp.
GTTGCATCGAAATATAACTTGAAAAAATTGTTGCCTCCGCCGATAGTACCCAGCACAACGCTGTTGCCAATCGTAGAGACCACCTGTTCCTGATAGCCTGCAATATAGCTCCAGTTATTCGATCCCTGGCTATCAATGAGGCTGCCGCTGCTGTCCCGGAAACCGCTGAGCGAGGCATGGGTGTAGAGCTGGAGCACGTCGCCCGCGGGGTGGGTAAGTATTGACGCATTACCTATAGGAGTCAACAATGTATTGCCCGGCGCCCAATCCAGCCCTCTTACGTCTATCGCAGGGCCAAGTCCGCCACCATCCGGCTTAATGGCAACTGCATGGGCTGCCGTTGTCAGCAGCATGGACAGGGTTGTGAACAGAAGTCTACGTTGTGGACTCATTATTGCTCGCTAAAATGGGTTATGTGGATTCCCTCGCCGGGAGATTGATAAAACCGGCTACCGCAAAGCATTGTTTCACTGTGCTGCATGACCATGTAGATCGGTGCGCCCTGTCTCACTGATGAAGAGTGCATCCCCGGTAAATATACACCCCAGCACTTGTCATTGGTATCCTTCAGATAGACGGTATAACTTACGCTTTCCGGCGTATGGCCGGATGTTTCAAGCGCAGCGATGCGCGTGGGCCCACCTTGAGTTCTTTTTCGTCCGCGAGCTCGATATCCGAATGGCCAAAAAGCTCATGCGCGCCCGTTACGATTCTGGCACCGGTCATCGCAGTCAGCGTTCGCGAACCGAATTCGAAATCTTCCTGCCGGTGCGCTTCCAGAATATAGGCAATGCTCAAATCGTTTTCCTGAGCGAGTTCCAGATATTCATCGATATCACGCCGGGGATCGATCACCACGGCGAGCCCTTTCCCGCACCCGAGTAGGTAAGAGTTCTGGCCTAAGCCCGTGGTTTTCAGCCTTTTGAAGAACATCTGCTGCTCTCCTATTCTGGCTCGTGCCCGATAAATCCTGTTCTGTATGGTTAGAAAATATACTGCGCCTAAGGAATTATACAATTGGGCTACCGAGTGTAAATATAATAGCGGGTGCACGTGCTGATCAGTGCGCTGGGACACATAATCAAGACCGTCGAGGTACTACGTCCTGAAATAAGCGAATGCCTTTGCCATCACCATCCAGGGAATGGGTTATCTACCTGCCGTAGCCAGGTGTTCGATTAGAAAAGCTTGTTAAGCAAATTTTTTGGGGCTTGCGCCAAGGTGTTTGTAAGTAAATATTTCATGAATATCCCTATTTACAAAAACTGTACTTTAGTCCAATGGGTTGATGCAGTTAAAGCTTCTAAGATGCAGAATATCTTACTGCTGGGCGCAGAATAGCTTAGGCGCGGAAATAAGCTGGAATAATTCACAAGATCTATGATGGCAGGTGTCAATTTGCATAAAATATCGCTTCCTCACGTTCATTCGAGGATCAATTGAGTCTGCCCCTATCGATTTCTTACTCAATAAAGTGGGGCGTAAATGGCTAGCTACGAAGGGATACGCTGGTTTAAATGTGATTTTCAGGTGCAAACGCCGGAGGACAATTCACATTGGGCGGACGATGTTACCAGGCTTGGAGAGCCAAGACGTCCATTGATTGTCCCTGCGCCGGATGCGAATGGGGTGGTAGGCCCAAACATACCTGATGAAAACAGGATCCAGGAAGCTGCTCGAGTTTATCTGCGTCGTTGTCATGAGCTTGATCTTGAAGTGATTGGCGTCACTGACCACAATTTCTCACAGAAGACAGAGCCGCAGGACTGGTTTCTGACACACTTAATTCAGCAAAACAAAGCAGTTGCCCGTTTGCTAGGTCGCTCACCGCTCTATATCTTTCCGGGTTTTGAGGTAGACATCGGGTATCATGTTCTATGCTTATTCGCACCGGCTACAAAGATTTCGCATGTGCGGCGGATCAACATGCTCCTTACGAAGCTAGGGCTTACAGAGAATCAGCGTTTTCGCAATGGATGCCCAGAGCCATTGCGCATGGCTGGGGAGAACGTAAGCTTAAAGAAGCTGATTGAGATAGTGCAGAATGAACACGGCGGTATCGTAATTGCCGCGCACGCAGACCAAAACGATGGCATTCTAAAACAAACGCGGAATATTGCAGATTATCAGAACCCGGGCCTGATGGCGGTGGAGGTAACAGCCAATCCCCCGGCGGAGCCCTACTTCAGTATTCTTGAAGGTGGCAACGT
>JBDTKY010000081.1:0-3131 GCA_039935055.1 Nitrosospira sp.
GTAGGTCCGCTATGGGACGGATTGGACTGATTTTGCGGCACATGGCTGCGTTGTAACTCCTTGGAATGGAATGACCATTCCGCGTCGTTACGCCTTGCCCTGCACCCCAAAACCACACACTCCGCCCCGTCCAACTGCCGGATTTAGGTTGATATGGATCCGTTAGTCTATCCTCATTCTCTCAATCAGTATCTACCTTGCAATCAATGGAGTCTGACCTCATCGATCCCTCAAGAATGCACCTTGATCAATCTTGGTTCGTTTTTACCTGGAAGCATGGCCTGAGTGGAAAACACCGGCCTACGAAATCCATGAATAACACGTCATGACAAAGCGGACGATCAGCCGTCGCTGAAACCTATCACGCAGTGTGTTCGGAGAGAATGCACCGGAAGGATTCGTTAACGTGCGCGTGCATGACCTCAAACACACTTTCGGACAGCCATTACAAGTAGCCGACGTATCGCTGGAAACCCGAAAAGTTTTGTTGGAACACAAAAAAGGGGGATATCACGTCGCACTACTCAGCGCCTAAAATCTAGGAATTGATCGACGCAGCACCGGATTTGTGAAACTGATTCACCCAAAACTCTCGCACTCGTTATACTGAAAAGAAAAACCGCTTAGTGCGTGAACACATAAGCGGTTGATTATATCTAACATTACTGGTGCGCCCGGCAGGATTCGAACCCACGACCCCTTGGTTCGTAGCCAAGTACTCTATCCAACTGAGCTACGGGCGCTAACGCTGGGCAATTTCCTCGGTATTATTTAAAATTGCTCTGCAATTATAGCAGACTGGCGGACAACCAAGTCAAAGCGAACTCTTCTCAAATCAAAAATATTCCAGAGACTTGCCGCTGGAGGTTAAATAACGGCTAGCAGCCTGCCGGACTTGAAGAACAAACTCATGCATCGTCGAAAATACCAGACGAGGAGAATCTACGCATCTGATGCGGAATATATGAGATTATTCTAAAGCGCTGGGGAAGAACATGGCCCGACTCATAAGGTATTATCAGAAAGGCCACCTCCCCCCAAACTACTGGACGCTATCCGTCACTCCAATTTCCGCCAACTGTCCACTATAAAGAGGATACCACTATGCAATTCATTATTTCCGGAAGCCGGGGAACAGACGATCCAACCATGGCAACACTGCCTTTCATGGCCGCGAAAGTCGCACGGGAGCAGGGCCACGATGTCGTTCTTTTTCTATGGAATGAGGCAGTAACACTTGCCCGTCCCGGAATTGGCGATCATGTAACAGGCGTGAACTTACCCCCGTTAAAAGATGTACTGACGGCTATTCAGGCTGCAGGTATTCCAATATGGGTTTGCGGTGCGTGTGCTGTGGCGAGAAAGATTGGAGAACCTGATCTCGTACCCGGCGCGGCGATCAAGACCATGGGAGACTATATCAAGGCGGTGGCTGAGCGAGAGAAGTGCGTTGCTTTCTAATTCTACACATGGTTAGCCTGGAGCAAACCGGTACCAGATTGAATTACTCTGGAAATTTCAGTGTGGCAACGTGTCAAAACGTCAATTCAATGAATACCGGACAAGCCTAAAGATCGGGGATGAGCACCGCCGCGCCGGTCAGTTTTCCTTCCCGCAGTCTTGTCAAAGCGGTATTGGCCTCGCTTAGCGGCAGGGACTCTGTCGTAACTCTGATTGGCACTTTCGGCGCCAATGCCAAAAATTCCTCAGCATCCCGGCGGGTGAGATTGGCCACCGAGACCAGGCGTTTTTCGCGCCATAAAATGTCGTAGGAAAAAGCAGGAATGTCGCTCATGTGAATGCCGCCACAGATTACGATTCCACCAGGGCGGATGGCGCGTAGCGCGGCAGGCACCAAAGCGCCTATCGGCGCAAAGATAATGGCAGCGTCGAGTTCTTCAGGTGGTATCGCATCTGATCCCCCTACCCACATCGCCCCCATTCTGCCGGCGAAATCCTGTGCCGCTGTATCGCCGGCACGCGTAAACGCAAATAATTTTTTTCCCTGATAGCGCAGAATCTGAGCCAAGATATGAGCTGCGGCGCCGAAACCGTAAATACCAACCCGATCGGCCTCCCCAGCCATTTTAAGTGCCCGATAACCAATGAGTCCGGCGCATAACAAAGGCGCCGCCTCGACGTCACTATAATTGCCGGGAATGCGGAAACAATAGCGCGCGTCAGCAACAGTATATTCGGCATAGCCGCCATCGATTTGATAACCGGTAAATTTGGCGTCTGCACATAAATTTTCATGGCCGCTACGGCAGTAGCCGCATTGGCCACAGGTCCAGCCCAGCCAGGGAATACCGATCCGCTCCCCGATTGAAAAATCACGGACATTTGCTCCGCAAGACACCACCCGGCCCACGATTTCATGACCAGGAATAATGGGCAACTTTGGTTTGGGCAATTCGCCGTCAACAACGTGTAAATCCGTGCGGCATACGGCACAAGCTGCGATCTTGACCAATAACTGATCCGGGCCCGGCTGTGGACGAGGTAAGCAGCGCATATGCAGCGCTTGTCCCGGCTCATCCAACACCATCGCGTGCATGGAATTATTTAATTGGGACATGGCACCACCGATAGCCAATTATTGAACCACAAGATAAGCTTTACACCGGCTTAGTAGTCATAAAACCGTATCATCGGGACATTTATCATAAAGTTCCTGAGCTGGAAAGAAGAGCTTGACTGAGCCACAATCGATCTGAGCGCTTGGATGTGATTCAACGCCGCTGGACGGCCAGCTACCGCGTGACATGCGCTGGCTTTTCCCAAGCGGAGGCCTGAGCTACGGAGTCGAGAAGGTGATCACCTGTAACCTTGAATACGCATAATTCTTGCGCACGGCCGCTGATATGAGAGAAGCAAAACAGCTAAGCTATGCCAAGCATTTAGATGGATACTCGATAAGAGACAGCACCTGAAATCATTGGAGTAAGTGGCGGAGAGAGAGGGATTCGAACCCTCGATAAGCCTTTTGAGCCTATACTCCCTTAGCAGGGGAGCGCCTTCGACCACTCGGCCATCTCTCCACAGAAGATTCATTAGGATAGCGGTTTACAACTCCGCGGTCAAACAATGACTCATAGTACTCCGCGGTGTTTCACGCAAGATTCAGGATA
>JBDTKY010000082.1:0-3728 GCA_039935055.1 Nitrosospira sp.
AGTGTGTGGTTTTGGGGTGCAGGGCAAGGCGTAACGACGCGGAATGGTCATTCCATTCCAAGGAGTTACAACGCAGCCATGTGCCGCAAAATCCGTGCAATCCGTCCCGTAGCGGACCCACCCAAAAGGTGAAAGTAAAGTGATGCAAAAAGTCTTTGTAGATCATGCTGTTAATCTAAGAAATGAGCGGTCCACTGCCGGATTTAGGATTAAGTAAGTATCAGACAGAATGGCGCGATACACCAACTTCCAGATACCTCCGAGCAACGGTGCTTTTAAAGATACTTCTTCTCTGTTCCATACTGTTTTCCGTCGTGCCGGTTCGGGCGGGGGTTACGGAGCCGGACCCACGTGCTCAGGATGCATTCGACTTCATGAACTTATTGGCAAAAAAGGGCCTGCATGATCTGGAGGACGAGCACTGGAATGCATATGGCCAGTTCACCTATATTTCCAGTTGGAAAGGGGCCCTCCCGGCTTCGTATACCAACCTGAATGGAAGCACCAATTCCCTGCTGCCGGGAAGCGAAAGAAGCTTTAGCGGAACCGCCACGCTATATCTGGGGCTCAAGACATGGCGTGGCGGAGAAGTTTATTTTGTGCCGGAAATGATATCCATGCGACCTTTATCGGATTTGAAGGGCCTCGGTGGAGTGATACAAAACTTCGAAATGCAGAAGGGCGGCTCCGAGACGCCTATCTATTACCGATCCAGATTGTTCTTCAAGCAGACTTGGGGATTTGGCGGGGATCGCATACGACTCGACTCCGACCCGATGCAGCTCGGGACAACGGTGGATAGCAGACGCCTCGTCGTCAGGGTGGGCAATTTCAGTGTCATCGATTTCTTCGACAAGAATTCGTACTCGGGTGATCTGCGCCGGCAATTTTTGAACATGGCCTTCATGACTTACGCCGCCTTCGATTTCGCTGCGGATGCAAGAGGATATACCTGGGGTATGGTAAGCGAATACTTTCATGATGACTGGGCGGTTCGTTTCGGCCATGTGGCCGCTTCCATCGATCCCAATCAACTCGCTATCGACAGTAGAATATTTACCTACTATGGACAACAGGTAGAACTCGAGCATAGGCATCAGCTATATGACAGGCCTGGCTCCGTAAGAATGCTGGTTTACAGGAATCATGAAAACATGGGTAAATTCAGTGATGCCATTGCCGTTTTCCAATCTAACCATAATAAAAATGCCACAACCTGTACTGGTTTTAATTATGGATCAGGAAACGTGGGAGCTCCGGATTTATGCTGGGTGCGCAAACCCAATGACAAAGTGGGCATAGGGATTAATATTGAGCAGCAAGTGTTGGACGATGTTGGCTTATTCTTCCGGGGAATGTATAGCGATGGCAAAACCGAAGTGTTTTCCTACACCTCTACCGACAGATCGATTTCACTGGGCACTTTGGCCAATGGCTCCCGGTGGGGACGAAAAAAGGATACGCTGGGAATTGGGTTTGCCGCAGGCTGGATTTCGAGTCAACATGCCAGGTTTTTGAATATGGGCGGCATCGATGGATTTATCGGCGATGGCCGGATTAAGAAGGATGCGGAACACGTAGTGGATATCTTTTATAGCGTCAATCTATTGAATTCACCGCTGTGGGTGACGGCCGATTATCAGCATATTACCAACCCGGGCTTCAATGCTGATCGTGGCCCGGTAAATGTCTATGGGATGAGAGTCCATGCCGAATTTTAGTTATTCCGGCCTGGATCCACAAAGGATTTTTGATGTTTTTTGAGATCGGAAAGCTAAGGAACGGGCAGAGCAATGCCGTATTCTACCGCCCGCACGGCATTACACCCTCCAACGGCGATCAGGCGAAGGAAATAGAGCTTTGCGGCATTGATTTCTACGGCGTCGCCGTGGCTTCATACCCGAAAACCTGGCGTACCCGATAAAAATCGCTGCCTGATAATACCTTTGCAAAACCAGGCTAGTCCAATGGACTCGGAATTCTTAAAATATCCTTCACAGATGCGTCTCATGATCCAATTTATTAAAAATCCGGGCTTGGTATATCATCCTGGGTTTCAACACGCGTGCACAGGCATAAAATCACTATGAACATTACCTTCATCGGTGGCGGCAACATGGCTTCCGCTTTGATCGGCGGTCTGCTGCGGCAAGGTTACTTGCCTGCGCAGATACGGGTAGTAGAAATTAATGCTGAAGGGCGCGAGAAAATAAAACGTGAATACAAGGTGGAAGCCGTGGCGGAACTTGCCACAGGCGTGGCAAACAGCGACGTTATCCTGCTGGCGGTAAAACCTCAGCAGTTGTCAGTCTTGGCGCAGGAGCTTACCCCGCTGCTCCGAAAACATCTTGTCATTTCTATTGCTGCCGGTATTCGCGCCAAAGATTTATCCCGCTGGATGGGCGGTCACAGGCGTGTCGTGCGTGCCATGCCCAACACTCCGGCGTTGATCGGCGCGGCTGTGACGGGCCTATATGCCCTGGCTGATGTGAATAAAGAGGAAAAAAATAATGCAGAGACCATACTCGCCGCAGTGGGCTCCGTGCTTTGGTTTGATCGCGAGGAACTGTTGGATGCGGTTACGGCCGTCTCCGGCAGTGGTCCCGCTTACGTATTCTATTTTATCGAGGCCATGCAGAAAGCAGGACAAGAATTAGGACTGGATGTGGCCGAGGCACGGCAATTGAGCCTTGAAACCCTTCTAGGCGCAGCAAAGCTTGCAAGCCAGAGTGATGAGAACGTCGCTGCACTCCGTGCTAGAGTAACATCACCAGGCGGCACCACAGAGCGTGCGATACAAGCCCTCGAGAATGCCGGGGTCAAGAATGCAATCATAAGTGCAATTCATGTGGCAAACCAGCGCTCGCGTGAATTAGGCGACGAGTTTGGCACGATATAAATTTCAGGAAGCCACATGCTCAGCCAGATATTGATATTCCTGCTCGACACCCTGCTGGGGTTATTTTCTCTGGCGCTGCTGCTGCGTTTTTATATGCAACTTCTGCGCGCACCCTACCGCAACCCGCTGTCGCAATTTCTCGTTGCACTTACCGATTTTATCGTACGGCCTGCACGCCGGTTAATCCCGGGATTTAGCGGGATGGATATTTCCACATTATTGCTGGCATGGATTGCACAATACATTCTGCTAACAGGAGTGCATGTGCTTCAGGGTTACGCTTTCAGCTCGACAATCGGCATCGCGGCTACGGGACTTGCACTGCTGGCGCTGATTGAAATCATCAAAATGTCTCTCTACATCATCCTGGTAGCGGTAATCATGCAGGCAGTACTTTCCTGGTTCAACCCTCATACCCCATTAGCTCCAATACTCGACAGCTTCACCCGGCCATTCCTTGGAATTATCCGCAGACGTATTCCCCCCATTGCCAACGTCGACTTGTCGCCGCTGTTTGTGTTGGTGATTATTCAATTGCTATTGTTTGTCGTCGCGGGGCTGCAGCGGGAAATCTCCCGTTTGTTCTGATATTCTAGTGTAATGAGTCATTATTGATTGAACTTATATTGCAGGTTGCACTTTAAGAGAAGAGGACATCATTCCTGGAGTGAGAAATGCGAGTTGCATCTGAAATCAATTTGACACCAGAAGAGCGGGAAACGCTGATGAAACTGACACGGTCTGGGCTCACCAGTGTGAGACTTTCGCAGCGTGCGCGGATGGTATTGCTGGCCAGTACGGGAATGCGCAACAAGGACATCGCAGCCGA
>JBDTKY010000083.1:0-9675 GCA_039935055.1 Nitrosospira sp.
AATTTTAATACCGCGCTCACCGGCCAATATTTGATTTTTGCACCTGCACTTTATAATTCAGGAGGCGCCGATCGTAATTATGACTATTTCAAGCTCAGCCAGATAGCCGCTCAGTATGCAGGTCCTCCTCCACAGCAGCCAGATAATCCGGTATCGGAGCCTGGGACGGCAGCCCTTCTTGGCATCGCTTTTGCTGGTTTGTGGGCAAACAGAAGGCGGAAGAGCTAGCAAGAGTCAATTTCCCCTTCTCCCTTTATGCGATCTCTTTAATTTAGCGATCTATAAACAGGGGAAGGGGAAGGGGAAACAATAATAATAACTCAGGAATCAAAATAATAAGAATGGCAAAATCAGGACGGGGATAATATTTTCAGAATACGAAAATGTTGTCTTTGATCCTGATTATTTTTTTGTTTTGGTATCTTGAATCCATAGCTTTTCCAGTCCTATTGGCTCGATACGCCGAATTTCAGAGAAATATTATCAATCAATCATCTGAGATCGGGTTGGTACAATCGTACCAGGTCGCCTCAAGTTTGATGTTATCAAAGTGATGACCTTGTCAATGTTCATGACGCAAGGATTGCGCTTCTCCCTTGGCTGGCTGTGTTGTAATGCGAAGCTGATAACCGGCGTGACACGCATTGCACTTTTTCATGGATTCGCTCAATTGCCGTAGCGTATGCTTGGGATCTTTCAAGGATTCTGCATCAAGCGCTATTTGGTCGAAGTCTTTATGTACCGACATGCCGAGTTGCATGAATTCCTTCGGCAGCACCGCCTTGAGATGGTCTTCGGCTTTGTGCGCCATGTTCATCCCCAGCGGACGGGCGTGATGTGCCACCGCTGTCATATCTTCCCTTAAAACAGCGTCCAGAATATTCTGCGTTGCCGTCAAGAACGCACGCATCTCAGAAAGTACGTGGTTCCGCTGAGTCTCGGTAACAGACAGAATCTGGCGTTTATCAATATCATTCGCCGCTGCACTAATGGTGATAACGCTTAGCACGATCGCAAGGGTTATTTTCAAATTTATCTCCCGTATAAGGTAAGCTTCAATCTCACCGATAAATCGAATCCGGCTTCAACCCAAGACGGTAAGTAAGCCTGATACAGCCTCGATCAAGGTGGTGGGTACATCACCCTCCCGGCCTGGTTAAGTAACGGTTTTCGGCTTTGCAGCTACTGCCTTTGCCCATAAATCATGTGCATCGGAACCGGTAATTTCGACCTCGACAAACTCGCCGAGTTTCATTGTTTTTACGTTATCGATGTAAACTACACCGTCGATTTCGGGTGCGTCGGCGCTGCTGCGCGCGATGGCCTTATTTTTCTGTATTTCATCCACCAGCACGGTCATGCGTTTGCCGATTTTTCGGGTTAGGCGCGCGGTGCTGATTCCTTCCTGCACTGCCATGAAGCGAGCGCGACGCTCTTCCTTCACCTCTTCGGAAATGTGATCGGGTAGCGCGTTCGCGGCTGCGCCCTCCACTGGCGAGTAGGCGAAGCAGCCGACGCGGTCCAGTTGCGCCTCCTGCAGGAATTCCAGAAGTTCCTCAAACTCTGCCTCAGTCTCGCCTGGAAAACCGGCGATGAAGGTGCTGCGCAACGTGATATCGGGACATATTTCACGCCATTGCTTGATGCGCGCCAGGTTATTTTCGGAACTGGCAGGGCGTTTCATCGCCTTCAGAATGCGTGGGCTGGCGTGCTGAAAGGGTACGTCAAGATAGGGCAGGATTTTTCCTTCGGCCATCAACGGTATCACTTCATCAACATGCGGATAGGGGTAGACATAGTGCAGCCGCACCCAAACGCCAAATTCACCCAAGGCACGCACCAGTTCGGTCATGCGGGTTTTGAGCGGCCTGCCTTGCCAGAAGCCGGTGCGATATTTTACGTCGACGCCATAGGCGCTGGTGTCTTGCGAAATGATCAGCAATTCCTTGACACCGGCATTGACCAGATTTTCTGCTTCCTGCATGACCTGATTAACCGGGCGGCTGACCAGATCGCCGCGCATGGAGGGGATGATGCAGAAGGTACAGCGATGATTGCAGCCTTCGGAGATCTTGACATAGGCATAATGGCTGGGTGTGAGCCGTATCCCCTGAGGGGGGATCAGGCTCGTATACGGGTCATGCGGCTGTGGCAGATGCATGTGTACTGCCGCCATGACTTCCGGCAAGGCATGCGGGCCGGTAACCGCCAGCACCTGCGGATGGGCTTGTTTGACTACATCACCCCCTTCTTTTGCGCCGAGACAGCCAGTGACGATGACCTTGCCATTTTCCGCCAGCGCCTCACCGATGGCATCGAGCGATTCCGCTACCGCGCTGTCGATGAAACCGCAGGTATTGATGATCACCAGATCAGCGTCCTCATAAGTAGAGGAAGTGGCATAACCTTCGGCACGCAGCTGAGTGAGGATTTGCTCGGAATCGACCAGCGCCTTGGGGCAACCGAGCGAGACAAAGCCGATTTTTGGAGGCAGTTGTTTGAGAGATGGCATGGGATATTAAATATTGGGCTACGGATAAAGGATGGAATAACGAAAGGATGTACTCTTAGTATATGAGGGATCTGGCTGAATTAACGATTCCGGTTTTCGGAAATTTTAAAAAACTCAAGCATGATGGGAGAAGAGGCTGCCTGCTAGCCAGATGGAACTGATGCCCAGCGTGATTAGCGCAACTTGCTGAATGGTGGCGCCAATTTCTGGGCGTTTATGCAGGCCGGGAATTAAATCAGACATCGCGACATAAATCATGCTGGCTGCAGCCAGTCCCAGCAGCGATGGGATGAGGTGATTCATATCTTGCAACATGAAGTAGGTCAACATGCCGCCGATCAGGGTGGCTACGCTGGATAAAAGATTAAAAATCAATGCCTGCCGGCGAGTATAGCCAGAGTTGAGCAAAATCAGAAAATCACCGGCCTCCTGGGGGATTTCGTGGGCGATTATGGCTATCGAGGTGACAATGCCCAGTTGTACATCTGCCATGAATGCCGCGGCAATAAGTATGCCGTCTACAAAGTTATGAAACGTATCGCCCAGCATGATCATCATGCCGCTGCGGCCATTATCATGATTATTTGCAGCCGCGGCCGCAATAATGGGGGCGCTGTGCAGAGGATCGTGGACCTCGCATTCTTCGACATGACAGTGGCGCCACAATACCAATTTTTCCAGAATGAAGAATAACAGGATGCCGAACAGCACCGTGGCTGTCATTTGTGCCGGATTTTTTGAAAGCTCGAGCGCGTCCGGCAGTGCATTGAGAAAGGCGGCTCCCAGCAGCGCGCCGATAGCATATGAAACCAGCATTTGTACCCACGAGACACGTGTATTGAGTGTCAGCGCGGCGGCAAACAGTACGCTTAATGTTCCGCCAAACAGGCTGGTGACAATGATCCAGGCGAGAATAGACATTAAAGGCGATTCGTGGAAAATGCGGGATTATACGCTCTTGTGGGATGCAGAATTCAGGGCGTCAAAAATGACCATATTGGTGTCAGCAAGACGTGAGAAAGTGCGGCGTTGCATCATATGCAACGACAAACAACTCCGTATGGCGACGATCTGGTCATTTTCGTTTCCCCCTTGGCAACCTGTCTCGCTTCGATTCTTCAAGTCTGACAGACTGCCAGCCAGATCAATGCCGCCATCCGTCCGGTATTGCCATCACGGCGATAAGAAAAAAATCTTGCCGGATCGCTAAAGGTACATTCGCCCCCCCCGTAAATTTCGGCCACGCCAGCTTTCATCAATCGCTGTCGCGCCAGTAGAAAAAGATCGGCGAACCATTTGCCGTCGCTGGGAGCATGGTGCGGCAAGAAGGCGAGAGAGGACTCCTTGTCACGCTCGATAAAGGCTTGGCGTACCTCTTCACCGACCTCAAAATGGCGGGGGCCGATTGCCGGACCGAGCCATGCCATCACTCGGGTGTTTGTACTGCCTGTACTGGCGATCTCCGATACCGTGCGTTCGATCACCCCCGCGGCCATTCCGCGCCAGCCCGCATGGATCAAGCCGACGACGGTGCCTGCATGGTCGCACAATAGTATAGGCAGGCAGTCTGCGACAAGTACCACGCAGACGTTGCCGGCGCATCTGCTATATGCAGCGTCGCCATCACATGGGGCCTTGCAACCACAACCGTCAATCTTGATGGGTGTTGTGCCGTGCACCTGTTTCAGCCATCGGGGTTCACCCGGCAAAATCTTGCGTACAAGGGCGCGGTTTTGTTTGACGATTGCGGGATCATCGCCGACATGGTCCCCCAAGTTAAGGCCGGCATAAGGTCCACCCCTCTTTCCGCCATTACGCGTGGTAAACAGTGCCCTGACATTGCCAGGTGCGGGCCAGTCAGGAGTGATCCAATCGTTCATCCTAAATCCGGAAATTGTAGCAAACTCACCAGAAAGATGAAAATCAAGTGACACAAAAATTTTTTGCAGATCATGGTGCCGAGCTTGAACATGTGTGAAGAAGAGCGGGTCAACTGCAGAATTTGGGGTTATACCGATAAATTGACGGAAGAGGAGTGCTGCTGGTCCCGGTGTTGCCGCAGTAACAGCAGTAGTCTGCTCATATCTTCGGGTAATGCCGCTTCCCACGTCATTCTTCTCTCATGTTGCGGATGGGAAAGTTCCAGCCTTTTCGCATGCAGCGCTTGTCTTGAAAAACCGGCAATCAGTTGTCCGGTTTCTCGCGGGACCTTTTTCGGTGTGCCGCCATAAACCGGATCGCCCGCCAGTGGATGGCCGATGGAGTGCATGTGCACACGAATCTGATGCGTGCGTCCTGTTTCAAGGCTGCATTGGAGCAGGGTGCATCCATCGAGTTTTTCCAGCACCTGATAATGAGTACGCGCTTCCTTTCCACCTACGGTTACCGCCATTTTCGTGCGCTGTACCGGATGTCTTCCTACCGGTGCATCGACACACCCGTCAGCTGAGACGTCACCCAGTACCAGTGCCAGATAATCGCGCTTCACAGTACGTTTTTGCAGCTGCCGCACCAGGCTCGTTTGAGCTTCCAGGGTTTTCGCTACCACCAGCAGACCGCTGGTATCTTTATCGAGCCGGTGAACGATGCCCGCGCGTGGCACCCCACTCAATTGCGCCGCGTGGTGGAGCAGTGCATTCAGCATGGTGCCCTGCCAGTTGCCGCTACCGGGGTGAACGACGAGTCCGGCGGGCTTGTTAATGACCATGAGCGCATCATCCTCATAAATTATATCCAGCGAGATAGCTTCAGGGGCATAAGCTGTCTCAACGGGATGATGCGAAGGTTCGACCTGTATCTTCTCCCCACCCCACAATTTTTGTTTGGGAATGGCCTTTCCGCCATCTACACTTATCCGTTTTTCCATCATCCAGGCCTGCAAGCGGCTACGCGACCAATCAGGCAGCAGGCGTGCCAGAGCCTGATCAAGCCGCATTCCAGCACAGTCATGCGGGATTATCAGCTCGATCATGATGTCAGTCGATTCAGGCAGCGTAGGCTTTGGGCTATAATGGATATAATCGTTTTTATTTATCAGTGAATTCATCATGTCGCGCAGTGTAGCTTTTTTTCTAGCGTTGCTGGTATCAGCATGTGGTCTCTTGCCGAAGAAGGACGTGGAAGATTCCAAGAATTGGTCAGCAAGCAAATACTATTCCGAGGCGAAATCGGAAATGACCAGTGGAAATTACCAAGCAGCCATTAAATTGTTTGAAGGGCTGGAAGCGCGTTACCCCTATGGGCGCTATGCGCAGCAGGCACAGCTTGAAATTGGTTACGCCCACTACAAGGATGGCGAGCAGGCCACGGCTATTGCCGCTGCCGACCGCTTCATCAAGCTGCATCCAAATCATACGAATGTAGATTATGCTTATTATCTCAAGGGATTGGCAAATTTTAATGATGACCTTGGACTGATGGGTGTCGTATCGGAAAGAATTCTCAAGCAGGATATGAGCGAGCGCGATCCGAAGGCGTCGCGCGAATCATTTGAGAATTTCAGGGAACTGGTTACCCGGTTTCCCAAGAGCAAGTATGCACCTGATGCGGTGCAGCGAATGAAGCATCTGGTAAACGTGGTGGCGTTGAATGAAGTGCAGGTGGCGCGCTATTACATGAGGCGAGGTGGCTACGTTGCAGCCGCCAATCGTGCTCAATATGCCTTGAAGGAATATCCGCAAACCCCGGCCACGGAAGAAGCGCTATTCATTATGATAAAAGCCTATGATGCGATGGGAATGATCGACTTGCGCGATGATGCCGAGCGTGTAATGACAAAAAATTTTCCTAATAGCCGGTTTTTCCCCGACTCGACTACAGAGAGCGGCGAATCCTGGTGGAAATTCTGGTAAAACGGGCGGCGGCAGGGCAATTCTTTATCGAAAACACCATGCAAGATGCGCGTATGCGCTGTCGCTCTTCATCGCTGCTTAATTCTGCAAACGGACTGCCATAACATCGCACTTGGCATGATGCAGGACACTATTTGCCGTTGATCCCAGCAATAAAGCGAGACCATGACGCCCGTGCGAGCCGACAACAATTAAATCGATATGCTCCTGCTCGGCAATCCGGACGATTTCCTGCCCAGGCACGCCCCAAACCATCCATCTGCAGGCGGGGTCAATATCTAGCCGGTTACCGATTTGCATAAATTTGGATTTCTCCTCTTCCAGCAATTCATATGATGAATCCTTATACAGCGGAATCATTGTGCCATAGGCTGTATCCGGCATCGGAATATTATCCAATACATGAATAATGCTTAATTTTGCATGAAAAACATTTGCTAAATGTTTCGCTTTTTGGACGACATAATCGCCATGTGCCGAAAAATCCACCGTTAGTAAAATATGTCGATAGCTATCCATGGTTTCTTCCTGAAAAATAGCCTGATCCTCTATATGTCTGCAAACGCAAGATCTGTTTCCTCACATCCGGACATGCTATTTCAAGCTTGTCCCTGATTCTGCCATATATGGATTTACACGTCTCACTTTGCTCCAAATCATGGGTATTTGGCGGCGATGCCAACCAGGTTGGCCAAAATACAGGGATTTTACGTGTGCATCACTAATGCAAACCGGCTGTGATATGCGGGGCTTGGATGCCGGTGGCCGGCTGGATTATTGGGGCGTTACGGACCCAATTCTCGCGCGGATTGAAGAGGTTGAAGAGGTGAAACTGAAAATTTATTGCAACAATTGAAAAATGGAAACAGCAAAAAGGCCGCCAATAATGGGGCCAACCACTGGAATGTAAGCGTAACCCCAATCGCTATCCCTTTTATTGGGTATAGGGAGAATGGCATGCATAATGCGCGGTCCCAGGTCACGAGCAGGATTAATCGCAAAACCCGTCGTTCCGCCCAGTGATAAACCAATACCGAAAACCAGCAAGGCTGCCGGTAAGGCATCCAGCGATCCAAGACTACTCTCTGGCGCAACCATATGCAAAATGCCAAAAATTAATATGAATGTTCCAACAATTTCGGAAACGAGGTTATTGAGAGGATTCCTTATCGCGGGCCCGGTACAAAACACCGCGAGTTTTGCATTCGCATCTTGTGTTTGTTCAAAATGCTGGCGATAGGTAATCCACACGATTAACGCGCCGATCATCGCACCCAGCATTTGTCCGGCAATATAGGTTGGTACGTCGCCCCATGCAAACTTACCAGCAGCAGCAAGCGCAATGGTTGCGGCAGGATTTATATGTGCGCCACTTACGGGAGATACCGCGTACACACCGACGAATACGGCAACTCCCCAGCCCAAGGTAATGACGATCCAGCCGCTATTATTGCCTTTTGTTTTACTCAATACGACATTGGCTACCACGCCGTCTCCGAGCACGACCAGCAGACAGGTACCTATCAATTCGCCGAGAAAGGGTGTCATCGTAATTTAAGAATTTTTTAGTTTTTAGCGGGATATTGTAAAACTTTGTAAGTATAGCTCAACGATGAGGCCGGTCGATGTAAAATTTCAGGTATTCCCCTGTGCAATAGTCTGCTGAGAGCTAAGCATTGTTTGTAATACTTTCCAGACATTTTCCACTATCTTTATTTGTGCGTGAGCGTTCGGATGGATTCCATCTGCCTGAAAGAATTCACGCTTGTCGCCAAAGCCGTCCAACAGGAACGGAACCAGTTTGAGCTGATGACGTTTCGCCAACTGCGGATAAATATCCTGAAACTTTTGCGTGTATGCTATGCCATAATTGGGCGGCAGCTGCATCCCGGCCAACAGTACCGCAGCTTTGTTTCGCAGGCAGGCTTCAATGATGGCTTCAAGGTTGTCACGAATGGATTCGATGGGTGCACCGCGCAATCCATCATTGCCGCCGAGCTCGATAATGACGATGTCCGGCCGGTGGGTTTTAAGCGCTTGCTCGATGCGATTGCGTCCGCCCGATGCAGTTTCGCCACTGATGCTATTGTTAATCAGGTGAACCGGGGATTGCGTTTGCAGCTTTTTTTTCAGCAGACTGACCCATCCAGCTTCCTGCGGCAGGCCATAGCCTGCAGACAAACTATCACCGAATACCATAATAGTAGCGGTTGCGGGTTTGACTGCAGGTGCGGACGCGCCTGCAGCGCCTGAGTTGGCGGGTAGAGTACTTAAAAATATACAAAGAATAATCAGGAAATTTTTCATGTCGGATACCCTTGTAATACGGCCTATTGTCCAGGCAGTCGCTTTGACCAAGCAAGTTAGCACCGGTGATGAACAGCTTACCATTCTGGAGGACATCAATCTGGAAGTAAATGCGGGCGACTCCGTTGCCGTGGTGGGAGCATCGGGTTCAGGCAAGTCGACTTTGCTGGGACTGCTGGCGGGATTAGATACCCCTTCCAGCGGCAAGGTTCATCTTGATGGCGAAGATATTTTCTTATTGGATGAAGATGCACGGGCGGCGTTGCGAGGACGCATGCTGGGTTTTGTTTTTCAGTCATTTCAGTTATTACCGGCATTGACAGCGATAGAAAATGTGATGTTGCCGCTGGAGCTCGCCGGTATAAACAACGCCAGTATTGCTGCATTGGAGTTGCTTGAGCGAGTCGGATTGGGAATGCGCCTAAAACATTATCCGAGGCAACTCTCCGGTGGCGAGCAGCAGCGCGTCGCCATTGCGCGCGCATTTGTCACGCAGCCGCAATTATTGCTGGCTGATGAACCTACCGGCAACCTCGATTCCGCCACAGGAGCACAGATCATAGAGCTTATGTTTGAGCTGAACCGCGAGCGCGGCACGACGTTGGTCCTGGTGACGCATGACGAGGCCATTTCCAGCCGCTGCGCATGGCGGGTACGGCTGGCTGGAGGAAAGGCCGTAAATTGACTGGATACAGTGATCGTAACCGATGCAGAGGAGTGGCGACGGCATGGTACCGTTTGGAAAATACCGCTTCGCTTTTTAGCCTGAGATCCGGCAATATTTGGGCGAAATATTTTAACCTAAATCCGGCAGTTGACCGCTCATTTATTAGATTAACAGCATGATCTACAAAGATTTTCTGCATTACTTTACCTTTACCTTTTGGGTGGGTCCGCTACGGGACGGATTGCACGGATTTTGCGGCACATGGCTGTGTTGTAACTCCTTGGAATGGAATGACCATTCCAAGGAGTTACACCTTGCCCTGCACCCCAAAACCACAC
>JBDTKY010000084.1:0-5184 GCA_039935055.1 Nitrosospira sp.
TTTTCATGAATGCTTTGGTGTGCTCGAATGATTGGAGGTGGATTCAATGTTTGTACGGTCATCATCCCGTGCTTCATATGATTAGATACCAGCCACCAATTCATGGGGTACGCAGTGACGAAGCCAAGAGTCGATTCGCGGCGTAGCCGTGAAATAGGGCAGGGGGGTTTTGGCCCCCCCGTTCTATTTTTTCCGGCGCCGTTGACCGCCGCCTTGAGTGCCGCACCGGGTTTGAACGCCGGAATCCGGGATGCGGCAATTTTCAGTTCTTCACCTGTCTTTGGATTACGGCCCGTACGTGCGGCACGGCTGCGCACCTCAAAAGTGCCGAATCCGATCAGGGCAAGGGATTCCCCTTTTTTCAGTACTGGTAGAGCGGTTGGTATTTCCAATTCGATTTCCCCTGGGTACCCCTATCCCACACGATCCCTCGGACGTCTCTTCTATTATTATCTTTTCTTCTTGGCCATTTCTCCTTTTTCCATTTCGGACTTTTCGATGACGCCGTCTTTGTTGGCATCCATATGCTCGAACATAGCGTTGTGATGCGCCGTCCATTCTTCCTTGGTCACCTTGCCATCTTTGTTTGTATCTGCCATGGCCGCACCACACCTGCCTTCCCCGCAGGTGCCTTCACCCCCGCATTTGCCTTCACGGCTTTTCTTTTCACCAGCATCGGCTACAAGGTAGCCTTTATCCAGGGATTGAAGGGTGAAAGGGCTGTCAGCTGCTGAAACTAAGGGTACGACGCCGAGAGTGGCAGCAAAGGCGGAACCTACGGCAATAGAAATAATGGATTTTTTGCTAGACATGGTGTTCTCCCTGGTTATGCGGCATTTGAGGCGATGCCACGACGCCTGCTAATATAGAGACGCATGTGTCTCTATATGAAATCTTGATCTGTCTCTTCACCTCTGCCATTCAGAGAAATGGTAATTGAGCTACAACAGGCCAACTATCAGCCCGCTGCAATTTCCGACCTCTAATACTCATGTTGGGGCCTTATAACAATAGCTGCCGCCTAAAAAGCGTTGTAGGTAAACTCGAAATCGTGATTTTTTTGAGGAAAGATTTACATTGATATCCGGTCAATTTTCATTTTGCATAAGATAACCCAGGTGTAAAAAAATACTGTGCGATACCGAACTGAGCAGGTTATTTCTGGACTCTGAAGCAATGCCTGAAATGAAAAATTCGGGAAGGCGGTCTAGACGCAAAGCCCAGAAAATCTTTGGCTGGTCGGCCTAGTTGTCGGTGAGGTCGAGAGTGGCGCGACAGATCGGCTTCAGAATCTCGGGAATCTCGCTGCCGCGAGGAAGATACAAGTGACGATCGTCCAGCGCTTTGATGCGGGGACCTAAATCGATCCCGACAGTGCGCCGGGGACACATGGCAAAACAGATCCACCTGTGGTTCGAAAACCCGCTCGGGTAAACCAGTCCTAAGAGAGGGCGAATGGAGGCAAGGAACCCATTTCAATCTACCCGTTTAAAATTGGGCAATATGTACGGTAGCGCGCTTTCGTAGAGCGATATTTACGCTATATTGCTACCTCTATCGTTGCTAGCCTTGAAATTAAAATCCGCAACGAAATTAAGAAAAAGCAATTATTATTCTTATTTACCATGGCTCATTCACGGCTCATTTCTCAATATCTAGCGGTTTGCAACCGAGTTAAACACATATATACATTGACAAGAAGGGGCGGGGCGTCCGTGCCGTCACTTCAGCAATCGAGTGCCTGAGTAAACGTCTCCTAAAACGGAGAACAGCGTAAAGTACGAACATCATCCAAGTTAAGGAGTTTTATATGGATCAGGTCGAGAATAATGCTATGGCCCCTGGTAAACCCAGCGGTATGAGGTGGGAGCGCAAGATCATGCTCGGCTTGGCCGTCGCCCTGTTGGCGGTAGTTGCATACATGTACGGCTGGAAAGTGGCCGCTGTGGACACGGTGGAGAAGAAACTGGCCCAGGTGGAGGCACAACAGGCCGAAGCGCACTCGCAGCAAATCAAGCAAACAAAGCAGGTGGATGAGGCTCGCGCCGAGGAAGCACTGCGCCTGTTCAGTATTCCCTTCGCCTGGGCCATTCGCCGCGAGCTTATTGTCGGCAACTTGAATCAGGTGGATCAGTATTTCGGTCAACTGGTACAAATCAGGGGTTTCAAATCCGCAGTGCTAGCCAAGCCGGATGGCAAGGTGACCGTGGCCAGTGACCGCAAGAAGCTGGTCGAAACTTTCGCCGGTCTTTATCCCGGCGCTAATCTGGATTCCAACGAAATCACGCTGGAAAAAGTTGGCAATGGAATCTTCCGTGCATTTATTCCCATACTGGGCTTGAACAAGTCCCTCGGCATGGTGGTGTTAGAGTATCTGCCGCCCGCTTATCCGTTGCAATAAGCATGAATGGGCGGTGCCCTGCCATCGGATGGTCACTTTTTATCCCCGTTTTCAGTAAAATGTCTCTTATCGCCATGTCGCTTGACTATTCAGCCTCTCTTCCGCTGCCGTGTCACGTCCTGTCGTGTCCCGTCTATCGCATGGCGTTAAAGCGCCTTATCGAGCTTTGCGTTCCATCGCGCCCTGAACGCCCCACGCCGAATTCACTGTCCGTGTCATGGAACGGCACATGCGTCCCGTCACAACGGGTGCGATAGTTTCAGCGAAAAAAATGTTCCGACCAACTAATGTGACGGGCGCTCAAATCGACGGTTTACAATGAAACTGCGCCTTATTAAAATCCGTGACTCACTGGCTGATTCGTTCTGGTTCCTACCCGCGATCATGGCCCTGCTGTCCGCGGCTGGGGCATGGGGAAGCATAGTCGTTGACCGTTCCCTTGGCGATGCATGGGGAGAGCATATCGGCTGGTTCTGGTCGAGCGGGGCCGAAGGTGCGCGCGGGGTGCTATCCGTTGTAGCGGGATCGGTGATGACAGTCGTTTCAATTGTTTTTTCGCTGACCATCACCACGCTGTCGCAAACCTCATCACATTTCGGACCGCGAGTCCTGCGTAATTTTACCTCGGATCGAGGTGTACAGTTCACGCTGGGCACCTTCATTGCCACCTTCATCTATTGTCTGCTGGTTTTGCGCACGGTCCGCTCGGTGGAAGAATCGTCGTTCGTGCCCCATCTGTCGGTCAATATCGGCGTCGCACTGGCCCTGATATCGCTGGCAGTCCTGATTTTCTTTATTCATAAGGTTTCACACAGCATCCAGGCGGAAAATATCATCGCCGAGGTGGGTCTCGATTTCCAGGATGCCCTAAGCGTTTTGTTTCCTGAACGCATAGGCGAAAGCGGCGATATCGAGCACGATGCGGGCGCCGAACCCGATTGGGAAGAGGCACGCGCGGTGGATGCCGACGAAAACGGCTACTTGCAGCGCATGGATGACAAACAGTTGATGCACCTGGCAACACGCCACGATCTGCAACTCAAACTCGAAACGCGGCCGGGCGACTTTATTCGAAGCCATTCCCCGCTGTTGCGGGCCAGCCCCCCTGCGAGCATAACCGGCGAGATCGAGCAGACCCTTCGTGAATGCTTCAGCCTGGGGATCCAGCGCACCCCCTACCAGGATGTGCTTTATTCGCTGCAACAACTGGTCGAAATCGGCGCGCATGCGCTCTCCCCGGGCATTAATGAGCCATTTACCGCGCTCGCGTGCATTGACTGGCTTGGCGCCTCGTTGCGCGGTGTGGTGTGCCGCACGCTGCCTGACGCCGCGCGCCATGATGAAAGCGGTACATTACGCGTAGTCGCGCGTATTGTGGATTTTGACGAGATAGCGCGCGCCGCCTTCGATCAGATCCGCATCTATGGCGCGAGCAACCCGGACATTCTGGTGAAATTGCTGGAGACTATCGCAGGGCTGGGCCATCACCTACAACGGGAAGGCGACCGTGAAGTCTTGATGCACCATATCCGGCTCATCGGGGCAGACGTGATGCAAATCGTCAACGAAGCCGACCGGGAGCGAGTGCTGGAGCAAAAGCAAAAAGCTATACAGGTCCTGTCGACCGGATTCATTATCCGCAGCAACTCATGATATGGGGAAACTATATGGGATTTTGGAAGGTGATGGAATGTAAAACCCGGTAAGCATTGGCGTTACTGGATTGCGCAATGGTTACAGCTCGCCTTTCGTATCTGCCTCGGGCACGAAGGCGGGGGAGGGCGGTTTGTGCTCTTCGCCCCTATTCGTTCTGTGGAAGAATTATGAGCCATGGCACCTGGAGGAGACGTCCTTCTTCCAGATAAACATACCGCATGTGGAACGTGTGGACCCAATATGGCGGTTTTGGCCACATCTTGTTTTATCCGCAAGCATCAAGGCAGTGGGATGGGGCTTCGCCTCATGGATGCACTGTCGAATATCGGCCGCAGCAAGAAGTCGGCGGCGTTGGGGCTTTTTAGCGGCGCAGTAAAGAAAATCAGGCCAAGCTTATTGTTGTTTCACAATAACAGGTGGGAATCCTACGATATCATAAGTTGTGGACGCAATGCCGATACCCGCTTCGTCCAATGCTTTCAGAATATCCCGGCTCATCTGGTCTTTCAGTTCACGAATGCCATGATCTTGGGCAATGAAGCGGACCGTCAATTCCACCCAGTTATCGGTTAGCCGGTAATAAACCTTGGGCTTCATGTCTGCCGACTTCATGAAATAGCGTGGCTGCATCTCCTGAAGCGCCTGCTGGCTCAGGGAGCTGATGGAAAGGGTTCGCTGATCGGCCACGTTCAGCAAAATGTGCTCGACGCGGCGGTGGTCGGCATTAAACTTGATGGGCACACTCATTTCCTCCTAAAGATACGGAAATTCCCGAGTGTAGTTGTAAACCGGTTGGGGCTGCGTGCGCATTGGCAAGCCGCGCGGAAGGGGAATCCGACTCGAGCCGCGCTGGATAAGGCTTTACGCAAAATCCTATGGGACATCTCTGTCGTTTGTTTAACTGCACCCAAATTATGTATCTAACGGCGGCTGGTGACACGCCTGCTTGTGCTATCCCCAGTAGGGCGGACGTGCGTAGTGTTCGTACATGCGTTTTTCCTGTTCTCGACCGGGCAGCGCGTTGGAGTCGTACGCCGGGGCGGTCTTGATTGCTTCGCGGCTGAGATGGACCGACACAGTCGCATCCAGCCAGCTGATGTCGCTGATCCACTGCGGGGTGACGAGCA
>JBDTKY010000085.1:0-6309 GCA_039935055.1 Nitrosospira sp.
TGATAGCGCAGAATCTGAGCCAAGATATGAGCTGCGGCGCCGAAACCGTAAATACCAACCCGATCGGCCTCCCCAGCCATTTTAAGTGCCCGATAACCAATGAGTCCGGCGCATAACAAAGGTGCCGCCTCGACATCACTATAATGGTCGGGAATGCGGAAACAATAACGCGCGTCAGCGACGGTATATTCCGCATAACCGCCATCGATTTGATAACCAGTAAATTTGGCGCTTTCGCATAAATTTTCATGGCCACTGCGGCAGTAGCGGCACTGACCACAGGTCCAGCCCAGCCAGGGAATACCAATCCGTTCCCCAATTGAAAAATTGGGGACATTTGTTCCGCAAGATACCACCCGGCCCACGATTTCATGGCCAGGAATAATGGGCAACTTTGGTTTGGGCAACTCGCCGTCAACAACGTGTAAATCCGTGCGGCATACGGCGCAGGCTGCGATCTTGACCAATAACTGATCCGGGCCCGGCTGTGGACATGGTAGGCAGCGCATATTCAGCGCTTGTCCCGGCTCATCCAGCACCATCGCATGCATGGAATTATTTAATTGGGACATGGCACCACCGATGGTCTACGGGAGGCAATCGAGAAGATGATTACCTGGAACCCTGAACACGCATAATTCTTGCGTACGGTCGCTGGTATGAGAAAAACGGAACAGCTGAGTTATGCCAAGCATTTAAGATGGATACTCGATTAGAGACGCACCTGAAATCATTGGAGTAAGTGGCGGAGAGAGAGGGATTCGAACCCTCGATAAGCCTTTTGAGCCTATACTCCCTTAGCAGGGGAGCGCCTTCGACCACTCGGCCATCTCTCCACAGAAGAGTCATTAGGATAGCGGTTTACAACTCCGCGGTCAAACAATGGCTCGTAGTATTCCGCAGTGTTTCACGCAGGATTCAGGATACCTGATCCAATTCAAAAATCTTGTGCAGCACTCGTACCGCGAGCTCCATGTATTTCTCTTCCACCACCACGGAAATCTTTATCTCGGAGGTGGAAATCATCTGGATATTGATACCTTCTTCCGCCAGGGCACGAAACATTTTGCTGGCAATACCGACATGCGAACGCATTCCCACCCCCACTACCGATACCTTGGCTATTCTGTCGCCGCCAATTACACCGCGTGCGCCAATATGGGGTTGCACCTGATTCTTCAGGATATCCATGGTCCGTACAAATTCACTACGATTTATGGTAAATGAGAAATCCGTCATACCGTCGTGACCGACATTCTGGATAATCATGTCCACGTCGATGTTGGCGTCGGCTACCGGGCCAAGGATTTGATAAGCAATGCCAGGGCGATCCGGCACACCGAGCACAGTAATCTTCGCCTCATCACGATTGAACGCAATACCTGAAATAATCGCCTGTTCCATGTTTTTGCTTTCCTCGAAAGTAATCAGAGTCCCCTCGCCTTCTTCCTCAAAACTGGAGAGCACTCGCAACCTGACCTTATATTTACCAGCGAATTCAACTGAACGAATTTGCAGCACTTTGGACCCAAGACTTGCCATTTCGAGCATTTCCTCAAAGGTGATAGTCTTGAGTTTCCGGGCTTCAGGGACGATGCGCGGGTCGGTCGTGTAAATACCATCCACGTCGGTGTAAATCTGACATTCTTCGGCATTAAGTGCTGCCGCTAATGCCACACCGGTTGTATCAGATCCGCCGCGGCCCAGCGTGGTAATGTTGCCGGCTTCATCGACTCCCTGGAACCCGGCTACCGCCACGACATAGCCAGCATCAAGATCGGCGCGTATTTTATCCTCATCAATTTTTAGTATGCGTGCTTTAGTAAAGGCGTTGTTGGTAAGTATTCTCACCTGCGAACCGGTATAGCTCTTTGCTTTGATACCCAGATCCATCAGCGCCATTGACAGCAAAGCAACGGAAACCTGCTCGCCGGTAGAAACCATAACATCCAGCTCGCGCGGATCAGGATGAACCTGAAATTCTCTGGCCAAGGCAATAAGACGATTGGTTTCCCCGCTCATGGCAGAAACCACCACTACGATCTGGTGACCTTGAGATTGAAATTTTGCTATTCGGCGAGCAACATTTTTTATGCGCTCAGTACTGCCCACCGATGTTCCGCCATATTTTTGAATAATGAGTGTCACGATTATCGACGCTTTATGTTGAGAATAAGGAACTCTGCCGCAAATAAAGAGGTCTGATATGTTGAATCAATTACGGCGCCGCGAGCGCCGGAGATTTGGTGCTGAGAAAATATGAATTTTACCCGATTACCGGAAAGAAAACTAAATATATGCAATAATGATAATCAGGCAGTCATCATAAATATCAAGCAGGATGCACTTAATACTTGCATTGAATAGAGAAACAAATTAAATTTATGAATGCGCAATAATTCTATAACATAACCACCACAACCTGTAGAGAGCTGACTTATGAAACTCTTTGAAGAAATATCCAACCCTCGTGAAATCCGCCGCAAGCTTGGCCTTAATCAGCATGATTTCTGGAGCAAGGTCGGCGTCACTCAAAGTGGCGGCTCCCGTTATGAAAGCGGACGCAATATGCCCAGACCGGTGAGAGAGCTTGTACGGCTTGTGCATATCGAGCATATCGATCTGGCCAAGATCAGAAAAGATGATCTGGTCGTGGCCGCATTGCTGAAAAGCCAGCATGCTGATTTGTACAAGAGCCTGAAAAAAACTGCAAAGTCAAAATAACCCCGGCGAAACACGGCGCTACGTCCAAACGACCGTTTGCTTCTGGCTCGTTGAATATCATCTGGCAGAACTCAGTATCGTCGTCACGGATTGAGCTTAACGGCGAGTCCGAGAGCCTGGATTCTTACGCCAAACGCGTCCATCCACACCTGACTGACTTTTGTGAGCCGCGGTGCTTCCGGCTGCATGGATGGACGCGCGAGGCCATATAACAATGCTCCTTTGAGCGGTACGCCTTCCCGTAACAATTCCTCTATAAATTTTAGATAAGCGCCAGATTCCGCCTCGGGAGGCGGCCTGCCATCGATTTGAAACACGCAGGTTTGCAGCCAGGTAGGGCACAAAGATGCTGACAGTTGCAAATTTTCACGCATCCGTCTCAAACTCATCCGTGTGTTATTGATTCGCTGTCTTCCCTCGCGTGTGACACTATCCAGCTTGAACCAGACCTCGCCGTTAAGCTCCGCCATCCGGCGCAATCCTGCCTGCACATCAGGCCGGTCAATCAGACTGCCATTGGTAATCAACACCAGTTTAACCGCCTTAGGTAACTCGGATTCATGCTTCACCCGCCCGATCAACTCGATCACCTGCTCAAATTCCCTGGCACTGGTGGGTTCGCCGTTGCCCGACAAGGCGATGTCATTGATACGCCTTGCTTCCGAAGGTACTTGTACCTGCATGAAAGTGCCATATTGAATTTCATGCAAAAATGCGCGTAGCTCTTTTTCGAGTTTAGCCAGATCAATCACCGGCGCCGTGCCGCGTTTAAGTTCGGGAACCTGACAATAAATACAACGCCAGTTGCAGGCGTTGTTGGGATTAAGATTGACACCTACCGATACACCGCCAGCACGGCGTGACACGACCGGATAGATATAGGTCATTCCCACGCTGTCGCGGCTATGATCCGCGATATTCAATAGTTTGGAGGTACGCTGCAATGCTACAATTCCCATAATGTTAATCACTCGCAGGCTGGAATTCGATGCCGGCCACCGCATACCTTCCCACAATAGCAAATGCCGCCACTTGCACGGGCACCGTTACGCTATTGAAATTACCCTGTCTGGAGACATTATTACTGACACAGGTGTCGCCGAGCAAGGAATGGTGATGGATTATTCAGAAGTGAAACGTATTGCCAATGCAGTGCTGGTAGACAAATGGGATCACGCCTTCCTTGTGTATTCAGAAGATTTAACGTTGTTGCAATTTCTTCAATCCCTCGAGAACCACAGGACAATAGTGCTGGATGCGCCGCCAACAGCGGAAAATCTCGCGCTCTTCGCGTTCCGCATACTCGATGCAGCCTACCAGGATAGCTATGGAAATCACCTCAGGCTGGAGCAGGTGCGTTTGTTCGAAACACCCAATTGCTGGGCCGATGCGACGCGAGGACAAGTACTTGGTAATCCGGTCCGATAAAACCCTTCATCCCGCAGTATTCCCCTGTTCCATCTGTCTCATGGTGTCCGATTTGCTTTATGTTGTCTTTTTGTTACCATGCAAAAATCAAAAGTTTCATAGTGAATTCTTTTAACGAGTCATTTAAAATGAGTCTTTTTCCATGTTAACACAGCCTATTCCCGATTTTGAGATCCCGTCCACCGGCAATAAGGTATTCCGTCTATCCGAAACCCGAGAAAAAAATCTGGTAATTTATTTCTATCCCAAAGACGATACGCCAGGCTGTACTACTGAGGGCCAGCAGTTTCGCGACGCTTATACTGAATTCACCAAGCTCGACTGCGATATTGTGGGTATCTCGCGCGATAGCATCAAATCGCACGAGAATTTCAAGATGAAGATGGGGTTCCCTTTCGAGCTTTTGAGCGACGCTGACGAAACTGTCTGCAAGCTGTTCAGCGTCATCAAGATGAAAAACATGTATGGTAAGCAGGTTCGTGGCATAGAACGCAGTACCTTCATACTGGACGCGAAAGGCGCATTACAGAGGGAATGGCGAGGAGTCAAGGTTCCTGGTCATGTCCAGGAAGTGCTGGAGTTCGTAAAAACCTTGCCAAGAGAGGAGTCATGAGTTCCAGGAAATCAGCTTCTCCTGTTACAGCAATCACTCGATTGCGAACTAATCCCAAGCTATTCGTACTCGACAGCAACGTGCTGATGCATGACCCCACCAGCCTGTTCCATTTTCAGGAACACGATATCTACATCCCGATGGTCACGCTTGAAGAGCTCGACAACAATAAGAAAGGAATGTCGGAAGTGGCTCGCAATGCCCGTCAGACGAGCCGTTTCCTGGATGAGATCGTCAGTAGCGCGGTAGCCGACATTGATGAGGGCATTTCGCTGGAATCGCATGGCAGCAAGAACGCAACCGGGCGGCTGTTTCTCCAGACCCAGGCGATCAGCAGCGTACTGCCAGTGCGGCTGGCGAGCGGCAGCGCTGATAACCAGATTATTGGCGTAGTGAAATTTTTGCACGAGACCTGCCTGAGCCAAAGCGTCGCACTGGTTTCCAAAGACATCAACATGCGCATCAAGGCGCGTGCGCTCGGGCTGGCGGCTGAGGATTATTTCAATGATAAAGTGTTGGAAGACACTGATCTCCTCTATTCCGGCATAACGGAATTGCCGGTGGATTTCTGGGACAACCACGGCAAGGAAATGGAGTCATGGCAGCAATCCGGGCACACGTTTTATCGTGTGAGGGGTCCGCTGTGCAAGAATTTTCTGATCAATCAGTTTGTCTATCTGGAGCATGACAAGCCGTTCTATGCCCAGGTCACGGAACACAGCGGCGCAACCGCGATTTTGCGAACACTCAAGGATTACACCCACAGCAAAAACAATATCTGGGGTATTACTGCGCGCAACCGCGAGCAGAATTTTGCACTCAATTTATTGATGAACCCGGAAGTGGATTTCGTCACGCTGCTGGGGCAGGCAGGTACTGGCAAGACCTTGCTTACTCTCGCCGCAGGTCTGATGCAGACGCTAGAGTACAAGATATATTCAGAAATCATCATGACTCGCGTCACGGTTCCGGTGGGAGACGATATCGGCTTTCTACCCGGTACCGAGGAAGAAAAGATGACACCATGGATGGGTGCGCTGGAAGATAATCTGGATGTCCTCAACAAAACCGATAACGACGCCGGCGAATGGGGGCGCGCTGCCACACGTGACTTGATTCGCTCGCGCATCAAGATAAAATCACTCAATTTTATGCGCGGACGCACATTCATCAATAAGTTTCTGATAATCGACGAAGCGCAAAACCTTACGCCCAAGCAGATGAAGACGCTCATCACCCGCGCGGGCCCCGCCACAAAAGTGGTATGTCTGGGCAACATTGCGCAGATAGACACGCCTTACCTGTCCGAGGGAAGTTCGGGGTTGACCTACGTGGTGGATCGCTTCAAGGGATGGAATCACAACGGACATGTCACGCTACAGCGTGGTGAGCGTTCCAGATTGGCGGATTATGCGACCGAAGTATTGTAGGGCAGCACTCTCAAGACTACGTTTCCATCTGATTTAAACACGCCTTCAGAAAATTCCCAAGTTTGCAACGATGGACCACGCAAGCCACCCGCGAGGCGGATACTCACGAATGGG
>JBDTKY010000086.1:0-14004 GCA_039935055.1 Nitrosospira sp.
TCTTCGACAATACCATCGTGACCGCCGCCGTCAGTGTGGTCTTGCCATGATCCACGTGTCCTATCGTGCCAACGTTCACGTGCGGTTTCGTCCGCTCAAATTTGCTCTTTGCCATGATCTGCCCTTTACTAAATGACGGTTATTTCTTATTGATAACTGCTTCGGCCACGTTTTTCGGTGCTTCAGAGTAATGCTTGAATTCCATTGTATAAGTCGCACGCCCTTGCGTCGCGGAACGCAATGCAGTTGAGTAGCCAAACATTTCTGCCAGCGGGACTTCGGCACGTATCACTTTGAGGCCGGGCAAATCATCCATACCCTGGATCATGCCGCGACGGGAAGACAAATCCCCTACCACGTTACCCATGAAATCCGCTGGTGTCTCCACTTCCACCGACATCATCGGTTCCAGTAGCACTGGGCTAGCTTTGCGCATTCCATCTTTGAACGCAATGGAGGCCGCCATCTTGAAAGCATTCTCGTTGGAATCTACGTCATGATAGGATCCATCGAATAGCGTGACCTTGACGTCCACCACCGGGAAGCCCGCCAACACGCCATTGGGGAGCGTCTCGCGCAGACCTTTTTCTACTGCCGGAATATATTCGCGCGGCACTGTTCCACCCTTGATGGCGTCGACAAACTCAAAACCCTTACCAGCCCCGTGCGGCTCCATTTTAAGCCAGACATGACCATATTGACCACGCCCGCCGGATTGTTTGATGAATTTACCCTCAACCTCCACCAGCTTTTTGATGGCTTCACGATAAGCCACCTGCGGAGCACCAACATTGGCTTCCACGCCGAATTCCCGCTTCATGCGATCTACAATAATTTCCAGATGCAATTCGCCCATCCCGGAGATGATAGTCTGGCCAGACTCTTCGTCGGTGCGAACGCGGAAAGATGGATCTTCCTGCGCCAGACGATTCAAGGCAATACCCATTTTTTCCTGGTCGACCTTTGTTTTCGGCTCCACTGCAACATGAATGACCGGCTCGGGAAATATCATCCTCTCCAGCGTAATGACATCGCTGGGATCACATAGCGTATCGCCCGTAACAGCTTCCTTCAAACCTACTGCAGCAGCTATGTCGCCAGCACGGACTTCCTTGATTTCTTCGCGTTGGTTAGCATGCATTTGCAGCAATCTTCCGATTCGCTCTTTCCGTCCCTTAACTGGATTGTAGATGGTATCGCCGGAAGCCACCACGCCGGAATAAACACGAAAAAAAATCAATTGGCCAACATAGGGATCAGTGGCAATCTTGAATGCCAAACCGGCAAATGGCTCTTCGTCACTTGCATGACGCTCGGCGGGTTCGCCATTTTCTTTCTCGCCATTAATCGCACGAATATCCACTGGCGAAGGCAGGTAGTCAAGTACAGCATCCAGCATGGCCTGGACACCCTTATTCTTGAAGGCCGAACCGCAAAGCATAGGCACGATCTCGTTACCAATGGTACGAATACGCAATCCCCGTTTGATGTCGGCAACGGACAAATCTCCTTCTTCAAGATATTTGTTCATTAATTCTTCATTAGCCTCTGCAGCGGTTTCCAACATCTTTTCACGCCATCGCTTGGCATTTTCAAGTAAATCAGGGGGAATATCGCGCTCCTCATACTTCATCCCCTGGGTTGAATCGTCCCAGTAAATACCTTTCATCTTGATCAGATCGACAACTCCCTCGAATTTTTCTTCGGCACCGATCGGTAATTGTACGGGCACCGGATGAGCTTTCAGACGAGTTTGCATCTGCTCATAGACACGCATGAAATTAGCGCCGGCACGATCCATCTTGTTAACAAAAGCAAGACGCGGAACCTTGTATTTATTAGCCTGACGCCATACAGTCTCGGTCTGCGGCTGCACTCCGCCAACCGCGCAGAATACGGTGCAAGCACCATCAAGGACGCGTAGAGACCGCTCCACTTCAATAGTGAAATCGACGTGGCCCGGGGTGTCGATGATATTGATACGATGATCGGGATAGCTGCTGTCCATCCCTTTCCAGAAGCATGTGGTGGCGGCGGAGGTGATGGTAATACCACGCTCCTGCTCCATCCAATCCATCGTAGCTGCGCCGTCATGCACTTCACCAAGCTTATGCGATACGCCGGTATAGAATAATATGCGTTCAGTAGTCGTGGTTTTGCCGGCATCTATATGCGCCATTACGCCGATATTCCGGTAACGTTCAATGGGTGTTTTTCTTGCCACAGTATTTAAACCTTAATATTTTGAATCAACAAGACGCAAAAAAAAGCGCCGACGAATAAAGGTAGCACTCTCTTCAACCGAGAGCCGTGTCGTCATGAACCTGAATGAATTATCTTACCGCTGCCCGGCAATTACGGACTATTAGTTGTCACTAGAACCGGTAATGTGCAAATGCCTTGTTGGCTTCCGCCATGCGGTGAATTTCCTCGCGTTTCTTGACCGCGCCGCCGCGGCCCTCGGCTGCTTCTGCCAATTCACCAGCAAGACGCGCGCCCATAGACTTTTCAGCTCGTTTACGCGCGGCATCGCGCAGCCAGCGCATCGCTAGCGCATTCCTCCGAATCGATCGCACTTCTACCGGAACTTGGTAGTTGGCCCCGCCGACACGACGACTTTTTACTTCCACCATGGGACGGACATTGGATAGCGCCTGCGTAAATACTTCCACCGGGTCTTTGCCAGTTTTCTTCTGAATTTGATCCATGGCTCCATAAATGATCCGCTCCGCTACGGATTTCTTACCACGCGTCATCAACACATTGACGAATTTCGCCACCTCCGTATTATGATATTTTGGGTCCGGCAAAATTTCGCGTTTTGGAACTTCTCTCCGTCTTGGCATTCTCTAACCTCGGTGTTTAATTATTTAGCTTAAGTTGCTTAAGCGCCTGGTTTGATTTATTCCCGGACCAAGCAACCAACTTTTAAGCCCTCTTAAGCCGCTTTTGGCTTTTTAGCACCGTATTTTGAACGGCTTTGCTTGCGATCTTTTACGCCGGCAGTGTCCAGGCTACCCCGCACTGTGTGGTAGCGGACCCCCGGTAAATCTTTGACACGGCCGCCGCGAATCAGTACCACCGAGTGCTCCTGCAGATTATGCCCTTCCCCACCGATGTAACTGGATACCTCAAAACCATTGGTCAGACGAACTCGCGCCACTTTGCGCAAAGCGGAGTTCGGTTTTTTTGGCGTTGTAGTATAGACGCGGGTACAAACTCCCCGCTTTTGGGGGCTATTTCCCAGCGCCGGAACCTTGCTCTTTACGCGTCTCGCCGCACGAGGCTTACGTACTAACTGACTGATTGTCGGCATTTTTATTTCCTAAAAAAACAAGATGATAATATAACCACCCCGCTGCCCTTAACGCTTGAAATTCCGCTGCGCCAAGCATTTCTGCCTAGAAGGCGGCTAAAAAGACTGCGAATTCTAGGAGGTTTATCCTGCCATGTCAAGTTACAGTCTCTTTACAGTCTCTTTGATTAGAATGGCGCAGAACCGTCCCGACCTCAGAATGACTTTTTGAACTTTTGCTCATTAATGAAGAATCCACGCCCACCGCAGCCAGCCCATCGCGAGCCGCACCACACAAGGTTGGAACGCTACTTCCAGGGGCTCCCCCGCCAGAAACAGACGATCTAATAACGTCAGGTCGCGGCGACGCGGCCCTCGCGTCGCTTCGCTGTAAGAGCGTGGCTGCCTAGCTTCTTCAATACCTCCCAAGCTGGCCCAGGAAACTTGTGCAGCTTGATCATCACATCCTCGAGTGCCGCCAAGAACCAATCCACGTCGGTTTCGCTGATATTCAAGGGCGGCAGGATTTTTATGATGGGCATGGCGTGACCAGCGACTTGCGTAAGGATGTGGTGATCGTCCAAAAGCGGGAGAACAATCGCCTGTGCAAAAAGATTTTCATCCATCTTATTGACCATGGCCCAAGCTGCTCTTAGTGACATCGATTCCGGCTGACCAAACTCGATGGCAATCATCAGCCCACGCTGACGCACACCCTTCAGGAATTCAAAGCGTGGCACCATGGCCTCAATACCGCTGCGAAAACGTGCGCCAAGTTCGGTGGCGCGCTCGGTGAGATTCTCGTCATCCAGCACTGCAAGCGAGGCCAGTCCCGCAGCCATGGCCATATTACCCATCCCAAATGTGGAGGCATGAACGATCGCGCGATGCATCGTGTCATAGACTCTGTCGTAAATCGCACGGCGGGTAATAGTCGCACCCACCGGAATATAACCACCTGAAAGGGCTTTGGAGAGACAAATGATATCCGGCCGCAGATCCTCGATCCACTGACTCGCCAGGAAGCGTCCTGTGCGCCCCATGCCCGATTGCACCTCGTCGCAGATCATCAGTGTGCCGTATTTCCGGCACAGATCCTGTGCCCCGAGCAGATACTCGTTACTGGCGATATTGACGCCCTTGCCTTGGATCGGTTCCAAAACTAAGGCAGCTACATCGCCTAAGGCGAGCCGTGCCTCAAGGCCAGCAAGATCACCAAGTTTGACTTCCGAACTATCGGGCAGCATCGGCTCGAAACCTCTGCGGAAACTTGCCTCCCCATTCAACGAAAGAGCTCCCATGGTCAGGCCATGGAATGCTTTCGCAAGATGAACGGTGCAAGGCCGTCCTGTGTAGGCACGCGCAAACTTGATCGCCGCTTCGATGGCTTCGGTTCCCGAGTTGCTGAAGTAAACAGTATCCAAGCCCGGCGGCATGCGCTTCACGAGTTCGCGAGCCAGAGCAGCGGCAAGTGGCGGGGCGTCGAAGCCGATCCACCCAGGGAAATCGGAGTCCAGCACTTGCTGAAGTGCCCCGCGAATGACCGGATGGCGACGACCGAAATTGAAGACACCCCAGTTGGTAAGAAAATCCAGGTAGCGCGTACCAGTTTCATCCCAAAGGTAGGCGCCCTCGCCACGCACCCACGAACGGTTAAATCCGAGTGTACGCAGGACCTTAACGAAGACCGGATTCACATGTTCTTCGAAAAGCTCGAAGTTCTTGCCACGGGTCTCATTGAATATGGCATTGATGTCGATCGGCATAATTCAGACCTTCAATTCTTGGTTAAAATGCCAGCGCTCCATACCGTCAATTTTGATTTGGATCCCGGCTGATGCTATTACCAACATACCCTCAATGACGCGATTCGACTTTGAACAAGACAGATCCGCCATGAATTGCGAACTGTCCTTTAACCAACGTGACATTATTATTCGACCTCAAATATGCGCTGCCAGACTATTTTTCCCATATTAACCCACAAGCATGGAACATGCGGGGGAATGCCAAGTCTGACAGATGCTGTGATAACTTTATAATGACTAATTTGACATTGACCCGCCAAAACCAAATGCCTGACTCTTAATACTTAGCTCCGGCAAAGTAACCATGATTAAGTTCCTTCAGAATCAATGAAATACTCCATATATATGCGATACCAATGAGCGCAGATATCTCGCAGGCAATGGCTGATCACTTGACGAATCCCTTGATGCCTTAAACCGTATATCCGGTGTCTCGCACCTCTCCTTTGCCTTCTTCGCTGAAACCATGATTCTCACCAGCGTTTAACAACAGCCTCTGCTTCTTGCGGGCATTATGAAAAGTAAGACCGGTACCCGCTGGTATGAGCCGCCCGACGATGACGTTTTCCTTGAGGCCGCGCAGATCATCTCTCTTGCCCATAATAGCCGCTTCAGTCAGCACACGCGTAGTTTCCTGGAAGGAAGCAGCGGAAATAAACGAATCGGTAGAAAGCGAAGCCTTTGTAATACCCAACAGCATGAATTCATAGGTTGCTGTTTTTTTGTCTTCGGCTACGACAACGCGTTCGTTCTCTGCTAACAGGTCCGCCCGTTCAACCTGCTCACCCGGAATAAAACGCGTGTCACCGGCATCAATGATTTGCACACGACGCAACATTTGGCGCACGATCACCTCGATGTGCTTGTCATTGATCTTAACACCTTGCAGACGATACACATCCTGAACCTCGTCAGTGATGTAACGTGCCAACGCTTCTACCCCCAACAGCCGGAGTATATCGTGCGGATCAGCAGGTCCGTCAACGATGCTCTCCCCCTTATTCACCACTTGGCCATCATGGGCCGTTACATGCTTGTCCTTGGGAATTAGGTACTCATGGGAGACTCCGTCCAGATCCGTGATTACCAGGCGTTGCTTACCTTTAGTGTCCTTACCAAACGACACGATACCAGTGACCTCGGCCAATACCCCGGCATCCTTTGGCGAACGAGCTTCAAACAATTCGGCCACGCGCGGCAAGCCCCCAGTAATATCGCGGGTTTTAGAGCTTTCCTGAGGAATACGAGCCAGTACTTCGCCTACGCTGACCTGCTGCCCATCCCGTACCGTAATAATGGAGCCGATCTGGAATGTGATGTTAACAGACAACGTGCCGCCGGCAAGCCTCACTTCTTTATCATTTTCGTCCAGGAGCTTCACCAATGGGCGCAAGCCCTTGGTTTGAGCCACACCGCGCCGTTTTGGATCAATTACCACCAGTGTGGATAAGCCAGTTACCTCGTCTATCTGTTTAGCCACTGTCACGCCTTCTTCCACGTTCTCAAAGCGAACTTTGCCAGCATATTCAGTAATGATAGGACGAGTATGTGGATCCCATGCCGCCAACACTTGCCCTGCCTTTACGATTTCTCCGTCGCGAATGAGCAATGTCGCTCCATAAGGAGCTTTGTGTCGCTCGCGTTCGCGACCGTTATCATCATGTATTACCACTTCACCGCTACGGGAAATTGCAATCAGCTCGCTGCGAGAGTTGGTAACATAACGCATGGTGGGCGAATAACGTACGATACCATTAGATTTGCTCTCTACCTGGCTGGCTACTGCGGTTCTGGAAGCAGCGCCACCGATGTGAAACGTGCGCATCGTAAGCTGAGTGCCGGGTTCACCTATTGACTGAGCCGCAATTACACCTACTGCTTCGCCTACATTCACGGGTGTACCTCGCCCCAAGTCACGCCCATAGCATTTCGCACAAAGACCATAGCGAGTTTCGCAGGTAAGCGGAGTACGGACTTTTACCTCATCTATACCCAGCGATTCAATAGTATCGACTGCGCTTTCGTCCAACAAAATACCTGCCGGATAAATCACCGCCTGATGCTCCGGATTAACAACATCGTTTGCCACCACCCGTCCGAGTATGCGCTCACGTAGCGCTTCAATGACTTCGCCGCCCTCGACGAGCGCCTTCATTACAACGCCATTGCTCGTGCCGCAGTCGTCCTGGGTTACGACCAGATCCTGGGTCACATCCACTAGGCGACGGGTGAGATAGCCAGAGTTGGCGGTCTTCAGTGCTGTATCGGCCAGACCCTTGCGTGCCCCGTGAGTGGAGATAAAATATTGCAAAACGTTCAGCCCCTCACGGAAATTTGCCGTAATGGGCGTCTCAATGATCGAACCATCGGGCTTGGCCATCAAGCCACGCATACCCGCCAACTGACGAATCTGAGCAGCTGAGCCTCGCGCGCCCGAGTCCGCCATCATGTAGATTGAATTAAAGGATTCCTGTGTCAACGGCTTCCCTTTTTTATCTATTTTAACTTCACCGGTTAGCGGATCATGTACCGGCTCAACACCGAGCTGATCCATCATCGCCTTAGCCACTTGATCACCGGCACGACCCCATATATCCACAACCTTATTGTAGCGCTCGCCCTGGGTTACCAACCCGGAAGTGTATTGGACTTCAATTTCCTGCACCTCCTTCTCGGATGCGCTGATAATGTCATTCTTCTGTATCGGCGTCAGCATATCGTCCAAACAGATTGAGATGCCAGCGCGGGTAGCGTAAGTAAAACCGGAGTACATCAGTTTGTCGGCAAAAATTACTGTCTCACGCAATCCACAACGACGGAAGCTTGCATTAATGAGCTTGGAGATTTCCTTTTTCTTGAGCACTTTGTTAATCAGTGGAAAAGGTAGCCCAGCGGGAAGAATTTCCGACAGCAGCGCTCGCCCCACAGTAGTGTCATAACGCGTGATTTTCTCACGGCGCTCACCGTCGGCATCCACCTCATATTCCTTGATCCGCACCATGATTCTGGCATTAAGCTCGATAACGCGACTCTCGTAAGCGCGTGATACTTCACTGATGTTGGCAAACGACATACCCTCGCCGCGCGCATTGACCTTCTCCCGGGTAGTGTAATAAAGCCCCAGTACAATATCCTGCGAGGGCACAATAATGGGTTCCCCATTGGCAGGCGACAAGATATTATTGGTGGACATCATGAGAGTGCGGCATTCCATTTGCGCCTCTAGCGACAACGGCACATGAACCGCCATCTGATCACCGTCGAAGTCGGCGTTGAATGCAGCACATACCAGTGGATGCAATTGGATCGCCTTGCCTTCTATCAGCACCGGCTCGAACGCCTGGATGCCCAACCTATGCAGTGTCGGAGCCCGGTTTAGCATCACCGGGTGTTCCCGAATGACATCCTCCAGGATGTCCCATACTATAGGGCTTTCATTTTCCACCTCACGCTTGGCTGCCTTTATGGTGCTGGCAATGCCCATTATTTCGAGCTTGTTGAAAATAAAAGGTTTGAACAATTCCAAAGCCATTTTCTTCGGCAACCCGCACTGATGCAGCTTGAGCTGCGGCCCTACAACGATCACAGATCGCCCGGAGTAATCCACCCGTTTTCCCAGCAGATTCTGGCGGAAACGTCCACCTTTTCCCTTGATCATATCGGCAAGCGATTTTAGCGGCCGCTTATTGGCGCCAGTCATGGCTTTGCCGCGACGGCCATTGTCCAACAATGAATCCACCGCTTCCTGCAGCATGCGTTTCTCGTTGCGCACAATGATTTCTGGCGCCTTCAACTCAAGCAGACGCTTTAGCCGGTTGTTGCGGTTGATGACACGGCGATATAAATCATTCAGATCGGAAGTGGCAAAACGCCCCCCATCGAGCGGTACGAGCGGACGCAACTCTGGCGGCAATACAGGCAGTACCGCCAAAACCATCCATTCCGGCTTGATGCCGGATTTGTTGAACGCCTCCAGCACCTTTAGCCGCTTGGAGATTTTCTTCATCTTGGTTTCGGAACCGGTTGTTCCCATCTCGCGCCGAAGATTATCAATTTCAACGCGGATGTTGAGGTTACTCAATAAATCGCGCACGCCTTCCGCCCCCATGCTGGCACGAAAATCGTCACCGTATTCTTCTGTTTTGGCACGATAGTCATCATCCGTCAGCAACTGGCATCGCGCCAAAGGCGTCATGCCGGGATCGGTCACCACATAAGCTTCAAAATAAAGTACCCGCTCTATGTCACGCAAGGTCATATCCAGCACCATCCCCAGACGTGATGGCAGCGATTTTAGAAACCAGATATGCGCCACCGGAGAAGCCAGCTCGATATGCCCCATACGCTCACGCCGCACCTTGGAGAGCGTTACTTCGACACCGCATTTCTCGCAGATCACGCCGCGATGCTTCAGGCGTTTATATTTTCCGCACAAACATTCGTAATCCTTTACCGGGCCGAAAATTTTTGCGCAGAACAGCCCATCCCGCTCCGGCTTGAACGTACGGTAATTGATGGTTTCGGGTTTCTTTACTTCACCATAGGACCAGGAACGTATTTTTTCTGGCGAAGCCAAACCGATCTTGATCGAATCGAACTCTTCTTTCTGGGTAACCTGTTTGAATAAATCAAGCAGCGCTTTCATTTGTCACTCCTGTTGATCAGGGGTCGATACAAAAAATCATCCGGCGAAAAGCACGGAAGGAAACGGGTATTTTTCGTCCGTACCGCTACGATAAAATTGCTAATGCCGATCTAAATCGATATCCATCGCCAGCGAACGGATTTCTTTCACCAGTACGTTGAATGACTCCGGCATACCTGCGTCGATCTTGTGGTCGCCCTTAACGATACTTTCATACACTTTGGTGCGCCCGTTCACATCATCAGATTTGACCGTCAGCATTTCCTGCAGGGTGTAAGCGGCCCCGTATGCTTCCAATGCCCATACTTCCATTTCCCCAAAGCGCTGACCGCCGAACTGGGCCTTGCCACCAAGCGGCTGCTGGGTTACCAGACTGTAAGGACCGGTGGAACGCGCATGCATTTTATCGTCTACCAGATGATGCAGCTTCAGTACGTGCATATAGCCCACCGTCACAGATCGGTCGAAAGCTTCACCCGTTCTGCCATCATATAGGGTTACCTGGCCCGACCGTGGAAGACCGGCAAGCTCCAGCATATCCTTGATTTCATGCTCAGTAGCGCCGTCAAACACTGGAGTCGCAAAAGGCACGCCATCCTTGAGATTTTCCGCCAGGTCTAGGATTTCAACATCAGTGAACGAAGCAATATCCTCTTTCTTGCCGCTGCTGTTGTAAATCTGGTCAAGAAATTTCCGAATCTCGGCAGTCTTGCTTCCAGCATACAACATATCGCCGATCTTCCTGCCCAAGCCCTTCGCTGCCCATCCTAAATGGGTTTCCAGAATCTGGCCAACGTTCATACGCGAAGGCACACCCAAGGGATTCAGTACGACATCCACCGGAGTACCATCGGCCATGTAGGGCATATCTTCCACCGGGACGATCTTGGAAATCACGCCTTTGTTGCCATGGCGCCCTGCCATTTTGTCCCCGGGCTGCAAACGCCGCTTCACCGCCACATAGACCTTGACCATTTTCTGCACGCCTGGTGGCAGTTCATCGCCTTGGGTAAGCTTCTTTTTCTTTTCATCAAAAGCGTCATCGAATGCTTTGCGCTTTTGTGCAAGACCCTCCTCAATCTGCTCAAGCTGCAGACTTGTCTCTTCATCTGAGAGCCGTATATCGAACCAATGATGCGGATCAATACTGTCCAAATACTCCTTGGTGATATGTGCGCCCTTGACGAGTTTTTTTGGTCCTCCAGTTGCAGCCTTGCCCTTGAGCAACCGCTCGATACGCTCGAATGCATCGGCCTCCACGATCCGCATCTGATCAGCCAGATCTTTCTTGTAGCGTTTCAGTTCATCGTCAATAATCTGCTGGGCACGCTTGTCGCGCTCGATTCCTTCCCGGGTGAACACCTGCACATCGATCACCGTTCCGGAAATACCCGATGGCACCCGTAATGACGTATCCTTTACGTCAGAGGCCTTCTCGCCAAAAATAGCGCGCAATAGCTTCTCTTCAGGCGTCAACTGGGTTTCGCCCTTGGGGGTCACCTTCCCTACGAGTACATCGCCGGCTTCCACTTCGGCGCCGATGTGAACAATGCCCGAGGCATCGAGACGTCCGAGTTGCATTTCTGACAGGTTGGAAATATCACCAGTGATTTCTTCGGTTCCCAATTTGGTATCACGACTCACCACCGATAGTTCCTCGATATGAATCGACGTGAAACGGTCCTCGGCAACAATGCGTTCCGAAATGAGGATCGAGTCCTCGAAGTTATAACCATTCCACGGCATGAATGCCACCAGCATGTTTTGTCCCAACGCCAACTCACCTTTGTCGGTAGAGGCTCCATCTGCTACTACGTCGCCACGCGCAATCACGTCTCCCACTTTCACCAACGGGCGCTGGTTAATATTGGTGTTCTGGTTGGAACGGGTATATTTAATCAAGTTATAAATGTCCACACCCACTTCACCGACGCGTGTTTCAGTATCATGCACTCGCACCACGATACGGCTCGCATCCACGTAGTCCACCACACCACCACGCACCGCCTGGACTGCGGTTCCGGAATCCACCGCCACGACACGCTCAATGCCAGTACCGACGAGAGATTTCTCCGCGCGCAGGCAAGGTACTGCCTGTCGTTGCATGTTGGAGCCCATCAATGCGCGATTAGCATCATCATGTTCCAGAAACGGAATCAATGAGGCAGCTACCGACACGATCTGCGCAGGTGCCACATCCATATATTCGATACGGTCCGGTGTTGACAACGCGAATTCATTCTTATGACGGCAGGAAACAATGTCGTTGGTAAATTTACCATGGCTATCCAGTTCCGCGTTTGCCTGGGCAATCACATACTGACCTTCCTCAATAGCCGACAAATAGTCAATTTCATCGGTGACGCTTCCATTCTTCACCTTGCGGTATGGTGTTTCCATAAAGCCATACTCATTGGTGCGAGCATACAGCGCCAGCGAATTAATCAAACCAATGTTGGGGCCTTCCGGCGTTTCAATTGGGCACACACGGCCGTAATGGGTCGGATGCACATCGCGAACCTCGAACCCTGCGCGTTCACGGGTCAATCCACCCGGCCCCAGCGCAGAAACACGGCGTTTGTGAGTAATCTCGGAAAGTGGGTTGGTCTGGTCCATGAATTGGGACAATTGGCTGGAGCCAAAAAACTCGCGCACCGCAGCCGACACGGGTTTTGCGTTAATCAGATCATGCGGCATCAGATTGTCTGATTCAGCCTGACTGAGACGTTCTTTCACCGCTCGTTCAACTCGCACCAGTCCAGAACGAAACTGGTTTTCCGCCAGTTCACCGACGGAGCGCACACGGCGATTACCAAGATGATCGATATCATCGATCTCACCGCGGCCATTACGCAGTTCAACCAAAATTCTGATGACGGCAATGAGATCCTCATTCGACAGTGTGGTGGAACCGTTCAGTTCAGTTCTGCCCACGCGACGATTGAATTTCATCCGTCCTACAACCGAAAGATCATAGCGTTCAGGCGCGTAGAACAAACCATTGAATAGCGCTTTGACTGCTTCTTCGGTAGGCGGTTCACCGGGACGCATCATTCGGTAGATTGCTACTTGAGCGGCCATCTGATCAGCGGTCTCGTCTATTCTCAAGGTTTGTGATATGTATGCGCCCTGATCGAGATCGTTTGTATAAATAGTGTGAATCTCTTCTATATTGGCTTCGTGCAGCTTGGCGAGCACGACTTCTGTGATTTCGTCGTTGGCAAGCGACACGACTTCACCTGTCTCCTTATCTACCACGTTATGAGCCAATACACGCCCCAACAGGAAATCTTCAGGCACTGTAAGCTTATCAATGCCCGCTTGCTGCATTTCCCTTACGTGTTTGACAGTTATACGTTTATCTTTCTGCACGATAACTTTACCGCTCTTGGTGGCAATATCAAAGCGCGCTATATCGCCGCGCAAACGTTCCGGTATCAACTCGAACAGAATGCCTTTTTTGGACAGGTGGAAAGCATCAAAGGAGAAAAAATTCGCAAGAATCTGCTCTGGTGTATAACCTATCGCTTTCAGCAATGCAGTAATCGGCATCTTACGGCGGCGATCAACACGAAAGTAGAGGTAATCCTTGGGGTCGAACTCGAAATCGAGCCAGGAACCACGATAAGGGATAATGCGCGCAGAAAAAAGCAATTTGCCGGATGAATGCGTTTTGCCACGATCATGCTCAAAAAATACCCCTGGCGAGCGATGCAGTTGAGACACAATCACACGCTCGGTGCCGTTAATGACAAACGAGCCCGTGTTGGTCATGAGTGGAATCTCGCCCATGTACACTTCCTGTTCCTTGACCTCCCTCACTGTCGGCTTGGAAGCTTCTTTATCCATGATCGTCAACCGAACCCTGGCGCGCAGAGGAGAAGCGTAAGTAAGGCCACGCTGCTGGCATTCCTTGACATCGAACGGAGGGGCGCCCAGCACATAATTGACGAAATCAAGATGAGCATTCTTGGAATGGCTCTCAATCGGAAAAATTGAGATAAACGCTGCCTGCAATCCTTGATTGGCACGATGATCGGGCTCAACCTGAGCTTGTAGGAAAGCCGCATATGATTCGATCTGAGTAGCGAGAAGAAAAGGAATCGACAAAACGCTGGCGCGCTTGGCAAAACTTTTACGGATACGTTTTTTCTCGGTAAACGAATAGCTCATGGAATCTCTCCGGGAGGTCAGATGACGGGTGGACAGAAAATGGGAGCAGAGTACCTGTTTTTAAGCTACCGTGCTGAGTGTTC
>JBDTKY010000087.1:0-2861 GCA_039935055.1 Nitrosospira sp.
TTTGCTATGATTCATCCGGGCTGACCTCTCTGTGGTTTGTTTTTCGTTTCGCAACAAAATCCTACCACCGCGAGCCGTCAGCCCGCTACTTTATCAGGTCAGTTCGATCCTTAAACTTGTGGCATGAACTCCTGACCCCTGTCTCTGTATTTGACGCGTACGCGATAAGTCAGTGTGGCCTTGCCATCCGCGGGAACCGATACTTTCCATTCCGCCACGCCGGAAGAGGCCTTAGTATGAGGTTGTGATTCCGATACCATCACCCAGTCACCGGGTACCGGTTCCCGTATTATCACCGTGATCGCTTCTTTCTTGGCATTCTTCAATACGATCTGATGGGCGGTTTCAAATACAGCGTTATAGCGCCCTTCCCCGCCCAGTCTCCGAAAATCTGTTTGCTTTCTGTCCACCGTCACATCGAATGCATCTCCAAGTTTCAGGCGGACAACCTCATTCGCGGGCGCGTGATCAATCTGGTCTTCGCCCACAAACTGAGCATTGCCTTGCTTATCTTTCTTGTACGCCCGGATTATGCCTTTGGGCAAGGGAATGCCCAGACCTTCGCCCTTGTTCTGAAATTCGACAAACACCCCCACCTTCAGCTTCTGGCTGATATTGTCATATTGGCCGGAATAATAATAATTTACGCCCGTCAATAGAAATTCTTTCCTGACCGGGACACTGGTGGCGGATAGCAACGCTACCTGCTTGGTCTGATTCTCCGCTAATGTCGTAGTGCGTTGCAGCGTATAAAGATGATACTCAAATAGAGACTCCTGTTTTATTTCCTCCGCATCAGCCATTTTTGCTGCCATGCTCATATTGCGTGAAATCGGTGACTGCTGACGTACGCGATTCAGATCGCCGGCAACCAGCTGCAGCCTGGCGTCCGGATAAGACGTTCCGCTCTGGTTGGTCAACGTTACCCAGCCATTAAAATCGAGATGATCGTCACGTTCATTCAACTCAGCCACATAGTCGGCGTGCCATGACAACCCCGCGGTTAGATAGGAAAGTTCAAGATCCTGTTCGCCTGCAACAGGATTGATGAGCGAAACAACCAGCGTCGGTTTGTCGCGTAAATTCTCCGGTACACCAGGGAATACCAGACGACCCGGAACGTTGGTCTCGATACGGTCAGCAAACTTGAGTATGGTGCCGCCGTTGGTGGCGAGGACCATGGCCTTTTCTCTGGCTTCCGCACCCGTAGCCGGGTTGGTGCGAATGACCGTAACTTCCTTGCCGATATATTTCTCCAGCAGTTTCTCGGGCGTCAGCAGATCAAAATCGAAATTCTGCTCCTGCAAACGGAATCCCGCAGGATGAGTAAGATTGCGCAATTGCGCCGTTTCGGGGCGCATCTGGGCGGAGACCTCGCGCCAGGCCAGCTTATTGAAATCACGTTCGAGTTTGACCCTGCGCGCATCTTTCACCAGTGCCAGGTTGTCGTTATAAATCGTAACAGCCACTTCCTTTTGCTCCAGGGCGGTTGTCACTTTCTCATCTTTCTGACCTTCAGACGCTGCGACGCTATGAGGAGAGAACATTATCAGGCTCGCTGCCATTATCTTTAGCATCAATATTCTCTGCATTTCATTCCTCGTTGGAAATAAAGAATGTGCTCATCATCAATTTTCTTTTTGTTTAACCCATGTTGAAACCACCGATCGACGGTACAGTGTAAACTGGCCCGCTTGCGTAACCCCCTCAAACAAATGAACTGCAATGTCGATCTTATCAGGCTGAACGGGTTCATTTGCCCAAATACCCCTGCGCGACGCGATAATATATTTTGCGCAGATGTTTACCTTCCCGCACGATTGTCCGCTCCTGTACCGGACCCGGTCTTATAAGCTTCGCGCTAATCTCGTTACCTTGCCGATTGCGTTCAAGCTCCTTGGGCTTCATGCCAACCAGAATAATCGGACGGCGCGACGGCGGCTCCGATGGATACCAGAAATCGTACATGGCAGCCTCATCGCCAAACAGATTGCGTGAGCGTATCTCCATTGGCTCCTCACTCTTATCATAGAAGGACAAGCTACTGGCAACCGACCACCGGCTCATGCCCACCACAATAGGCTTCTGTCCGGTCTGGTGTTGAACCGTCTCCGTAATCCGTTCGACTTCACGGGCAGCCTCACGCCAGAAATAGTGTTCACCAAAACCGGCATACGGAATTCCAGGGATGCCGAGTACCACATAGTGCAGTACGAATGCATACAGAAACAGGCAAACCGCGACGGCCGGTTTCCAGGCCGCTCTCACACGGCGTCCAAGGGTGCTGAAATCGGCTGCCTGACCCATCATCCACGCCATGGCCGGCAGCAATGCAAGCCATGCCGGGCCGGTCCAATGAAACTTTGGCGCACCGAACAAGCTTAGCCAAAAAAATGCGGCCAACGGTACACCGGTGAATACGAGTACGAACAGACGGCGCCTGCGCGCGTAAAGGCTGGAACGATGATTTTTCCCCTGCCATAGCGCCATGGCCGCCGCCGCCAGCCCGACAGGGGTCAACAGCAGCAACATGTGAAGAAATAGCCACTGCAAGGAAAATTTATTGCCTATCCCCGTGGCCCGCTGCGACTGAAACGTAATCGACGCCCAGTCATGCTGCATATTCCAGATGATAACGGGCGAGAACAACAACAAGGCAAGGGCGGCGGCAAGATACGCATGCGGACGGCACAGCCAGCGGCGCGAGGCGGGATCCAGGATGACGAACAGCAGTGCTGCCGGACCCAGCAGGCCCAGCGTATACTTGGACAGGATGCCCAGACCGAAGGCAATGCCTATACCCAGCCAGGCCCCGTTGCGATCTCCCAGCAATGCCCGTTCCATGTAGTACAGTGTCGCAG
>JBDTKY010000088.1:0-1777 GCA_039935055.1 Nitrosospira sp.
GGACCCGTCCTTGAAATGCTCGATATCACCGTCGATGCCCTGCTAGGCGAATCCAGGGGAACTAACGGAGCACGCTGGAACGAGGCTGAGCATGCGGTATTCAAGGCAAACATCGCTGCACGGCGGCCCTTCCTCGACTTTGTCTACAGCCGTACCAAATTCGATGGCTCACAACAGTACCTGATGGTGAGCGGCGAACCCATGTTCGATTCCGTCGGCCGCTTTACCGGCTATCGCGGTATAGGCAAAGATGTCACCGACAGCATACATCTCGCTACTGCCTGAATAAAAAAAGAGCGGCTGATCAAACGTATGGGAAGACAATATGATCAGTGAAACTGACATTCATCACGCCAAAATCCTGATCGTCGATGATCAGGAATCAAATATTCGTCTGCTGGAGAACGTGCTGACCAGAGCAAACTATACCTCTATCACCACGACGATGGATCCCCATGAAGTTTACGAGCTGCACTGCCGGAATAACTACGACCTGATTTTGCTCGATCTGAAAATGCCAGGTATGGACGGCTTTCAGGTGCTTGAGGCACTGAAGGAAATTGAAGCCGACGCATATCTCTCCGTACTGGTGATCACGGCCAATCCGGACTGCAAGCTGCGCGCGCTTCAATCCGGCGCCAAGGATTTTATCAGTAAACCGTTCGATATGGCCGAGGTACTCGCACGCGTTCACAACTTGCTGGAGGTACGTCTGTTGCATCAGAAGGCACGTAATTATGCCAAAACTCAGGAATTCATGGCGCTGCATGACCCCCTGACCGAGCTTGCCAACAGGCGGCTCCTGGTGGAGCGAGTCTCCCATGCCATCATTCACGCAAGACGAAACAACGGCATCATGGCAGTTGTGTATCTGGATCTGGATGGCTTCAAAGAGATCAACAATACCTTGGGCCATGATGGCGGCGATTTGCTTCTGAAACTGGTCGCGGCACGCCTTGTGGCCACCGTGCGCGAGGAGGATACTGTGGCGCGCCTTGGGGGTGATGAATTTGTGATCGCTATGCCATATGTTAATAGCATAGACGGGGTGGCTCTTGCGGCCGAAAAAATAATCAAGGCATTGTCACAACCCTACAGTGTTCAGGGCAGCAGTGTTACCGTAACTGCCAGTGCAGGTATCGGTCTTTACCCCACTAATGGTGAAGATACAAAGATGCTTCTGAAGAATGCGGATCTCGCTTTGCTGGATGCCAAGCAAGCGAGCAAGAACACTTATCGAATTTCAGAACGTACAAACTAACTTCATTTCCGTAAAGCCGGTGTGGTGGGCCAGAGATATTCTTACATAACAGATTCAAATTGATAAACCCGGGCGGAGCGTTAAAATGCCTGGAGTTGCGTCAGGCAAGACGCAAGGAGCGTATAGTTGCCGAAATAAAAGGCGAGTAACCAAGCCGCTGAACGCACGGATTGCGCTAATCGCTTACTTTTCAGTATACACTCCAAAGATACACCAATTTCCGGTTGTTTCGGTTGCCAAAGGAACGATATGATGAAGATTCAATCATGCAGAAAGCCACATAGTAAAATAACCACTTTTACATATCATCTATACGACTGATAGGGTATCTTAGGCAAGGTTGTAAAAATCTCTCAAATTACCCATAAACAGGAAGTTGTATGATTAGCAAGTCCGACATTCTTAACGCCAGGATCCTGATTGTCGACGATCAGGATGCCAATGTCCGGCTGCTTGAGCAGATGTTGAGCGATGCGGGCCATACTCGCATTGCCTCAACCATGGATCCGCACGAGG
>JBDTKY010000089.1:0-15249 GCA_039935055.1 Nitrosospira sp.
TTTCAAATTCCGGTTCCATCGAGTCCATGCCGTGCGAGTAGGCAAAGGTGCGCTGAAACCAGATCCAGAATATTGCGACTCCAAGCATGGTCAATAGCCCAAACTTGTACCACTTCGAGTCATACCATAGCGACATGTCGTAATCGCGGCCACCCGACCCCGCGTGGCTGCTTGTTCCCAGTGTTGTTGCCATTTCCTTTATCTCCTATTGCGTTAATCGAGTACCCTTGTGCTTCACTGCGCTCCGCCGGCAGGATGCCCCGCCTGCTGTCCGCCGCGCTTGTCCGCGCCGGCAGGAGCCCCAGTTGCTATGTTACCAATACATTACATTACATACCCACAACCCTACAAAGACTATCCCCGAAGATGCGCTAAGTCAAGCAGTTTGTCCGGTGCTTCATGGGCTGAAACTCGCCAATTATATTGATTTGCTTACCCCTGATCGCCTTTGAATTCGCTCCTGAAGCGTATCAGGTCAAATTTTCCGATATTATGAAACTGCCTTGATAAAGGGTCTTTCAAAAGAACAGCGGAAAGAACCGGGTTTGCATAATATCCATAAGGAATATGATGCAATGAAAGGATGAGTCTTCGTTGGCTCCAACGCTGGAATGGCTCATCTATTTATTTTTTAGGCCAAAATGACGAGTGGATTATGCGTAGAAGCACTCGATTTAATACTTACCACCGAGACAATATTCCCTCCAGCTGATCCAGGCTGCTGTAATGAATTACAACGGTTCCCTTGCCTTTTTTTCCGGAATTTATGACGACTTGCGCGCCGAGTTTCGTCGAAATATCCTCCTGTAAACGCAGCAGATCACGGTCAGGTTTGGGACATTGTTTCATTATTGGGTGCTCTATCCGGTTCACAAGCTTTTCAGTTTCACGTACCGAAAGCTGCTTGTACACGATCAGATTCGCGGTTTCTATTTGCTTGGCTGAGGGAAGTGAAAGAAGTGCACGCCCATGCCCCATGTCGATCTTCCCCTCCATCAACAATTCCTGTACGGGCAAGGGTAAGTTGAGTAATCGCAGAAGGTTGGATACCGCGCTACGTGAGCTGCCCAAAGCCTCGCTGGCCGCCTGGTGAGTCATGCCGAATTCCTTGATGAGGCGCTGAATACCCATCGCTTCTTCCAATGGGTTTAAATTCTCGCGCTGAATGTTCTCGATCAGCGACATCGCCAGCGCGGCTTCATCCGGTACTTCGCGGATCAGCGCAGGCACTTCCAAAAGTCCTGCAATTTGCGCTGCCCGCCAACGCCGCTCCCCGGCTATGATCTCGTAATGTCCGGGGGAAACAGGCCGGACGAGCACCGGCTGCATTACACCCTGCACTTTGATGGATTCCGCAAGTTCCGCCAAAGATTCCTTATCCATGCGGGTGCGTGGCTGATATTTGCCCGGCTGCAGCACTGATACTTTCAAATTCTGCAGCGACTCTCCAACCTTGACGCTATCGTCGTTACCCGATAACAGCGCGTCCAATCCTCTTCCCAAGCCTTTCAATTTCATGGTTTTTGGTCCCACTCCACGTCTTCCATTCTTCCGGTTTCTGCTCGGAATTTCCGTCAAACCGCCGCGGCGTTAGCGCGGTCTCTGTTAAGCATTTCCCCCGCCAGCGCCAGATAGGCCTGTGTACCTTTCGATAATTTATCGTGGTATAACGCGGGCATGCCAAAGCTTGGTGCTTCAGCCAGCCGCACGTTGCGTGGAATCACGGTGCGGTAAACCTTGTCGCCAAAGTGCTGTTGCAATTGCTCCGACACCTGTTGCGCCAGTATGTTACGCGGGTCAAACATGGTGCGCAGCAATCCCTCGATTTCCAGCACCGGATTCAGATTCGTGCGTACTTTTTTTATGGTATTAACCAGATCGCTGAGTCCCTCTAGCGCATAATATTCGCATTGCATGGGAATCATAACCGTATAAGCTGCGCACAACCCATTGAGTGTCAAAAGGTTAAGCGCGGGCGGGCAATCGATGAGAACAAAATCATATTCACTTTCCACTTCTTTCAGAGCTTCTTTCAGGCGCGTTTCTCGCCGAGGCAAATCCACCATCTCTATTTCAGCACCGGCCAGATCCCGATTGGCGGGAATCAGGTCATATTTACCCTTGGTCGAGATCACGCGTACGTCCGCGATACTTTTACTACCCAGCAATACGTGATAAATCGTGTGTTGCAGAGCACGCTTGTCCACGCCGCTTCCCATGGTAGCGTTACCCTGCGGGTCCAGATCGATCAACAGCACACGGCGCCTGGCAGCTGCGAGACTCGCAGCGAGATTAACGCTAGTGGTGGTTTTTCCCACCCCGCCTTTTTGATTGGTTATCGCCAGAATTTTTGCCACCGCGCCTGCCCTCGAACCGGCTCTGCCGGAAACCAAACAATCAAAATGAACAAAGTATCGTTAACTGCGGATATTTAACTGCCATGCTTGATCATTACCAAATGCCGCTCTGCCTCAAGGCCGGGGACCGCAACCGATAATACTTTCTCAACAATGAACGGTGACGGTATCTGCGCCAACTCTTCGTGAGGATAAATCCCTTTCATTGCCGCAAGCCTGCCGCTGTTGTTTCCTTCTGCACACAGATGCCCCGCCAGTTTGACAAAGTCTGCCAGATCGGAAAAAGCGCGCGAGATTACCGTATCGAACCCATCCGCCGGGCAAAAATTTTCGACCCGTTCGCACACTACCTCAACATTTTTCAGCTTCAATTCAATACATGCTTGTTGCAGAAAGACAGTTTTTTTATGATTGCTTTCGAGCAACACTACTTGCCAGTCAGGGTGCGACAAAGCCAGAGGAATTCCCGGCAAACCCGCGCCACTGCCGACATCGACTATATGCGGACCGGCAATGTATGGCAGAACAGCCAGGCTATCCAATAAATGCCGAGTTAACATGGGTTCCGGTTCACGCACTGCCGTCAGATTATGCACCCGGTTCCACTTACTGATTAACGCAAGATATTGCAATAGCTGGAGCTGGGTTTCGTCCGGAAGCGGAAAACCCAAGACAGCGATTCCGTTAGCGAGCTTCGTCGCCAGATTCATGTACTTTCTTTTTTTTCTGATTGGAAAAACCACGCTTCACGTGTACCAGCAATAACGAAACCGCCGCTGGCGTTATGCCGGAAATCCGTGCCGCCTGTCCTGCTGTTTCCGGCTTGTGTTGATTTAATTTTTGCTGTACCTCACTGGAGAGTCCGCATAGCGTAGTATAATCAATATCTTGCGGTAAACGTGTTTCCTCGTAGTGTGCGTTACGTGCCACTTCATCCTTCTGGCGCTTTATGTAGCCTTGGTACTTTGCCTGAATTTCAACTTGCTCTGCGACCAGCGGATCATGGGTGCCTTCCCCTGCTCCGGGCAGCGTCATAAGACTTGCATAGGATATGTCAGGACGGCGCAGCAACTCATGCAGCGAGCAATCACGATCAATTGTTTTGCCCAACACTCGCAATGCATCCGCTTCGGGCAGCGTATTCGAACTTGTGTTCGGACCGAACCACACCGCTTGCAATCTACCTTGCTCTCGAACAATAGCTTCCCGCTTGGCCTCGAACACAGCCCAGCGCGTATCGTCCACCACACCGAGCCTGCGCCCTATTTCAGTTAGGCGCAAATCAGCATTGTCCTCACGCAGCTGCAAACGATATTCGGCGCGACTGGTGAACATGCGGTAAGGTTCGGTAACACCACGAGTAATGAGATCATCCACCAGGACGCCCAGATACGCTTCGTCACGGCGCGGACACCATGCATCGTGATCCTGCGTTTTGAGCGCGGCATTGATGCCAGCCAGCAGCCCCTGCGCGGCCGCCTCCTCGTAACCAGTCGTACCGTTGACTTGTCCAGCAAAAAACAATCCTTCGATTGCCTTCGTTTCAAGTGAGCTTTTCAGTCCGCGCGGATCAAAATAATCGTACTCGATAGCATAGCCGGGACGCGTAATATGCGCTTTCTCCAGGCCCGCTATAGAACGCACCAGCTTAACCTGAATATCGAATGGCAAACTGGTAGATATTCCGTTAGGGTACACCTCATGAGTGGTAAGCCCTTCCGGCTCAAGGAAGATCTGGTGCGATTCCTTGGTCGAAAATCGTACCACCTTGTCCTCAATGGAAGGACAATAACGCGGACCCACTCCTTCGATCACCCCAGAAAATAGCGGCGAGCGATCCAGCCCGCTACGAATAATGCCGTGTGTATGGATATTCGTATGCGTGATCCAGCACGGCAGTTGACGCGGATGCTGAGCCGCATTCCCCATAAAGGAAAAGACCGGAACGGGGAAGTCGCTTGGCTGTTCAGCCATCGCCGAGTAGTCTATGCTGCGTCCGTCTATGCGAGGCGGCGTACCGGTCTTCAATCGTCCCACCGGCAGCTGCATCTCACGCAAACGGAGAGCAAGGTTTATGGATGGCGGATCACCCGCCCTGCCTGCCTGAAAATTAGCCGAGCCGACGTGTGCCAATCCAGCGAGAAACGTGCCAGCAGTCAGCACCACGGCACGTGCAGAAAACTTTATCCCTAGCTGGGTAACAACTCCTGTGATCCGTCCATTCTCAAGCGTAAGATCATCTACTGATTGCTGAAACAGCCAAAGGTTTGGCTGGTTTTCCAGGCGGCGGCGAATCGCTTGGCGATAGAGCAACCGATCAGCCTGGGCACGGGTCGCGCGCACTGCCGACCCCTTGCTTAAATTGAGAATACGAAACTGGATACCGGCTTCATCGGTGGCCGCAGCCATCGCACCGCCCAACGCATCCACCTCCTTCACCAGATGCCCTTTGCCGATGCCTCCTATGGAAGGATTGCATGACATCTGACCCAGCGTTTCGATATTGTGCGAAAGCAGTAGCGTTTTCTGCCCCATACGCGCCGCCGCAAGTGCCGCCTCAGTGCCCGCATGTCCGCCGCCAATCACGATCACATCGAATTTTTCAGAAAAAATCATTAAAATTGCCGCTTGGGTGGTTCCCGGAAAGAAAAGTATTCTACGGCAAAACGGAGGGTAGTGTAAGGGCGCGCGCTTCACCATATTTTGAGGGGGCCAGACGCTTACCTGCCACACGGCAGCTTGGGTCTTTGAGCATTCCCATTCCAGCGAGCCGGATGTTTCACGTGAAACACCGAAATATTCAATGCCCCAAACCAATGGAAATAGGGCGGCAGGGCAGCAGAAAAAAGGGCTGCCTACTTGAGTCGCCGGGAGGCGGAATGAAAGCTATTTGCCGATACAAAAGCGCGAAAATATTTGACCCAGCAAATCATCGGCACCAAATTCGCCAGTAATGGAGGATAAGGTTCGCTGGGCAAGTCGAAGCTCTTCGGCCAACAACTCCAGCTGAAATCCGCATCCTGCCAATTCGGCCGCGCTATTCAGATGTTTTCCTGCTTCGGTCAGGGCCCGAAGGTGGCGGTGGCGCGCCATAAATATGCCTTCACCAACAGAATGTGGCTGCCAACCGACGATTTCCAGCAGCTTTTTGCGAAGCAAATCAATCCCCGCACCTGTTTTGGCAGAAAGATGTATCTCTAACCTGTCTTCGTCATTTCTGGCTTGCGGGAATGAGTCCAGTAAGTCTATCTTATTATGGACCCGGATTACTGGTAACTCGGCCGGAAGGCTATCGAGTATTATGCGATCCGCCGGAGTGATGCCCAAACGGCTATCTATCAGCAACAATCCCAAATCCGCTTTTCCGATAGCCAAGCGCGTGCGAGCGATACCGATTTTTTCGACCGTGTCATCTGTCTCGTGTAATCCGGCGGTATCAATCAGATATAGCGGAACGCCTTCTATTTCGATTGCCTGGCGAATGGCATCACGCGTAGTGCCGGGAATTTCAGTAACGATTGCGGCTTCTTCACCGGCCAACTGATTCATCAGACTGGATTTGCCGACATTGGGCTGCCCTACCAGAACCACATGCACACCTTCGCACAATAGACTGCCTTGCCGGGCAGACGCAAGCACGCGTTCCAGTTGCGCGTGAATGGCTGTTAATCTAACATGAACTTCAGCCTGTTGCAGGGCCTCAATCTCTTCTTCTGGAAAATCTAATCCTGCTTCGATGAGCATTCGCAGGTCAGTAAGCGCTTGCACCAACATATGGATAGCAGCAGAAAACTCCCCTTGCAGCGAGCGCATGGCACAACGCGCAGCCTCTCCGGTGCTGGCATTTATGAGGTCGGCTACGCTTTCAGCCTGAGCAAGATCCAGTTTATTATTAAGAAAAGCACGCAAGGTAAATTCTCCCGGCTGCGCTAACCGTGCACCCGCGGAGATACAACAGGACAGCAATAGATTCGTTACTGCCCGGCCGCCGTGACCCTGCAGCTCCAGCACATCTTCGCCGGTATATGAATGAGGAGAGGGGAAATAAAGAACAATACCTTGATCTACGGTCAATCCATTTTCATCGAGAAATTTACTTAGGCTGGCATGACGCGGCTCGGGAATATAACCAATAATCCGTTGCGCCAGGGATCGCAGATTTTTGCCTGAAATCCGTACTACGCCGATGCCACCTCGCCCGGGCGGGGTAGCGACGGCAGCAATGATGTCGGTATTATCCATCCGGGCAAATAGTTCTGAATTTTCCGCTGAGTCATTTCTTCTTGCTGGCGGGCGTAGAGGAGGTAGCGGCAGCACTTTCGATCATGCGCGTAATTTGCCATTGCTGGGCGATGGAAAGTACGTTATTCACCAACGAGTACAGCACCAATCCCGCGGGAAAGAAGAAAAAGAAAACGCTGAAGGCAAAGGGCATGATCTGCATCACCTTGGCCTGGATCGGGTCCGTGGCTTGCGGGCTGAGCTTTGACTGTATAAACATGGAAATACCCATGAGCACTGGCAGCACATAATAGGGATCAGGCGATGACAGATCCTCAATCCACGCCGCAAATGGTGCAAAACGTAGTTCTACACTCGCGAGCAATACCCAGTAAAGCGAGATAAATACGGGAATCTGAACCACAATGGGTAAACAACCTCCCATCGGATTAATTTTTTCCGTCTTATAGAATTCCATCATCGCCTGGTGCATACGCTGACGGTCATTCCCGTGCTGTTCACGCAGGCGCTGCAGCTTAGGCGTAACCACCCGCAGTTTCGCCATCGAACGATAACCTGCCGCGGACAAGGGAAAAAATGCGAGCTTGACCGACATTGTCAGAAGAATAATCGCAACCCCCCAGTTTCCTGTCCAGGAATGGAAGAACGATAACAACCAGAACAGCGGCGCGCCGATCACCGTGAGCCAGCCGTAATCCACCGTCAGATCAAGCCCTGGCGCAAGCGCTGCAAGTTTACTTTGTTCCTCCGGACCTGCGTAAAGTCGAACGGTAACGTTGGCAGTACTTCCCGGTTCGATTTGGCCTACCGGCACAATCACACCGGCAGAATATTCATTTTCACCGAGGCGTTTCGCGTAATACTCCCGGGGAGATTTATCCTTGGGCAGCCAAGCAGTAAGAAAATAATGCTGCAGCATTGCAATCCAGCCATTATCGGCATTTTTAGGATAGGTTGCGTTGCCCTTGTCCAGAGCGGAAAATTCGATCTTTTTGAATTTTTCCTGCTCGGTGTAAAGCGCTGCGCCAGTATAGGTGGGTACCATGAAAACCGAGCCTACCGGGGGCTGGCTGTCACGCAGCATCTGAAAATAGGAGAATGGCTGAATTGCCGCAGATCCTTGATTAACGACTTCGAAACTGACATCGACGATATAACTGCCGCGATGAAAAGTATAAATCTTCGTCACACGCACATTGCCAGTCTCGGGTGCGTAGAGACGTACCACGACTTTGTCCTGACCCGCAGCTAAATCATAAGTGCTCGAATCCGCTGTATACCGCGTCTTGTGGCTGGGTAGCCCTTCTCCTATCAGTCCTGACTGAGCTACGTAAACGTGATCAGACCGGCTTTGCAACAGAGCAAAGGGTTTGCTCTTATCTTCCTTGTCCGGGTGAAACAGTAACTCAAGACGACGTAGATCACCCCCAGCGGTATCGATTTCCGCTATTACCATGTCGGTCTTGACTACAATCTTTTCCCCTGATTCCAGCTTGCCCGTCGGGCTCACCGGAGCGCCTTTCTCTGCGGAGGTTTCACCACTCCCTGGCTGCCCCGAAATAAGCTTTTCCCCTGGAACCGGAGTCTGGTCCTGAGGACGCGCAGAAGGCTTGCTACTCGACCCTAGTGAGGTCACGGCTGTCGAGGTTGGCGGATTTTGTTCTTTCTGCCACGCCTCCCACAGGAATAACATTGATGTGGAAAAAATTATGAAAAGTACAAGTTTTTTTGTGTCCATCTTGCTTCGCGATTTTATTTTTTTGACGATACGCATAAACCGTATCGAAATAATTCAGGTTGAATAAGTCTTTAAGGCACAGGATCATGTCCGCCGCGACCCCATGGATTGCAACGCAGCATCCTCCATACACTGAGGAGTATCCCCCGCAGCAATCCATGCCGGGTCAGTGCCTCACACGCGTAGTGTGAACAAGATGGGCTGAACCGGCACGAAGGTCCAAAAAAAGGACTAAGGCAATATTGATAGAACTTGATGAAACCAATAATTATCCGCGACATCGCTGCAATTGAATCATGAGCATCTCCGCCTCCCCCGTCATTTGCATCGAGTTGCTTTGGGGAACACGGCAACGTAAACGCACTACCAGATCCAGGCCGACCAAATCTCGCTGTCGTGCTCGAAATACCTCTCTTAACAGACGTTTTACCCTATTGCGGTTTACCGCTAGCCGCTCGATTTTACCTGCGACTATTAAGCCTAATCGTGAATGTACAAGATTGTTGGGTTTAGCAAAAACCTGAAGAAATTCACTGCTGGCGGAACATCTGAATCGGATAACCGAGGAGAACTCATCAGCTTGGTGCAACCGGTGGCTTTTCGGAAAACGAATAATACAGCTCCTCAAGAAATTAGTTTTTAAGATTATTAAACCTACACTCCGAGGCGAGCCCGTCCCTTGGCACGACGAGCCCGAATAACAGCCGCACCGCCGGTGGTTTTCATGCGAACCCGAAAGCCATGGGTCCGCTTTCTTCGAGTCACGGATGGTTGATATGTGCGTTTCATCTTTTTCCCCTAAGGCCGATAAATAAAACCCCGCATTACAACCCTTGACGGAGGCTGGTGTCAACCTATATTTTTTTCCTCCCCTGTGGATAAGTAGAGCGGAAGGGTCTAAAATATGCCGCTCACCGCCGCTCCCGAATTCCGCCGCCTCCCCAATAAGAATTTTACTATCATGTTGGCAATGCACACCTTTTGGCTTTCCTGTCTTGGACATTTTGAGAAAGAATTGAGTGCCCAGCAATTCAATACCTGGATTAAACCACTCCACCTGGATTTATCCCGCACTGAGCATGAACCCATCCTTGTCGCCCCCAACCGGTTTGTCATGCAATGGATCAAGGACCACTTCCTATCCCGCATTGAACAAATGGCGGAAAAACATTTTTCGCAAGATATACATTTCCAATTAAAGCTTGCTGACCAGGGCTCCACGAAAGCAACGGCTCCAACTGCGGAAAATATCGCGGTTACGCCAACTCCGCCCGTTGTTGCACCAGCGCGTATAACCCAAAAAACTTCAAAGGAAAAAACTCCCAGCCGGCTTAATTCTTCCTTTACCTTCAATAGCTTCGTCACGGGAAAAGCAAATCAACTGGCACGAGCAGGCGCAATCCAGGTTGCAGAACGCCCAGGAGTCGCATACAACCCATTTTTTATTTATGGTGGCGTTGGTTTGGGAAAAACTCACCTGATTCAAGCCATTGGTAACTTGGTACTGGAGCACAACAGCACTGCCAAAGTCAGATACATTCACTCGGAACAATATGTTTCCGACGTAGTAAGGGCTTACCAACATAAAGCGTTCGATGAATTCAAACGATACTATCATTCTCTGGATGTGCTGCTGATAGATGACATCCAGTTTTTTGGCGGCAAGAACCGGACTCAAGAAGAATTTTTTTACGCCTTTAACGCGTTAATCGAAGCACATAAACAGGTAATCATTACGTGCGATTCCTACCCTAAGGAAATCTCCGGTATGGAAGAACGGTTGATTTCCCGTTTTGGCTGGGGCTTGACAGTAGCGGTTGAACCACCGGAGCTGGAAATGCGTGTTGCCATTCTGTTAAAAAAAGCACTGATGGAAAAAATCGTTCTGGATGAGAATGTCGCCTTTTTCATAGCCAAACATATCCGGTCTAATGTACGTGAACTGGAAGGTGCCTTGAAAAGGGTGCTCGCTTATTCCCGATTTACAGGTCATTCGTTATCGCTGGATTTGGCCAGGGAAGCGTTGAAAGATTTGCTAGCGGTACAAAACCGCCAGATATCCATTGAAAATATCCAAAAAACCGTGGCTGACTACTATAAAATCAAGGTCGCCGAAATGTATTCCAAAAAACGTTCGCGCATCATTGCAAGACCCCGGCAAATGGCCATGGCCATATCTAAAGAACTAACACCTCTGAGTTTGCCTGATATCGGTGAAGCCTTCGGAGGAAGAGATCATACAACCGTACTGCATGGATATCGGAAAATAGCTGAATTACGGGCATCAGACCCAGCGATTAACCGGGACTTCAATACACTATTACATATTCTCCGTGGTTGATAACAACGTATAAATTGGGGATAACTTACCATTTGAACCAGACTTTAATTTATACCCACAAAATATCCACAGACAATACCCTTTCAATACAGATAAGAAATAGTAATTAATTATCTAATATTATTTGTGTTTTCCTATTTATACCGGACTTGACCTCCCTTTATTAATGATTATCTGGATTTTAAATAAATGAAACTGATACAAACTGATAAAGAAACTCTACTTAAGCCATTACAAACGGTCACCGGGATTGTCGAACGCCGCCATACCTTGCCTATACTTTCAAACGTACTCATAGAACGAAGGAATGAAGAAATTTCATTTATTGCCACCGATCTGGAAATTCAGATAACGACTTCCACACAGGATAGTAAAGCTACTGGAGAAGGAGGCTCAGTTACTGTAGCCGCAAAGAAACTACAGGACATATTGCGTGCGCTTCCGGATAAAACGGAAGTAGTATTGGAAATCGACGAAAACCGGCTTCACGGTAAAGCCGGAAAAAGCCGTTTTAATTTGCAAACGCTTCCTGTAGAAGATTTTCCTAAATTTCCCGAAAATACCGAATCTCAGGCAAAAATAACATTAAAGCAAAAAGAACTGAAACAGCTTTTATTTCTGGTGCAATATGCCATGGCCCAGCAGGATATTCGCTATTATCTGAACGGCCTGCTTTTACTCATGGAAGAAAATTACCTGAAAGCGGTGGCTACGGACGGCCATCGCTTGGCGTTTGCTCTGCTCGTATTGGATATGCCTCAAGAGAAGAGAGAAGTTATTTTACCTCGGAAGGTGGTATTGGAGCTTGCCAAGCAATTAAATGACAGCGAGGAACCTGTCATAGTGGAATTGCTCCAAAATCAAGTGCGTTTTACATTTTCGAATGTCACGCTGATATCCAAGGTTGTGGATGGCAAGTTTCCTGATTACAACCGCGTTATCCCAACCGGGTACCAAAAGCACTTTGATGTAAACCGGTTATTGCTTTTGCAAACGTTACAACGTGCTTCAATTCTGTCAAATGAAAAATTTCGCGGTGTTCGGGTAATCCTGACAACGGGTAATCTTCGCATCGTTTGTAATAACAGCGAGCAGGAAGAGGCACAAGAAGAGTTGGAAGTCGCGTATGATGGTGAAGCGCTCGATATAGGTTTCAACGTTACTTACTTGCTGGATGTATTGAACAATCTCACCAGCGAAAAGGTGCAATGTTCTTTCGGCGATGCCAACAGCAGCGCATTGATTACTATTCCTGGCAATGAGGATTTCAAGTACGTCGTGATGCCCATGAGGATATAAATAAAACCAGAGGCAATTACGGCAACCAGTTCAGTCAGGGATAAAGCGATACTTCATTAACAGAGATTTTTTCAATAAATCCAGGTTCACGTAAAACCAAATAATCAGGTATGAACGAAAAAGACCGCTCTAAACAAAGAAAAATAGACGATTCAATCGCTTATAGCTCAGATAGCATAAAAATCCTGAAAGGACTTGATGCGGTACGCAAGCGTCCTGGTATGTACATAGGTGATACCAGCGATGGCACCGGTTTGCATCATATGGTATTCGAGGTAGTGGATAACGCCATTGATGAGGCGCTGGCCGGTCATTGTGACGAAATCACCGTGATCATTCATCCGGATAATTCAATAACCGTACAAGACAATGGCCGGGGCATTCCCACTGGCGTCAAGCACGATGATGAAATGAAGCGCTCGGCCGCAGAAATTGTCATGACCGAACTTCACGCCGGCGGCAAGTTTGATGATAATTCCTACAAGGTATCAGGGGGCTTGCATGGCGTTGGCGTATCGGTCGTTAACGCCCTATCGGAATGGTTGCGTCTTACCATTCGCCGCAATGGGCAGATCCATCAGATCGAGTTCCGCATGGGCGTACCCGTCGCGCCGCTCGCTGTCACAGGCAAAACCGAGCGACGTGGCACCGAAGTGCACTTCCTCGCCAGCAAGGAAATTTTCGGTGATACTGAATATCACTATGACATATTTGCAAAGCGTCTGCGCGAACTTTCTTTTCTTAATAATGGCGTTAAAATACATCTTGTTGATCAGCGCAACGCCAAGGAAGAAACATTCGCTTTTACCGGTGGGGTGAAAAGTTTTGTCGAGTACATTAACCGCACCAAGTCTGTTCTACACCCGACCATTTTTTACGCTACCGGAGAAAAAGACGGCATCGTAGTGGAAGTCTCAATGCAGTGGAACGACAGTTATTCCGAACAAGTTTTGTGCTTCACCAATAACATACCGCAAAAAGATGGAGGAACCCATCTCACCGGTTTGCGTGCTGCCATGACGCGCACCCTTAACAACTATATCGAAAAAAATGAACTGGCAAAAAAAGCCAAAATCGAAACCTCTGGTGACGATATGCGGGAGGGCTTGTCCTGCATTTTATCGGTGAAGTTATTTGAACCCAAGTTTTCCTCTCAGACCAAGGAAAAGCTCGTTTCCTCTGAAGTACGTCCGGCTGTAGAGGAAATCGTGACGCTAAAACTGACGGAGTTCCTGTTAGAACGTCCACTCGACGCTAAAACCATCTGCGGAAAAATCATAGATGCTGCGAGAGCGCGTGAAGCCGCGCGAAAAGCGCGCGAATTGACCCGGCGCAAGGGCGTGCTGGATGGTATCGGATTGCCAGGCAAACTGGCCGACTGCCAGGAAAAAGACCCTGCGCTGTGCGAGCTTTACCTGGTTGAGGGTGATTCGGCAGGCGGTTCCGCCAAGCAGGGACGCGACCGTAAATTCCAGGCGATCATGCCGCTGAAGGGCAAAATCCTGAATGTCGAAAAAGCCCGTTTCGACAAACTCATCTCATCGCAGGAAATCATCTCTCTCATTACCGCGCTCGGAACCGGCATTGGCAAAGACGAATACAACCCCGACAAGTTGCGCTACCACCGCATCATCATCATGACCGATGCGGACGTGGATGGTTCCCACATACGTACTTTATTGCTCACGTTCTTTTACCGGCAAATGCCGGAGCTGATCGAACGTGGCCATATTTACATTGCGCAACCGCCTCTATACAAGATCAAGCATGGTAAGCAAGAACGCTACGTCAAGGATGACCATGAACTTAAACAATATCTGCTGGGGTTGGCACTGGCTGATGCGGAATTACATACGCATGAGGATAGATCGCCGCTCACCGGAGAAACCCTTGAAAAAATCGCCAACGACTACTTGCTGGCCGAAGCAGTGATCGAACGCATGAGCCGCCTCATTGACACTGAAGTGATGCATGCCTTATTGCGCCATCCTGACATAGACTTGAGTACTGAAATCGGGGCAGCCGACAGCGCTGTCAAGCTCGCGGCGCATGTAGCCACTGTACAAATTACGCCGGAGTATGACGTCGCCACCGAGGAGTACCGGCTGAAAATATCTCGTATGCATCATGGCAACGCCCGCGCCAGCTATCTTGATCAGGATTTCCTGCATAGCGGTGATTACGCTCAAATCAGGCAAACTGCTCAAGTTCTCAATGGCCTGATGGGCCCCGCCGCATACGTCAAGCGTGGCGAACAAAAACAATCTGTCAGCGACTTCAAGCACGCGCTCGACTGGCTGCTGCAGGAAGTAAAAAAAAGTATCGGCACTCAGCGCTACAAAGGTTTGGGAGAAATGAATCCGATACAGTTATGGGAAACCACCATGGACCCCAAAAGCCGCCGGCTGTTGCGCGCCCAGATTGAAGATAGCATCGCTGCTGACGAAATTTTCACTACCTTGATGGGCGACGTGGTCGAACCCCGTCGTGCATTTATTGAGAACAATGCATTGGGGGTAAGAAATCTCGATGTATAGCCGATCCCTGTTAGTCTAATACGACATATTGTTGAGACGAACTGCTAACCCCATTTTCCTAATTCTCAAAGAGTTAAATAGCCATGTTGTCTCCGAAACTGACCCTGGAAAGTGTTGATCCTGATGTATGGCGAGCCGTCAAAGGCGAAGAGCAGCGCCAGGAAGAATATATTGAGTTGATCGCATCCGAAAATTATGCCAGTCCGGCGGTAATGGAAGCGCAGGGATCAGTCCTGACGAACAAATACGCCGAGGGTTATCCCGGAAAGCGCTATTATGGCGGGTGCGAGTATGTGGATATAGTGGAGCAGCTCGCGATAGACCGGGTAAAAGCGCTGTTTCATGCAGAGTATGTCAATGTTCAGCCACATTCCGGCTCACAGGCGAATGCTGCAGTTTATTTATCGGCATTAAAACCGGGTGATACCCTCCTTGGTATGTCGCTTGCCCATGGCGGGCATTTGACCCATGGCGCTTCGGTCAACCTCAGCGGCAAGATTTTTAACTCGATTGCGTATGGGCTTAATTCGAAAGAGGAACTTGATTACGATGCAGTAGAGTCCCTAGCGCGCGAACACAGGCCCAAAATGATCGTTGCCGGAGCATCTGCTTACGCGCTGGTGATAGATTGGAAACGTTTTCGCAAGATCGCAGATGACGTGGGGGCCTATTTATTTGTGGATATGGCTCATTACGCAGGATTGGTGGCGGCAGGGTTTTACCCCAATCCTGTCG
>JBDTKY010000090.1:0-39951 GCA_039935055.1 Nitrosospira sp.
CGGCAATTCGGCAAGTTCGCGCGCTTCATTGTAGTCCAACTTGACGGGAGTGCCCGATACAGACATCTTATTCAACAAACCCGGAGGCTGTGGCTTCGCTGCCTGTGGCTTTGCCGATGTTTTTAAAAAACTCTGCGCTCGTACCCAGTCTTCATACCCTCCAACGTATTCCCGCAGTATTCCATCCCCTTCAAAGGCGATAACCTGGGTTACTACGTTGTCAAGAAATTCCCGGTCATGGCTCACCAGGAATAGTGTGCCGGAATAGTTTTGCAGCAGTGCTTCGAGCAGTTCCAGAGTTTCAATATCCAGATCGTTGGTCGGCTCATCCAGAACCAGTACGTTAGCGGGACGAGTGAATAAGCGTGCAAGCAACAGCCGGTTGCGCTCACCGCCAGAGAGCGATTTTACCGGCGAGCGTGTCCGCTCGGGCGCAAATAAAAAATCTTCCAAATAACTGATGACATGCTTCCTCACTCCACCGATGTCGATAAAATCGGAGCCTTGGCTGATAGTCTCCATCAGTGTTGCTTCTTCATTTAATTGCTCACGCATCTGGTCAAAATAAGCTACTGCAAGTTTGGTCCCTTGTCGCACATTGCCGGTATCAGGCTGTAATTCACCCAGTATCAGCTTTAGCAGCGTTGATTTCCCTGCACCATTAGGTCCCAACAATCCGACGCGGTCGCCGCGCATGATACGGCAGGAAAAATCTTCGATGATGGTTTTGTTGCCGTATCTTTTGCTGACGTGCTCCAACTCAGCCACCATCCGCCCGGATCTTGCGCCCTCATCTACACTGAGATTAACTTTCCCTATTCGTTCACGCCGCGCGGTCCGCTCCAGCCGCAACGCTTCCAATTGTCTTACCCTCCCTTCATTACGGGTACGTCGTGCCTGTATTCCTTTGCGTATCCAAATCTCTTCCTGCGCCAGCACCTTATCGAACTTCTGATTGTGCAGTGCCTCAACTTCGAGCATTTCTATTTTCTTTCGCTGATACTCAGCGAAATTACTCGGAAAAGTTGTTAAATTACCCCGATCGAGTTCGATAATTCGTGTTGCCACATTGTTTAGAAAGCGGCGGTCATGAGTGACGAACAACACGCTTCCGGAAAAATCCTCAAGTAGTGTTTCCAGCCATTCGATAGAGGAAAAATCAAGGTGATTCGTCGGTTCATCCAGTAGCAGCACGTCAGGGGATACCACTAGCGCACGAGCCAGCGCGACTCTTTTTTTTAATCCTCCCGAAAGATGTCCGATTAAGGTATCTGTGGGGAGGTTAAGTTTGTCAATGGCAGTTTCCACTCTTCCCTGGATGCGCCATCCATCCTGGGCTTCCAACTCGGCTTGCACATCCTGCAGGCGAGAAAGGAGTTTTTCAGTGTCTCCAGCGCCTTCACTTAAGAGATGAGAAGTTTCATGATAATCGAGCAGCACTTGACTAACCGTACCCAGCCCTTTGGACACTTCCTGAAATACTGTGAGGGCGGCATCCAGTTCAGGTTCTTGCGGCACATAAGCCAGTTTCAATCCAGGTGCGCGCCAGATTTTGCCATCGTCCGGTTTGCTTTCGTCAGCGAGAATGCGCAGCAGGCTCGACTTGCCGCCGCCATTTCTGCCGATCAGGCCAATGCGCTCGCCGGAATCAAGCTGCAAATTAATCTGATTAAGCAGAGTATGATGTCCAAAGGCGAGACAGATTTTTTCAAGGGTGAGGAGAGGCATGGCGGGGAAGTGCTGCTTCAGCATAATTGACAGGGGGCGCAATTCTGCCATGCTTGGCCGGGCTTGGCAAAAAATCTGTTCATTTGATTTCCCCGATTGTAATGCCTGGTGACTTGCTCACCGAGGGAATGATGTGCGTTCAGAAGTCCAGCGGCGGTCCTCGCCAACTTTCATCTCTCGGCCGTGCGCGGGCAAGTGCCTGAATCGCTTCGCACCAGCCCTCGCATGCGTTGCGCCCTGGCCGGCCTCGCCATATATTTAGCAGCCCTTTGCACCTCGCGTAGAAATGAAAAAATTGCAGTATCTTGTGACGTTGCGCCGCATCTGGAGAATGGTCTCCGCAAATAAGCTTGTCATCCATCATGCCACGATCTGTCAATGTCACGGCTCCCCAAGCCTTGACCTGTATCCGCGTACCTAACGGCAGGCGCGGACCAAGTACCAGCGCGTCCAATAGATCTCCTTCAAGGCCAAGGTAACTTGGCACGGAGCCGTAGTTGAACGGGCATGGCAGAGGTGAGACAAAATCGATGCTACCTGTTGATCCACGCTTGAGAAAGCTGCCGCGCGAAACTTCGATTATTACCTCTACCACGGGCGGTTCGAGCGGTGCCTGGCGGTCTGCGTGCTCGTTACAGTTCGCGTCGTTCACGGTCTCATGTTATAACGCTGCCTCATCAGTCCGGTAAGTTTCTGAAAGATACGGAATGCTGTTCCACAAAAGAACGAATGTCGCTACTATCGATGGTGCTCGAATCTTGCATTGACCTATCTCTCAATCTGCTTCCAGAGTCGTTAGTGTTGAGGCGTCGTCCCTGTTTGTTTCAACCCAGAGCGTATATAACCTACGGCTGTCCGCGCGCAGCACGATGAATTTGAAAGTACCGACGACCACGGACTCGCCCCGTTTGGGTAGCCGACCGAACTTGTTCAAAACCAGGCCACCGATGGTGTCGTAATCCGCATCACTTAATTCCGCTCCAAGCCTTTCGTTGAAATTCGCAATTTCGGTAACAGCCTTGACCCGGAAATGACCGCTCGGATCCCGTACGATGTTGTCTTCAGCTTCATCGAAATCGTGCTCATCCTCAATCTCGCCGACGATTTGCTCCAGTACGTCTTCGATGGTCACAAGCCCAGCCACGCCGCCGTATTCATCCACTACAATGGCTATATGATTACGGTTGCTGCGAAAATCCTTTAGTAATATATTGAGCCGTTTGGATTCAGGAATAAATACCGCTGGCCGTAGCATTTCGCGCACATTAAACTCCTCTTCTCCAGCATAATAGCGCAGCAAATCCTTTGCCAGCAGGACGCCGATCACGTTATTCTTGTCAGTCTCGGTGACAGGAAAGCGCGAGTGTGCAGTTTCGATTATCAATGGGATGAATTTGTCCGGCGGTTCATTGATGTCAATCACGTCCATTTGCGAACGCGGAACCATAATATCGCGCGCCTGCATTTCAGATACCTGTATCACTCCTTCTATCATGCTTAGCGCGTCCGAATCGAACAAATTGCGTTCAAATGCAGAATGCAGCAATGCCACCAGTTGCTCACGGTCGCCCGGTTCGCGCAAGACCAAAGCACTGACGCGTTCGAGCCAGCCAGGTTTGGGAGGATCATCCATATTGATGTGCCGGTTAGTATGAGGAGTAAATTAATTGTGGACGATATGGATAAAGAAGCCATTCCGCCCGAAATCAGGGTTCTTCAATGGCCTGCTGGCACTCCCTGTAAGGATCATCGTGTCCCAGCCTCATGACAATTTCAGTCTCTAGTTGCTCCATTGCCGCTGCGCTGATGTCACTTTCATGATCGTAGCCCTGTAGATGCAAGACGCCATGCACCGTAAGGTGGGCATAATGCGCTGTCAGATTTTTATGCTGCTGACTCGCTTCTGTTTTTATCACCGGCGCGCACAGTACAATATCGCCAGACAAAGGCTGAGTATCGTGGTAAACGAAAGTCAGCACATTGGTAGCGTAATCTCTACCGCGAAAATCCTGGTTAAGACGGCGGCCCTCGATTTCATCCACAATGCGTAGCACAATCTCCGCATCCTGCGTCAGGGAAGCTTTGACCCATCTGCGAAATTGCGGCCGGACGGGAACGTCTGCCGTGTGAATTGCGTATTGGGTTGTCAATTTCAGTTTCGTTCGCCCGCAGCCAGCTCCGCTGGAAAACGTGGAACTCCTATCTCTGTTTTTCATATTTTTGATAGGCATTGACAATTCTTTGTACCAGCGGATGCCGTACCACATCTTCAGTGTCAAAATGGGTAAAAGCGATGCCCCGTACTTTTTCCAGAACCTGCTGGGCCTCCACCAAGCCGCTTTTCTGATGCTTGGCCAGATCAGTCTGCGTTACATCACCTGTCACTACAGCCTTGGATCCGAAGCCAATACGAGTAAGGAACATTTTCATTTGTTCGGGGGTAGTGTCTTGCGCTTCATCAAGAATAATAAAGGATTGATTCAACGTTCGTCCACGCATGAAAGCCAACGGTGCAATTTCGATTGCGCTACGTTCGAATTGTTTGCTGGTTTTATCAAACCCCATCAGATCGTAAAGCGCGTCGTAGAGAGGGCGCAGATAGGGATCCACTTTCTGCACCATATCACCAGGTAAAAAACCCAGACGCTCACCCGCTTCCACCGCGGGGCGTACGAGCACGATGCGCGCCACTAAGTCACGTTCTAGCGCATCTACCGCGCTTGCCACAGCAAGATAAGTTTTTCCGGTACCCGCCGGGCCGATGGAAAATGTGATGTCATGCTCCTGGATTTGTTGCAGATATTGCACCTGACGTAGTGTCCGGCCGCGCAAATCGCTACGGCGGGTAATCAGCTTTGGTGTCTCTTTTGCGGAAACGTTAATAGTGGCAGGCTTTACCGAATGATGAGGATTCATCACTTCGATCAAGCCTAGTTGAATTTGCTCAATGCTTAGATGATGTTGTGTCTGACTATAAAAATTTCGCAGCGCTTCTGTAGCGAGCAAGGTCTGGGCAGATTTGCCACGCAAACTGAAATGCTCTCCTCGCCGCGCAATGGTGACATCAAGCACTGTTTCTATCTGCTTGAGGTTCTCGTCCAGCGCACCGCACAGGTTGACAAGGCGCCGATTATCGACTGGAGAAAATGAAATTTCGACAGGCTGGGATTTCAAAAGGCTCGGTAACGCGGCTCGGTAACGCGATCATAAGGACTTAATTCTGGCAGTGACAGGCACACTTTGCAAGAAATGAAGTTTAGGGAACGTCTGAATAGTCTCACGCGTGCTCCGCGAAGGGTCTGCTCGAAGGTTTCTTAGCATTCATCATTTATGATTTTGCCGCGCAATGAATGTGATAGCGCTGCAGTGATTTGAACGTTCATGAAATGACCGATTTTAGCTGGGTTGCCGGTGAAATTCACCATCCGGTTATTACCAGTACGCCCACAAAGTTCCCCATCATTTTTTTTGGACACGCCCTCGACCAGAATGCGTTGCGTCGAACCGATCATACGCTGACTGATGGCCTGTGCCTGTTGGTTGATTTTCTCCTGCAGGTGTTGCAGCCGCTTCAGCTTGATTTCGTAGGGAGCGTCGTCGGTCAATTCCGCAGCGGGCGTACCAGGACGTGGGCTATAAATGAAGCTGAAGGAATCATCGAAATTTACTCTTTCAACCAGTTTCATAGTCGCCTCGAAATCGGCCTCAGTTTCACCGGGGAAGCCAATGATGAAATCGGAGGTAAGCGAAATATCGGGGCGAGCGGCGCGGAGCCGGCGAATAATGGATTTGTATTCCAGCGCGGTATAGCCACGCTTCATCGCTGCCAATATCCGATCCGAGCCCGATTGAACAGGTAAATGCAAATGGCTTACCAGTTTCGGTAATTTTACGTAGGCTTCAATTAGCCGCGCAGTGACTTCCCTGGGGTGAGATGTGGTGTAGCGAAGGCGTCCGATACCAGGAATTTCACCTATGTATTCAAGTAACAGAGCTAAATCCGCAATTTCACCCTCTTCCCCATATTTCATTCCACCGCGATAAGCGTTTACATTCTGTCCAAGCAGCGTCACTTCCTTGATCCCTTGGTTCGCCAATTCCGCGACTTCTGCCAATATATCGCTCAAAGGGCGCGAGATCTCTTCGCCGCGCGTATAAGGCACTACGCAAAAACTGCAATATTTGCTGCATCCCTCCATAATGGAAACGAAGGCAGTTACACCCTCTGTACGTGCGACCGGCAGCTGGTCAAATTTTTCGATTTCAGGAAAGGAAATATCCACCTGCGGCTGACCGGTAACCTGGCGCGCGGAAATTAATTCAGGTAAGCGATGGAGTGTTTGCGGACCAAACACCAGATCCACATATGGAGCGCGCTTCACAATTTCTATCCCTTCCTGACTGGCAACGCAACCGCCCACGCCGATGAGCAGCCCGGGATTGGATTTTTTCAGATGCCTAACGCGTCCCAGATCGTGAAACACTTTTTCCTGGGCTTTCTCTCGTACTGAGCAGGTGTTGAATAGAATGATGTCGGCATCGTCAGGATTATCAGTTTTCTCCATGCCCTGCGCGGCGTGAAGGACATCTGCCATTTTGTCCGAGTCGTACTCATTCATCTGACAGCCGAAAGTTTTAATATAAAGTTTTTTTGCCACGAACGTACCCAATCCTTTGCGTCATCCCAATTACAGGGCGTGCGTAATAACATAGTTTAACGATTACGAAAGGCAGACGAATCATATGGGCTTATCCGCTGTTTCTCAGCCCTGCCGCCACACCGTTAATGGTGAGTTGTATTGCACGCTTCACCGCGTCGCCTGCGTCACCGGAGCGATACCGGCGCAGTAGCTCCACTTGCAAATGATTGAGCGGATCGATATAGGGGGTGCGGTTACGAATGCTGCGAGCAAGCGTAGGGTTATCCTGTAGCAACTCTGTGCGGCCCGTCACCGCGAACAACCATTTTACGCTGCAATCCCATTCTGCCTGGATGCGCCCGAAAATTTTCTCACGCAACTCAGTATCGGTAACGAGTTCAGCGTAGCGTGACGCAATACCCATATCGGTTTTTGCCAGTACCATATCCATGTTGGACAGCAGCGCTTGCAGGAAGGGCCAGGTGCGATGCATTTCCTGTAGAAATTTCAGCCCTTCTTTACCTTGGCCTTCGCGTTGGACAAATGTTTCTACGGCTGTACCGAAGCCATACCAGCCAGGAATCATGGCGCGATTGACACTCCAGCTGAATACCCAGGGGATGGCGCGTAGGTCTTCTATAAGATCGGATTGCTTGCGTGACGGTGGACGGCTGCCAATATTCAGCCCTGCGATCTCCCGTATCGGGGTGGATTCCTGAAAATATCGTTTAAAACCAGGAGTTTCATACACTAGGTTGCGATAAGCTGAGAGCGCATCGCGCGCCAGTACCTCCATAATCTGGTAGTAATCAGTGGTACGCTCACCAAGAGTATCATGAGTTAACAACGTCGACTCGACCGTGGCAGCCACCAGCGTTTCTAGATTACGTCGCCCGATTTCCGGGTCGGCATACTTACTGCCGATGACTTCACCCTGCTCGGTGATACGTATCTGACCGTTTACACTACCTGGAGGCTGAGCAAGTATGGCCTGATAACTCGGACCGCCACCACGTCCGACCGTGCCGCCGCGTCCATGGAATAGGCGTAATTCAATCTTGTGCTCGGCGAAGATTTTTGTCAGTTCGGTTTCGGCTTTGTAGAGTTCCCAGTTGGCGGCAAGAAAACCGCCATCCTTATTGCTGTCAGAATAACCCAGCATTACTTCCTGAACATTGTCGCGCGAGTCCAGGAGCTTGCGATAATATGGCAGCGAAAATAACTCATCCATAACGGGGCCGCAACCGCGCAAGTCTGCTATGGTCTCAAACAAAGGAATGATATTGACATGCAACCGCGGTGTTTCTCCCGCTTGTAACAGCCCCACTTCCTTTAACAGCAGAGCAACCTCCAGCATGTCGGAAACGCCATCTGTTTTGGAAATGATGTAATTTGGCAGCGCAGCACAGCCGAAGCGTTGCTGAATTTCTGCCGCTGTTTGCAGAATGCATAGTTCGCTCTGGGCGAGTTCGGAATACTCCAGATAAGGCGAACGCAGAGGACGCGGGCTGCTGATTTCACTGAGTAGCCACTGTACACGTTCGGGCTCGGGCAATCCGGAATAGCCCTCGCGATGCGTGCCGCACTCGAATAATTCAGCCACTACCTGCTCATGCACATTGCTGTGCTGGCGCATATCCAGCGGAGCGAGATGAAAGCCGAACACCTCCGCTGCACGTCGCAGGTGACGGAGATCTCCCCGTGCTAATAAGTCCGACTTATGTTGCTTCAGTGAGCGGATAATGATATCGAGGTCATGAACAAATTCTATGCTTTCCGCGTAAGGGGCGGCGGGACCAACCGGACGCCGTTGCCTGATTACATGTCCGAGCGCCTGACTGGTAGCGGCGAGACGTGCATAAATACCAATCAATGCGCGCCGATAAGGCTCATCGGCGCGGCTGGCAGCACGGTCCGGGGAGGCCTCGGCCAACTCTGCCAATTCGTCGTCCACGTCCACCAGACGCTCCGTCAGGCTTAACTTGCGGCCTATCTGGTGTACTTCATCCATATAGTAGTCCAATGCCAGCGCCGATTGACGCTCAGCCGCATGCAGCATGACCTCATGCGTAACGAATGGATTCCCGTCGCGGTCGCCGCCTATCCAGCTGCCAATACGAAGAAATGGTGGAATGTGCGGAGCACTCGCACCCATCCGGCGTTCAAGTAAATCTTCAATTTCCGCATAAAGACGTGGTACTTCGGTAAGGAAAGTATAGCGGTAATAGGCCAGGCCATTTTTTATTTCATCATACACCGACAGGCGTTCCGAACGCAGCATGCGGGTCTGCCACAGTATCTGAATGGCACAGCGCAACCCCTCTTCGTTGTTACGTAACTCGTCGGGTGTAAGCTGCATACGATCCCGTTCATTCAGCAGGTGTGCAATGGTCAATTGGCAATCGAGTATGCTTCTGCGTTGTACTTCAGTTGGATGGGCAGTTAACACCGGTGAAACCACTGCTTTGGCGAAGAATTGGGTTAGCGCGATGCCATCGGCTCCGCTGGAGAAAACTCGATCCAGTGCCAAGGCCACGCTGCCCGCCTGAGGTGGTGACCCGGCTCTAAGATGGGTACGGCGCCGCCGATTGTGATGCATATCCTCAGCTATGTTGGAAAGTTGCGAGAAATGGCTGAATGCACGTACTACGGCGACAGTGTCCTTGTTGCTCAACTGATTGAGTATCATGTCAAGTTCGTGCCGCGCCTTTGGGTCTTGTTCGCGGCGGAAGCGAATCGCGGTTTGACGAATGTTTTCGACGAGATCGAAAGTAGACTCACCTTCCTGTTCACGCAATGTATCGCCCAGCATGCGCCCCAGCAGCCGGATGTCCTCCCGCAAGGGATCATCCTTAACAGGCCTGTCTCTATCGTCAGTATGATTCCTGTCGAAATTTTCGTTTCGAGAAATAAGAGAACTCATAACGCAACAATGCACACTTGAGCGGGTGCTCCGTGCACTGCAATCCAGGTTGGCGCGTGGCATGCTAAAATGAGCATCAGCAGTAATTCCGTAATTTTCTCATTGTAATAATAATGCCCAATTCATCCATACCAAAAAAAATTGTTATTGCTACACGGGAAAGTGCCCTCGCCCTGTGGCAGGCAAATTTCATTCGGAAGCAGTTGGCGGAATTATACCCGCAAACCGAAATCAGCATATTCGGTATGACTACCCGCGGTGATCAGATACTTGATACGTCGCTCTCTAAAATCGGAGGTAAGGGATTGTTCATTAAGGAGCTGGAACAAGCGCTGGAGGATGGAGGCGCGGATATAGCAGTGCATTCGATGAAGGACGTGCCGATGGATATACCTGCAGGATTTACACTGGCGGCCATCGCCGAACGTGAAGATCCGCGCGATGCGTTTATTTCCAATCGATATACCAGCCTTGATGCGCTTTCCCCTGGCAGCGTGGTAGGAACTTCCAGTTTGCGTCGCGAAAGCCAGCTGCGTGCCCGCTTTCCACATTTGCAAGTGCAGCCGTTGCGTGGCAACGTACAAACGCGGTTGCGCAAGCTGGATGATGGACAGTTTGCGGCGATAATTCTGGCTGCAGCGGGATTAAAGCGGCTGGGACTGGCCAACCGTATCACCGCGCTGCTGAGTCCTGAACTGAGTTTGCCGGCAGTAGGACAGGGCGCGCTGGGAATCGAATGCCGGACCGATCGACCCGATTTGATAAAACTTATGTGGCCGTTACATCACCTTGAAACCGCTCAGTGTGTGGAAGCTGAACGCGCCATGAGCCGGGCGCTGGGTGGAAGCTGCCAGGTTCCTCTAGGTGGTTTTGCGGAAATTTCGGGAGAAGTACTGCGGCTGCGCGGTTTTGTCGCTAGTCCCGATGGAACAAGCTTGATAAGTAGCGAATTGAGCGGCAAGCCCGAAACAGGCCCGGTTATGGGCGCACAATTGGCGCGGAATTTAAAGGTGCAGGGCGCGGAAGAAATTCTGGCGGCGCTGGAATTGATACCGACCGAGCCCGTGAGTCATCCGTGACTGAATCGCTGACCGGGATCAATATCCTGGTCACGCGCCCGGCGCACCAGGCAGGCGATCTTGCTGCCAGAATTCGTATAGTGGGCGGTAACCCAGTTTTGTTTCCGGTGCTGAAAATCCTGGATGCGCAGGATCAGCGCCCATTACTGGATGTGGCCAGACGCCTCGATGAATTCGATCTGGCAATTTTTATTAGTCCCAACGCGGTCAATAAGGCAATGGGTCTGATACATACAAAACGGACATTGCCCCCAAAATTGGAAGTCGCAGCGGTTGGCCAAGGCACTGCCAGGGCGCTAAGAAATTTCGGTGTCAATGAGGTGATCGCACCGGCCATACGTTTCGATAGCGAGGCATTACTCAATATGGTGGAATTACAGCATATCGGTGGCAAGCGTGTCGTGGTCTTTCGTGGCGACAGCGGGCGCGAGTTGCTTGGAGATAGCCTGCTGAAACGGGGTGCTACGCTCGAATATGTGGAATGTTATCGCCGCGTCAAGCCAAGTACCGATATTGCCCCGCTACTGAGAGCCTTGGCAACTGGCAAGATGAATGCAATCACTATGACCAGCAGTGAGGGATTACGCAATTTATTTGATATGGTTGGTCAGGCGGGTCAAATATGGCTCAAAAGAACCCCATTGTTCGTATCCCATGAGCGCATAGCCCGAACCGCCGGGAAACTCGGACTCACTCAAGTTATTCTTACCACTGCTGGAGATGAAGGCTTGCTGCAGGGCTTGGTAAATTACTTTCGACCAGAGGCCAGCAGCATGGATAGCGTCTCAAGAAAACCATGAGTTCAGAAATCCAGAGTGCCGATACCGCTAGACCGCAGGGAGTGCGCGAAGGATTGCCCGAGCGCATCAACTCTGTTTTGATTTTTGTCATAATCGTTATTTTTACCCTCATTGTAGCGTGGCAGTGGTACGACACCCGCGATCGGATTGCAGATTTGCAACATGAATTGGCAAAACGCCTTGCCGAGACAGATGTCTCAAGTAAAGAATCGCGCAATTTTGCAACCGAAGCGGCCGAGGCAGGGCGCCGGGTGGAAACAAAACTCAATTTGCTCGAAGCGAAGCTTGCCGAATCGCAGAGCCAGCAATTGGCGCTGGAGGCGCTCTACCAGGAGCTGACGCGAAACAGTGATGAAGTAACATTGGAGGAAGTAGAGCAGTTGCTGCTTATTGCCAGTCAACAGCTACAGCTGGCAAGTAATGTTAAAGCAGCTCTGATTGCAATGCAGGAGGCCGATGCCCGGTTGCAGCGTATTGACCGCCCGCAGTTATCTTCCTTGCGCAAAGTCCTGGCAAAGGATATGGATCTGCTGAAAGGTGCGCCGTATGTGGATACGATAGGAATCAGTCTGCGTCTGGATAATCTAGCTGCAGCAGCCGTCACCCTGCCATTGGCTATGGAACTCCGCCCACCGGAAGCCGGGTCTTCTCCGGTTCAAATTCCAGCAGCAGAAAATTTTTGGTTCAAGTTCGCGCTTGAGGCCTGGGAGGACGTGAAGCGACTGGTACGTATCCAACGCATGGATAGGCCCGATGTTGCCCTGTTATCGCCCTCACAAGCATATTTTCTGCGTGAAAATTTAAAATTACGGCTGCTATCGGCGCGGCATGCGCTGCTTGCTCGCGATGGCGCTAGCTTCAAGGTTGATCTCAACGCTTCCCTTGACTTGATCAACCGGTATTACGACAACAAATCTGACGCTGCCATCAATATGCTTGAAGCATTGCACCAGTTGCAGGACAGCGAAATTGGCATAGAGCCGCCTCGTATTTCCGCAAGTCTCGATGCGGTGCGTAATTATCGTCTTGCACGCGACCGGGGGAATAGATGAAGGGAGTGCTGTGGCTGCTGGCGTTGTTTGCCGTAGCAGTAGCGGTGACACTCGCGACCCGATACAACAGCGGTTATGTGCTGGTCGTGGCGCAACCTTATCGTATAGAACTATCGCTCAATTTGTTGGTTGTATTGATGGTGGTGGCATTTTTTATCAGCTATTTTGTGGTGCGGTTGGCTGTCATCACCTTGCGGCTGCCAACAGAGGTAAACGAGTTCCGCCTGCACCGGCGCCGTGAAAAAGCGCGAAGGGCGATGCTGGATGGGCTTAAGGCATTCTTCGAAGGCCGTTACACCAAGGCTGAGAAAGCGTCCGCTGCTGCGCTGGAACTGCAAGAGGCCCCGGTGGTTAGCGCGATTAATGCCATGGTCGCCGCTCGTTCGGCGCATGAACTAAGAAAGTATTCTCAGCGTGATGAGTTTATTGCCATAGCAGAAAATAATGCGCCGGAAGAGGTAGTGCTGCGATTTATGACGCAAGCCGAATTGTTGCTGGACGAACGCCGGGCCGAAGAGGCGCTGAAAATATTGCAATCCATGCGTGCTACGGGAGCGCGTCAGCACACCGCCGCATTGCGGCTGGAATTGAAAGCGCAGCAGCGATTGAGAAATTGGAATGCGGTGCTGGATTTGCTCGGGCAACTGGACCAGCGTAACGCTTTCGATAAGGCTCTGATAGGGCAATTACGATGTAACGCTCATGTGGAAAATCTCAAAAGCAGGATATTAAATCCGTCGGCATTGAAGGAATATTGGCAAACCATATCTGCGGTGGACAAAAAAGACAGTAAGCTGGCTGCTGCTGCTGTCCAAGCTTTCATGGCAATAGGCGACTGTGTAACAGCCCACCAGATCATTGAGCAAAGCCTGGATAGACAATGGGATTCAGAATTGGCCGTGCTGTATGCAGAATGCCTGGGGAACGATGCGATCAGGCAAATTGAACGCGCTGAAGCATGGCTCAAATTTCATCCTAACGACGCTTGCTTGCTGCTTGCTCTCGGCAAACTCTGTGTCCATTGCGAACTGTGGGGCAAAGCACAAAATTATCTGGAAGCGAGCCTGTCGGTGGAACCCAGCCACCCAACCCATCTCGTGTTGGCGCAGTTAAACGAAAAAATTGGCAGACTAGAACTGGCGAAGGATCATTATGGTAAAGGACTGGAGCTTGCTTTGAAGCGGTTGGAAGCATTTGGGAAAAGCGTAACGGAATAACGTGGAATCGATACCTCGTTGCCATTATTGAGCGAGATAAAGAATTAAGACTTCGGTTCGCTTGGGGAGACAGTAAATGCATCGGAAAAAAATTCATCTTCCGGCAGGCGGCGCAGCCGGGTGAAATCCATATGAGCGGCTTCGACCATTGCTGGAGCGCCGCAGGCATACACCTGGTATCCGGCAAGATCATCGAAGTCCTGCAGCACGGCTTGATGCACCAGCCCGGTTCTTCCGTTCCAGTTATCCGCCGGCAGCGCCTCTGATAGCACCGGGATAAAAGTGAAATTGTCATGCTCTTCCTGCCAGCTTCCCGCCAGATCCGCCATATATAGGTCAGCCATGGTGCGGTTGCCCCAGTAGAGCACCATTTGCCGCTCGCTACCACGCAGGTTGCGCACGTAAAAGGTGTGCTCGAGTATGCTTTTGACCGGCGCGAAGCCAGTGCCGCTGGCCACGAATATAATCGGTTTGTCCGAATCTTCGCGCAGGAAAAATGTACCAAGCGGCCCTTCAAAACGCAGGATGTCTCGTTCCTTCATGTGTATGAATACGTGCTCGGCGAATGTGCCGCCAGCGTAGTTGCGTATATGTAGTTGCAGCAGTTCGTCGTCATGGGGCGCATTAGCCAGTGAGAAGCTCCGGCGCTTGCCATTCTTCATGAAAATATCGATATATTGCCCCGCGAGAAACTGCAATCGTTCGTTGGCGGGAAGCTTAAGGGAAATAACCATTACATTGGGTGCAACCCGTTCCAACTTGTTTACGCGGCATGGCAGGGTTTTAACTTTAATATCTTTGATCGCCCCGATTTCGCGACACTCGATCACCAGATCCGACAATGGGGAAGCGCAGCAAAACAATGCCATGCCCGCTCGCTTTTCGAGCTCCGTCAACGTGTCTTCGTTATGGCTGCCGAAATCGACTGTTCCCTGTATGATTTTGCCCTTGCAAGTGCCGCAGGCACCGTTGCGGCAGCCATAGGGAAGCGGAAAACCCTCGCGTAGCGCGGCTTGTAGCACAGTTTCGCCGGATTGAGCGGAAAGAACATGCCCGCTGGGTTGAATGGTGATTTGATACGGCATTTGATTACAAACGAGTCAGTAAAAAAAAACCGGCAGTAAATAAAATAAATACCATGAAACGAACACTTTTAATTGTTGGCTGCGGCGACATCGCTTTGCGTGCGGCATCTCTATTACAGGCACGCTATCGGCTGCTGGGCCTATATCGGAGGCCGGAGAAACGCGCGTCGTTGCGTTTGCACGGCATTACACCGGTGTTCGGGGATCTCGACATACCCGGTAGCCTCGGGAAGCTTGCGGGAACGGCTCATGCAGTGCTGCATCTGGCGCCGCCACCTGACCATGGCACACGGGATAGCCGCACCGCGAATCTCCTGGCAGCACTAACGAAGCGGCGAAAGATGAAGGGACCAATGTTACCACAACGGCTTGTCTACATCAGCACCAGTGGAGTATACGGTGATTGCAATGGGGCATTGATAGATGAAACTCATCTGATCAACCCCCAAACCGGCCGTGCTTTGCGTCGCGTTGATGCAGAGAGACAGGTGCGTAATTGGGGGCTGCGCAATAGCGTATGCGTTTCAATTCTTCGTGTACCGGGCATTTATGCTCCCGACCGCCTGCCGCTTGCCCGTCTGCGGGAGGGTACCCCGGCATTATTGCCAGAAGAGGATAGCTATACTAACCACATCCACGCTGAGGATCTTGCCTGCATCATTTTTGCTGCGTTGCGTCACGCCCGGCCAGGGAGGGTTTACCATGCCTGCGACGACTCAAACCTGAAAATGGGTGAGTATTTTGATCTGATAGCAGACCAATTCAATCTGCCGCGGCCGCCGCGCATAGCCCGCGCCCAGGCAGAGGGCCGCATATCACCAGGTATGTTATCGTTCATGCAGGAATCGCGGCGGCTGGACAATTTCCGCATAAAGCACGAATTGCATGTAATCCTGCGTTATCCCACCGTGGTCGGGTGTATTTCGGGGGGCGCAGCAATTACTGCGGAAAATGAGTAAAATCCCATCTCCCAGTTTTAATGGACGTAGTCTTAACGGTCACAGTTACTACAATCCAATGCGATGGACTCCATACTCATTATTACCAGTTTGCCTGATAGGGCGAGCGCCATGGCGCTTGCTCAAAAGCTGATCGACGAACGGCTGGCGGCTTGCGTTAATGTGCTGACCGATTGTGTTTCCGTCTACCGCTGGGAGGGAAAGAACGAAACCGCCAGCGAAGTACTCGTTCTCATTAAAACGCTGACACAGCATTACGCCCGGCTGGAGGAGGTGATAAAGTCAATGCATCCCTACGAACTCCCCGAAATCGTTGCTGTCCCAATAAGCAATGGTTTGCCCGCTTATTTGAAGTGGATTGCCGACGAGACGATGGTATCAGACAAAAACTGAACAAAATCAAATGTTATTTGTACAACCGATGCGATGCCTCCCGCTATTGTTCTGTTTTCTCAGCATAAATCTTTTCGCTGAGGAGAGGACATCTTCCGGCTTTTTCTCGGAATTGCAGCAGCTTGGTGCAAGCCTGAATCAGAATGAACAGGAATTGCTGCCGCCGGATCGGGCTTTCAAACTGATAGTCAGGGTACGCGATGAGAATACCCTGGTAGCGCAATTCGAGCCAGCGAAAGACTATTATCTCTATCGGGATAAGGTTGCGTTCAAGCCGCAAAACACTGAAACATTAATCGAGAAAATCTCGCTACCCAAGGGAGCAGTAAAAAGCGATTTGACTTTCGGTCAGGTCGAGGTTTTTCACAAACCGTTCGAGGCGGTGATTTCCCTGAAACGGGAAGCATCGTCAACAAACAAATTGACTCTTGTTGCCACTTATCAGGGCTGCAATGAACCAATAGGCGTTTGCTATGCACCGATCAACAAGGTCATCGAACTGACGCTTCCAGTGGCAAAGGCGGCAGCGGGTGCTGTTGCCAGCGCGGTAAGCAACGATGCAGTGGCGGCAACGCCTTTCTCCGCCGCAAGGCCGGACCCCGCAACGGAACTGTTCCAGCCCCCGGGGGGATCTCCCGTCATTGAGACGGAATCCCTCAAAATAGAGCGAATGTTCGAGAGCGGTAATTTCTGGCTGATTCTCAGTGGTTTCTTCGGTATCGGCCTGCTTCTCTCGTTCACGCCCTGTGTATTTCCGATGTTTCCCATTCTGTCGGGCATTATCGCCAAACGAGGCGAGCACATTACCAAGACCCGGGGATTTATTCTTTCGTTAACTTATGTCATGGGGATGGCGATTGCTTACGCTGCGGCAGGCGTGGCAGCCGGGCTTTCCGGCGCAATGCTGTCTGTAGCTCTGCAAAATGCCTGGGTATTGGGTACATTTGCGCTGATCTTCATCACGCTGGCTTTTTCCATGTTCGGTTTCTACGAACTGCAATTACCCACTTTTCTTCAAAGCAAGCTCTCGGAGGAAGCAGGACACTTGAAGGGTGGACATTTAACCAGCGTATTTGGTATGGGGGCGCTGTCTGCATTGATTGTCGGACCTTGTGTAGCTGCCCCGCTCGCTGGGGCGCTGCTTTACATCAGCCAGACCCGGGATGTGATGCTGGGTGGCTCGGCGCTGTTTGTCATGGCCTTGGGCATGGGCGTGCCGCTGTTGTTGCTGGGTGCGTCCGCCGGGGCGCTTTTGCCGAAAGCCGGTCCCTGGATGGAGTCAGTAAAACAATTTTTTGGTGTATTGTTGCTGGGGGTGGCGATATGGCTAATATCACCAGTGATTCCAACGGTAGCGCATATGCTGTTGTGGGCGGCCCTATTGATCGTCTCAGCCATTTACTTGCATGCCGTTGACCCGCTTCGTCCTGATGCTTCAGGTTTTCGGAAATTTCTGAAGGGACTGGGCATGATCGCGTTGCTGACCGGTGTTGCTCTGCTGATAGGTGTTTTGTCGGGCAGCCGTGACATTTTGCAACCTCTCTCAAAAATAGGTGTTTCGAATGTTGACGAGGGTGGAATGAAGAGCGTGGCCCAAACCAGGCATTTACCATTCCAGCGCATAAAGTCGGTAGCGGAACTTGAACAGCATATCCTCCAGTCGCGGAATAAATACGTGATGGTGGATTTTTACGCCGACTGGTGCATTTCCTGCAAGGAAATGGAGCGTTTCACATTTACCGATGCGAAGGTACAGTCCCGGCTGAAGGACGTGGTATTGCTGCAGGTTGATGTTACCGCCGGAACGCCCGATGATGCGGCGTTGCTCAAGCGCTTCAAACTGTTTGGTCCCCCTGGCATCCTGTTCCTCGATCGCCAAGGCCATGAAATTCAGCGCGTGAGACTCATTGGATATCAAGACACGGAAAGTTTTCTCGCAGTACTCAATGCAATCCTGATTTAGCCATTCTCAGCGGTTAGTCGTCCCTGATAACTCATGACGGCGCCTTATTTATTTCAATATACATTTGAAAGGATGCAGGTTGTGCCTGCAAGTCCGTAGCAGCGACGATCGCAATCTCGGCATGTACCAGCTGCTGACCATCGGCTGGAGATAGAGTTTTTTGATCAGGAGTAGATATTAATGACGAAATTGCAACAGATATTGTTGTATTCCGGTGTCGCAGTACTTGCGGTGACTGCGGGTTTATTGTTGCGTGGCCAGTTAACGCGCGATAACCTGCAGCCAGAAGCTCTCGCCGGTGTCGCAAACAAGGGAGCAGAAGCCATATTCGCGGCCAGTCTGCCCGATCTCGAAGGGAAGAATCAGTCTATTTCACAGTGGCGCGGCAACGTTATGGTGGTAAATTTCTGGGCGACCTGGTGCGAACCGTGCCGCACGGAGATTCCTGAATTTATCGAGCTTCAGGAAAAATTCCGAGATAATGGATTGGTTTTTATCGGTATTGCTGTGGATCAGAAAGAAAAAGCCGCAGCTTTTAGCAAGGAGATTGGTATTAATTATCCGGTACTTGTAGGGGACATTAACGCCATGACCCTGGCTGACGCCGCAGGAAACCGTCAAGGGGCGCTACCTTTTACTGTTGTCATTGATCGCAGCGGAAAAATCATTGGCACAAAATTGGGCCGTCTTAGCCAGAGCAAGCTGGAATCCATGTTCAAGCCCTTGCTGTAGGGCAAGCTCGTTCCGGGCATCCAAATATTGCTAAAAATCTACCGGGTTTTGTAGCCGCGCGCGTTAATCAACGTCCACGTGTATTCCAGAGTATTGTCTGACGGAATTGGCATCGAAAGTGCGCTTTTGGTCAGAGGTTGTACCGTCAGATTAATATTGTATTCCTTGCCGTCCACAGGTACCTCGGCAGATTCTTTTTTTCTCATGGGAGCAAGAAGAATTGTAATTTGCGTGACCGTATAATCGCTGTTGCTATTGTAAATTCTGCCGCTGAAGATACCGTAGCCAAAACCGGCATGAATGACAAGTCTACCGAGAACCTCGGGCGCTAGCTCGGCATCATGAAATTTGATGTCTGGAAATTCTTCGCGACATGCGCGCCTTGCCATCTCGGCGGCGCTATTGCCTATCATCCCTTTCATGGATTCGAGCACACACTGATCGTGGCTGCCTGGATCGGGCAAACTCCTAGCAGATAAATCTGGTGATATCAAAAGCACCAACGCGAAAATAGCGAGGGGTGCCTGCGTTGCCGTATTTCCCATTCATATTCTCTACTTGGAATTAGGAATAATGTCGATCCGACATACAATAGACTGATCAGCTTTCTTCATCCTCAGGTGATAATGGTTTGCTAATGTGCTCTCCGACGAAAGACCACACAAATATCCGCTCAAACAGCGGAAGGGATAAAACCCGGGTTCGAAAGCTCTTCGGTTACCAGAAAATGACGGAGGAGTAAACTCCATCATTTTCATGGTCAGTAACACATCAATAATTCAGAAATAGATTAACGACCATATCGTGTTCCATCAGATTAGCACCTCGCCGGATAATACATTGATTCATATACCTTGCCTCGGCCGAGATATTTTTAGTAGAGGCATAACCTATTCCCGTGAAAAACCGATTTTGGTCGAATCCTCTTCGCGGGATCCAATCAATGTCATTAAGACTTACAAAAGCTTTATCCTGAATTATATAGCTGTAGCCTGGCGCAAAAGAGAGTGGGATTGATGCTTTAATCTCTACGGGTATAATTCTCCGCCCCTTGGGGCGAAAGCTGGCTGAAAGCCGGCGGATTATAAAAGCGCAGTTAATACCCCGCTGCTTGCGGCGGGGTGCTTGATTTACTAAAGTCAGGAATTAATTATGAATATGGAAATTAGCATAACACGTATCAAGAAAACATTATGCAGATGTTAAGAATTTGTGAAGACAACGCTGGCTCTGCAGCATATTAACAAATGAAATTAAGCATCTAAAAAGTTTGGTGACAAGACTGGAATCAAGATGATTTGTGGTAAGAATGTTAACCGTATTTATATCATAATTTAAACGATGACTTATTTTCTGTGATCAAGAGCTAATTGTGCACGGCACCACTTGCTGTTGGTTTCTCAATTCATCCACTTTATCTTTATATTTCTAATTGTTGCCGCCTGAACGAAATTGAACGTCACTACCCTGCAAGCGCTTTGTAGATATTGTAAAGACTAATGATGATGATCAGCGTCCCCACCAGTATCAGTAATGTTCGAGCGTGGAGCTTCTTGCACAACACTGCCGCAAAGGGCGCGGCAAAGAGGCCTCCAAATACCAAACCAACGATGATAGGCCAAGTATTGGTTTCCATCAGCAATGAAAAAACCGCAGCACTCATTAATGTCAGGAAGAATTCCGCGAAATTGACCGAGCCGATGGTGGTGCGCGGATCGTTACCCGAACTGACCAGCGTTGACGTTACCACCGGTCCCCAGCCCCCGCCACCCGCTGCGTCGACGAAACCACCGAACAGGGCGAGTTTTCCCACATGTCTTGGGGCCTGCGTGCGTAGGCGAAATGGGCGAAACGCTTTGCTGAGGATATAAATCCCCAACAGCAACAGATAAGTGGATATATACGGCTTGAAAATAGCGCCATCGATCTGCGTTACCAGTATTGCGCCCAATACGCCACCCAGAATACCTGGCACCAGCAAGCGGACAAACAACTGCTTATTTACATTGCCGAATTTGACATGCGAGATACCCGAAATGCCGGTAGTGAAAATCTCCGCTATATGGACGCTAGCGCTCGCCGCTCCCGGACTGGCGCCCGTTGCCAGCAGGAAAGTTGTCGCCGTAACGCCATAAGCCATACCCAAGGCGCCATCCACTACCTGCGCGAAGAACCCGACCACCACCGCGCTCCAGAAAACCCTGCTGCTGAGCGTATCGCCGATAATTTGCCAGCCGCCCAACCAATTATTGGAAAGAAAAAAGCGTCCCGTCAAAAACAGGATTAATGCAATCAATACCAGAACGATGAACCACATTGCGGCGTGGAGGAGCGGGTGTGTTCCAGGATGGGAGACAGGTTCCTCAACGGGAGGAAGCCCCAGTTGCTGGTGCTCCTCATTGATAGGGTTGCGCGTCAGATCCAGATTACGAATCTTCATATGCTTAGTCCCATGACTCCTTTATTTGCGGCACACTATACCGATAGGTGCAAACAATCCAAAATAACCTAATCGCATATGTTTATTCTTTTCTTCTTTTTGTTAAAGGGAATACCGAAAGCCGCGATTAGGTGTCTGAAAAGAACATGGAAAATTCAGAGTTCTAGATTTCGTTTGAGATATTCTTAAAAAAATCATGCGCTACGGCAATCTAGTGGCGAATATTATTGAATCCTTGGCGATTCATCGGCACATCCGATATTCGTCCCAGACCGTAGAATAGACATGCTGCTTGCAGACATCATACTTATTATTCATTTTCTGTTTGTACTGTTCGTGGTTGGCAGCTTACCGTTGATCTGGATCGGCGCATGGATGGGCTGGGATTTTGTGCGAAATTTCCGGTTTCGGCTTGTACATCTTGCTGCTATCCTGCTTGTCGTTGGAGAGTCTCTCATTGGTATGGTATGTCCGCTTACGTCGTTAGAAGATTCGTTACGCCGCACAGCAACCGGTAGTAATTTCATTCAGCGTTGGCTGCATCGCATCCTGTTCTATGATGCTCCGGAATGGATACTGTCGACGATCTATGTGCTGTTTGCGTTCCTGGTCGCAATTACTTTCCGACTGTTTCCGCCGTGTCATCTCAAGCCTCGTTCCCCTTCCTCGATCGGACCTTTTCTGTAATTTTCTGTAATTATTGACCCATCCCTCTGCTAGGCGTAAAGTCGAAAAAAAGGATGAAATCCCGTCCTTATATTTTACCTGTTTACTAGCTACCAACTCCAACAAACAAAACACGTTCCCATGTCTCCGGCATCGCTTTTACGTCGCTTTGCTTCCCGCAAGCGTTTAGCTACTGGTCTCGGCATCTTTGCTGTGATCATTATTCTCTTCGGAATGCTTGGTTATTTCTGGCTACCGGGCTATGCCAAGACCAAGCTTGAAACGTTGTTGTCGGAAGCCGTGCGGCGGTCCGTTACGGTGCAATCAATTGATATTCAGCCTTACACACTTGAATTGACCGTACGTGGTTTCCGCGTGGGTGAAAAAGCGGAAAGTGCTGATGCAGACAAAGCATTGCTATCCATCGATGAACTATATGCCAACCTTAGCATCGCATCCATTGCCCGGCGAGCGCCGGTCATCAGCGCCCTATCGGTGAAGGGACCGAAGGTACGTCTGGTTCGTGAAGGCGAGCAACGCTTCAATATCACCGATTTGATAGAAGACATCATGAAACGCCCCGACGACGGCAGCAAGTCGATGTTTTCCGTGAGTAACATCACCATTGAGGATGGCCGTTTCGAGATCATCGACCGGCTCAAGAAGAGCCAGCAGGAAATCTCCGAAATCCGTATCGGGGTACCCTTTATCGCCAACTTTGAAAACGATGAAAAAACCTGGGTTGAGCCGCACTTCAGTGCCAAGCTGAATGGCTCGCCGCTTGCCCTCAACGGCCAGATACGCCCCTTTACCAGCAATCGAGAAGCAACACTTGAACTCAAGCTCAATGATGTCGATTTGACCCGAATAGACGAATATTCGCCAATTCCGGTCGGTATCAGCCTGCTTTCCGGACGTTTTGATAGTGACTTATTACTGACTTTTACCCAGGCTGATGGCGGATCGCCAAGGATGGTACTTACAGGCACCGCGGCGCTACGGAAATTGGTGATTGAGAATCATGCGGTGGAAGTGCCATACGCCGCAAAATTCGATCGGCTTGATATCAAACTGAGTGAAATCAATTTGAATGGCCAGAAGCCCTCGCATGCCGGACTGGTTCTGGCCGACGCGGCGGTAGCGCGCAAAAGTGAATCGGAACCGGTGCTGAGCTTGCAGAAATTAAGTGTGGAAGAGATTGTGGTTGATTCCATGCGGCAGAGCGCGGTGGTCGGCACGGTAACGCTCGACCGGTTCAAGACTTCAATGCGCCGCGAAGCCGATGGCCGTCTTGATCTCGTCAAACTTTTTGCATCGTCCCCCAGCAAGACTGCACTGATACCAGTAACACCCCCTGCGCCCACTGTCAAAGCGGAGGCTAGCAAGTCATGGACGGCTCGGCTCGGCAGCTTCAAGCTTGTCGCTGCAGCGTTGCGCTTTGAAGACAGTACGCTAACAAATGTGGCGCCAATGGTAGTCGATCCTCTGGATTTAACTGTCAACGATATCGACCTCAGCGGTGCGGCGCCGCTAAAGGTGGCGCTTAAGGCCTCGGTAAACCAGAAGGGTAGACTGGAAACAGATGGCTCCCTGGCTTGGGCGCCATTAATGGCCGATCTTGCCGTAGATGCAAAAGATATAGATATCGTTTCTTTGCAGGGTTGGGCCGGAGACCGGTTGAACGCACTGATCACGCGGGGCACGGTATCTTTCAAAGGTAACGTCAAGGCTGACGGGACACCATTGAAAGTTGAGTTGAACGGTGATAGCCGATTTACAAACTTCAATGTTCTCGACAAGGTAAATGCAACGGATCTCGTGCGCTGGCGAAATCTTGACATTAGCGCGATCGAGTTTATTAATGAGCCCTTGCGCGTTGATATCAAGTCGATCGCGATTGCCGATTTCTTTGCCTACGTCATGCTCTCCTCCAAAGGCCAGCTTAATCTTAAGGATATTGTCCGTCAAGACAATGAGAAAGAGCCATCCGCGAAAACTGCTTCAGCTGTGCCGCCCACAGTTGACCAGACCGCTTTCGCCACACCGCCACCGGCTACTGCCAAAAATCCTCCTTCGCCAGCGCCGGGAAAATCCACGCCTGTTCGTATCGGCCGCGTGGTGATGCAGGGTGGGAACGTTAACTTCAACGACCAATTCATCAAGCCTAATTACCGGGCAAATTTAACGGGTCTTGCCGGACGCGTGGGACCTCTGGATCCGAAAAGACCAGGAGAGATAGACATTCGCGGAGCGGTGGATAAAACCGCACCGCTGAAGATTGCTGGCAAGGTCGATACGATGGGCAAAGAACTCTACCTCGACATTACTGCGTCGGCAAAGGGCATTGATATGCCGACCTTCAGTCCTTATTCCGGAAAATATGTGGGCTACGCGATTGAGAAGGGCAAGTTATCGGTTGATATTCATTATCGCGTCGAGAAAGGAGAGTTGACAGCAGAAAATAACGTTTTTCTTGATCAGTTGACCTTGGGTGAAAAAGTTGAGAGTCCGGATGCCCTGTCGATTCCGATAAATCTTGCATTGGCGTTGCTAAAGAATCGGCGTGGCGAAATCGACGTCCATTTGCCGATGAGCGGTTCTATCAACGATCCGCAATTCAGTATCGGCGAACTGATTGTCAAGGTCATCCTTAATCTGCTTACGAAGGCCGCAACTGCTCCCTTTGCGCTGCTTGGTTCACTCCTCGGCGGAGGCGAAGAGTTGTCGGAGGTAGATTTTTTACCTGGTAGTGCAAAGATTGCGCCTGAAGCGGAAAAACGTCTTCAGGTATTATCCAAGGCGTTGACAGACCGTCCGGCACTCAAGCTTGAAATTACGGGTAGGGCTGATCCAGAGAACGATCCGGCGGCTCTGAAGCGCACGATACTCGACCGCAAGGTTAAAGCCGAGAAGCTTAAGGAAAGCGTGAAAAAGGGATTGGGGGGCGGTTCGCTGGAGGATGTCGAGCTGAAGCCCGAGGAATACGAGAAGTATTTGACGCTTGCCTACAAGGAAGAAAAGTTTGCGAAACCAAAAAACGTGCTAGGTCTTAACAAGAGTCTGCCAGTACCTGAGATGGAGCAGTTGATGCTGGCCAACATTAATGCCGATGATAGCGAAATGCGGGATCTCGCCGAGCGCCGGGCGGTGACTGCACGCGACTGGTTGGCTGAGCAAGGCGCTATTCCAGGTGATCGAATGTTTGTGCTCGAACCAAAAGTCGAGGTCGAAGCCGGCGGCAAGAAATCTGGCGGCCGCGCCGAGTTTTCGCTCAGATAGAATATTTTGGCCTTGCAAGGTTTCCGGACGGCATCCAGAAATCATCGCAGGCCGTATACAGCCTCAACCGGATTTCCCGACTGGTCTTAAAAATCAACCTGAACCTGTGTCAAGAACGAGCTTAGGTTGGCATTATTAAAGCCGGCGGTACGAGGAATGGGAGAGCCGCTTGTATCCACGTTCAAAACGTGCGTAACATTATTCTGGATTTTTATATTCGGGTGGGGATACCAGTTTAAGGCAAATCTGAACATATCCATCTGGCCCCCTCTAATTACCCCACTGTTCAAATTAAGATAATCGTAGCCGGCGGCGATTTCCCATGCTCCCCAACCTGAACCACTCCATTGAAAATTCTGCTTGGGTCTTATTCGATTCGCCGCGCCATTTCTGACGTGGTAAGTTTTGGACTCGCCGGTCAAAAAATAGCTGACAAAACCGTAATAGCCTGTGAAGTGCTCGCTGTCATAACCTTGTCCGTTAATATTGGTACGTAAATATTCCCCTTGGACAGAGAACGGGCCGTTTACCAGCCAGCCTTCCGCGCCGAACCGGTCGTAGCTGTCTATGCGGCGCGAGCCCGGCGCGCCCCTGTTTCCAATACTGAGGTTACCGGTATTTAATACGTTGGTACGATCGACGTTAGTTCCAGGAAAGGCGAAGAATGCCATGCCGCCGCCCCCACCAGTCTGATTCGGCCCAACGTTGATCGTGCCATTAGCTTGGTACTGCGTATTGACAGCGGTATGACCGGCCGAAACGCCCACATGTAAAAATCTGGTTTCATCCTCCATCCATGGCCGGCCTGATATCCGGCCGATGCCTTCCCAGCCGGTATCGCCCGAACCATTGTTGCGACTATTGTTGCCAGCGGCATTGACCGAGGTGGAAGCCGCAGACCAGGCTCCCACAGGTTCGGTTTGAAAAGCGACGCCAAATTGAAAACGTGGAATCGCATAGTTGGCGCCTATACCGGTTTTATAGGTGTTGACGTTGTCTATGAATGAATTGACCACCATATGACGTTCAATGAACGTAAGAAACCGGTTGCTGGCAGCTTCTTCCAGACTGAACGGTTCTTTAAATGAACCTATTTTAACCGAAAAAGGCTTAGTGACATTCAGGCGCATGAAAGCGTCGGTAACTCCCGATGCAAGTGAGCCATTGCCCCGAGTGAAGTCGAATTCGAATTTGTAATCCCAGATCTTGTAAAAGCTGCCCTCAAAACCAAGACGCGCACGACGAATGGTCATGCCGCTATTTAATTCGTTAGGCAGATTGCTTCCCGTAGCAGGCAAGACATCGTTGACAAAATTGTATTGGGAGCCAGCCTGCATCCGTCCATTCATCGCAAACGTAAAATTGCCGTCCTTGCTGGCAAAATGCGGACCCCCGTCATTAAAGTCGACGTGAACTTTCTCCGCTTCCTTGACGCGTTCTTCAAGCGACGCAAGATCGCTGGTAAGCCTTGCGCCCATCATCTTGGCTTTTAGTTCTATATCTCTGCGGACTGCGGTTAGCCCAGCCGCATCGGTTTTGCCTGTCGGGATATCCGCCGCCTTGTCTGATGACGCATCTGCTGTCTTTTCTCCAATCCTTGCCGGGGTCGTGTCCGCTGTTTCCGCAGGCTTATTCTCTCGTACGAAAGAGCCCATGTGCACGCGGTCCGGTCCGGGTTTTGCATAAATCTGCTCGGTTTTGGTGTCGACATACAGGTCAATGGCAAAGATCTCCGATGACGCACTTGCGCTTAACATGGCTGTGACTGCTACAGCAAGCCTGGATAATTTCATTAACTGATCTCTTCTCGGTCGTTGTTTTTGGAAACTGAGCCGAGAATAGTGCAAAGGTGTGTCGGTTTTATTGCGGTTTTGTCACAGTTTTGTGACAGACATGATAAGTTTGAGCTATGAGGTTGTTTCCCAAGGCTAAGATTTGGTCTCCCCGTAAACGGAAAAGAATGGTACGCCCAAACCCGGTTCGTGCGTCTTCATTCCACTTTTTTTGTCGTCGTGATAGTCTATGCGTTGAATTACTGAATTACTGAATTACTGAATTATTGACAAACTACGTTTAAATCTCTCCCAGACCCGTAATCAATAAAGGATTAGCCATGGAAATTCACGTATATGACACTTATGTCAAAGCAAAGGATGGTCACACTATGCATTTCGATGTATTCACAGAGGCAAAAGACGATAAGAAAGCAATCGAATATGCAAAACAGTGGCTGACTTCAATTGGTGAAGGCGATGCGGCCGTTACCAGCAAAGAATGCAGTTTTTGCCATAGCCAAAGTGCGCCCAGTAATGTCGCCGACGCGATCAACAAGGACGGATTTTTTATTTACAAGATGGAAGGCTGCAAGTAGCCTAGATCAGGTTCTCAAGAAGATAGAATCGAAGAAATCGTGTTGATGAAGCGGAGCTAGTGTTGAAACGACTATGAACGGCTGGCGTACTTTTCGAACCCTTTTTTTCGGCGGTATCGGAAGCTTTGCCGCTTTAGGGTGGGTGTTTGCTTCCCCGCTTTGGGCGGAGCAAATTGTCCAGACCATCAAAAATGTCAAACCATCGATTGTTGGAGTGGGAACTGTACAACGGATGCGTTCGCCACCAGTTAATATTCTTGGCACTGGTTTTGTGCTGGACGATGGCTTTCATGTAATCACCAATGCTCATGTTATTCCCGAGATACTGGACGTTGCGAACAAAGAGTCATATACCGTAATTACCGGTAAGGGCAGAGACCCGGAATTCAGAGTTGCGACTGTCGTTGCTATCGACAAGGAGCATGATTTAGCTCTGCTGAAATTTAGTGGAACGGCTTTACCTGCGATGGAAATTGGCGACGCAGGTAAGGTTCAGGAAGGGCAGACGCTGATTTTCACGGGATTCCCGATCGGCATGATCCTGGGATTTTATCCGGTGACCCATCGCGCGATGGTTTCCTCGATTACACCGATTGTATTGCCAGCGCACAACTCAAGGCAACTTAATGCAAAATTAATCGGTCAGCTACAAAAATCCGCCTATGCCGTATTTCAGCTCGATGGCACTGCCTATCCAGGCAGTAGCGGAAGTCCTCTCTATGACCCTGAAACTGGGCTTGTATATGGCGTTGTCAATATGGTATTCATAAAAGGTAGGAAGGAAGCGGCGCTCAGTAATCCAAGCGGCATAACCTATGCGATTCCCGGGAACTACATTCTTGAACTGTTGCGGCGCAAATAACCAAAAAATGAGAAATTTCTCCTGACGTGGAAAACGCCTCCATGAATTATCCTGTACCAAGATACCGCTTCGATCTGCCTCTGATCAAAATCCTGAGTATAGGGTGCGATAGAATTGCCAAAAATATAAAAATAGGCGATATGGTTATAGGTTGAGGGTAGAAGTAGCTGGAAGGTGGCTGGGTTGAAATTAGGCTGGCTTGCTTGATTACCTTAACAGAAAAATAAGGTGAACCAGGAGGAAGAAACTATGCAAATGGTTACCGTAGCAGTAGCTGATGCTGACCCAGGGCGGCGCACAAAATTGGACCAATCTTTGCAAAGCGGGCAGGGTATCAAGGTGCTTGCAAATGTTACGTCGAATGGAAGTGAGATATCCAGCGACCGCCGGCTCAAGCCTCGTACTAACATTACAGCGATTGAAGATGTAGTTGCAAGAATTGGCCGGCTCAAACCTCGTATTCTGTTTGTCAACCTGGATCAGTCTACCGATGAGGGTTTCGCCCTGTTGGAGGCTTTACATCGCGAATGCCCTGAGACATTTGTAGTTTTATTAACCGATAAGTCGGCCAAGGACGAGCAAATAATGCAGGCGCTTGCTAGTGGCGCACGCGGTTGCTTAAACCTTGAAGCGGCTCCATTTTATTTTTTTAAGGCAGTGCATGCAGTGGATCACGGCGAGATCTGGGTGACACGCAAAATGCTCAGTAAAATCATGGATAAGGTATTGCATTAATATCAATGAATATTGATAGGAGACATTCTTGATATTGCTAGCTAGTTCATCTCAGGACGACCTCTCCCGCTGGGAACAGGGAGTGCGTGGCCTTGCCCCTATTTTCTGCTCAACCAATCTGGATTCTGTCAGAGGGGAATTGGTACGTATAAAACCACAAATTCTCCTGCTTGATCACGATCTGCCCAAATTGGATGGACCGAATGGAATTTCTGGCTTGATGAAATTGAATCCAGAAACCAAAGTGATTATTTTGAGCCGGATTATATCTGACGAAATCGAATGGAGTTTATTTAGAACCGGTATAAGAGGCTGCTGCAGGGGCGATATCGAACCCGACCAGCTGAAAAATGTTGTCGGGGCTGTTCAGCAAGGGGAGTTATGGATTAGACGAGCGCTAAGTTGGCACCTTCTGAATGAACTGGTTATGATTACGCAAGAAAAGAACAAGATTAAACAAGCAGTTAGCGACTTGCTCGCAAATCTAACCCGGCGAGAATATGAAATTGCTACGCTAGTTGGAAATGGCGAATCCAATAAACAAATTGCGCGACGGCTGGCCATCACCGAACGTACGGTCAAGGCGCATTTGACCGAGGTTTTTCGTAAGCTGGACATTGCTGATCGGCTTAAGCTGGCGCTAATCATCAAAGGCTCGATGACACCACATGATCCGGCAAGAATAGGACATTAGCAATCGGCCCTCATCTTGGACTTTAAGTTTTGAGATCTTGTCTGTCATTCCCGTCCAGAGTCTTTATCCTGGAAAAGCCGATAGTTCGCCAGTATGTGTTTAGGTGAATTATGTCAATAGTATAAGTATGGGTGCTCAAAATATCTGAGTAGCAATCGGATCCCATGCTCAGTTCGCACGGTTTTTCTTTCGAGTCGACTGCTCTGTTTAAGCTCAAGTGTTCTCGATCGAACTCCTTGGATAAAAAACTTGTAGTCCGCCATAGTGGCAGCGGCTGCAGGGCATGCTCCAGTTCATAATAACCTTTTTCTCCTAATCACGATTTCAAATATCCTGCGGACGTTTACACACTGTTTGGGCATCGAATTTAATCTCTGCGGATTTAATTCCCGGTCCCTTGAGGCTAACACTGACCGAAAGCTAGCGGATTGCAAGGGTGCAGTCAATACCCCGCTGCTTGCGGTGGAGTGCTTGATTGCTGATGTTCGAGAATTTGGTTACGGTGTAAAAGGGCGCATACAGAAAATGCGCCAGCAGGAATCTCATGCTTGGGATGATATCGGGGCGCTTGGTCCTGTTCCTCGATCGCCATATTGCTCAATCACTTTGCGTAACGTCCATCATGGAAACAGTCCCTTCTATTTTCATAATAAACTGTCGTGTAAACCTGTCTGCCTTCCTGCATGGGACCGGAAAATTGTGAGTAGCGTCATTCTCACTTTTAGATTAACACCGCTTACTTTTCTAAGCCGCTTTCAGGAAATGGGAAATTCAGAAATTTATGAACTCATCCATGCCTTGATTAGCGTACCAAAGTCCAATTGTTCTCCCTGTCGAAATTGATATGATGCGAATATGGCCTAACGTGAAAACGGCTACTCATTAAAAGGGTCGGCTCATATATAGTATTTTCATGTGACTGAGTTAGCCTGAAATCGAGTTGCGCTGCTATAACTAACGCAATATCCGCGAGTGCGCAATAAGAGGTCGCAGTTTAATGATTTCTTTATTCAAGAATTTGCGGGGCGCCAATACAGTTACAAAGTTAATAAACTGCAAAGGAGTTCTGGATCGGGGCGTATATATACCGATTAAAGTAAAATCTCATACCTGTGCCGATCAGGATCGGCAATAAGAAAACAGGATGTGGCAGCGGTATCTTATTGCTTACGGATACTATAAGGGACCAGAGTTGCTTCATATACATAATCATTATATCTCCAGAACTGCGATTCTGCTTATTAGCACGGAAGTTTTCGTGCTGATGGTCGCGTTTTATTTGGGGACGAGTTTGCGCTTCTTCGGTCAAAGTGAATTATTTCCTTTTTCCTTTTCTTCATTGTTTCCGGTAGCCGGTACTTTCACCTTCATCATGATCTTGAGCATGGCTGCGATGGGAATGTACCAGCTGGATTTTCGGCCGGATATCAAAGAGACCTTATTCCGTCTCATGCCGTCAATGATGCTGGGATTCGGAATCATGACCCTGATTTTCTATCTGCTCCCCGACCTCTACTCCGGTCGCGGCATACTGGGGTTAGTGATGATTCTGGCTTTAACTGGGATTCTTTTGACACGAGCAGCTTTTCTTAAGTGGTCCAGTCTGGGAATCCTGGTGTCACAAGCCATCGTCCTGGGTATAGGCACCAGGGCAAAGGAGTTTGTCGACCAAGCCAAGGAAGAACCTCGCCGTAGCGGATTCAAAATCATTGGTTTTGTTCCGTTGCCGGATGAGGAGCTGCATGTGCCGCCCTCCACCGTCTTGCCGAAAGCAGAGTCGTTGATGTCGCTGGTTAATCGATACGGCGCGGGGGAAATCATCATCGCCATTCAGGAGCGGCGTGGAGGCTGCTTTCCTATCCAGGATCTGCTGGAATGTAAGCTGAGCGGGATTAAGGTGACTGATTCAGCCGCATTTTTCGAGCGTGAGCGCGGTCAGATCCGGGTGAATTCGCTTTACCCGAGCTGGTTGGTTTTTGGTGGAGGGTTCGATCAAAGCCTTCTTAGATCGGGCATCAAGCGAGTGTTCGACCTCGCCGCGACCGGGATCCTGCTGATTGTCACATTGCCATTAATGCTCATTACCGCTCTCTGTATTTTTTTGGAAGATGGTGCCCCAATTTTTTACCGGCAGGAAAGAGTCGGAAAAGGAGGGAGAACATTTATGGTTCTAAAGTTCCGTAGTATGAAAAATGACGCGGAAAAAAGTGGAAAACCTCAGTGGGCGGCAGCGGATGATCCCCGCACAACCCGAGTGGGCAGGATTATCCGCAAATTGAGAATTGATGAGCTTCCGCAGATATTAAATGTCTTGAATGGGGAAATGAGTTTTGTAGGTCCTCGCCCGGAAAGACCTTATTTTGTAAATCAGCTCTGCACGGAAGTCCCCTATTACAATGTGAGGCACAGCGTTAAACCAGGGATAACCGGATGGGCTCAAGTTCGCTACCGGTATGGCGCCTCACTGGAAGATGCTATCGAAAAGCTTCAGTACGATTTGTACTATGTAAAGAACCACAGTTTGTTCCTGGATATTATCATCCTGATAGATACCATCGAAGTCGTTGTACTAGGGAAGGGCGGGAGATGATTTCCGGGTGCGGCGATATGTCATGCTGACAGGTATAGCGACAGTCAGCTACACAATGGCTGCGGTGGCGCATTCTTTTTTAGCGATACTCTTGTTGACGAGCTGGCGGGGCCGCTTACACGGGATAGTGCTGCCCATCGCGTGCCTGTTTTCCGCGCTTTGGGCAGCAACGCTCGCTTATCAGGCTAACCAGACCTCTCCGCTTTCGCTCCTGACGGATATTCTGGAGATCCTTAGAAACGCCGGCTGGTCTGCGTTTCTCATAACCTTGCTGGGACTTTACCGGCAGGCGGATGTCTTCTCAACCCCAAGGATCAGACCTGCCGTAGCGGCTATCGCGGCGCTCTACATTGCATGCCTTACCATAGCCATTTACTCGCATGGAGATTTTGATTTTTCGTCTCATAAAACTATCAATTTTATTAATAATATTGTTGGAAGCGTGGCAATGGCGATCGTTGGCATGATCCTGGTGGAGCAGCTTTACAGGAACACGCCAGTCAAACAGCGCTGGGGAATAAAGTTCGCCTGCTTCGGAATAGGCGCGATTTTTGCTTATGATTTTTACTTGTATAGCGATGCCTTGCTGCTCAGACATCTGAATCCCGAGATCTGGACGGCACGCGGCATAGTTAACGCATTGGTTGTTCCGCTTGTTGCCGTGTCGGCTGCACGAAATCCTCAATGGTCATTGGGTATCACAGTATCGCGCCGCATCCTTTTCTACTCAGCAGCATTGTTTGGCACTGCCATATATTTATTGGCCATGGCTGCCGCCGGTTATTACCTTCGTTTTTTTGGGGGAAGCTGGGGCACGGTCATGCAGGTGACTTTCCTGTTTGGCGCTGTCGTCCTGCTACTGGCCGTTCTGTTCTCGGGCACCTTACGCTCGTGGCTAAGGGTCTTTATCAGCAAGCATTTTTTCAGCTACAACTACGACTATCGGGAAGAATGGTTAAATTTTACACGTACTCTTTCAGAGGGCGAGCATGGGTTGGGAGAACGCGTAATCCAGGCCTTGGCTCAGCTGGTGGAGAGTCCTGGCGGTGGCTTGTGGATCAGACGGGAATCCGGTAATTGCGAGCCCGTAACACATTGGAATATGCCTTTGGCAGGCGGACTTGAAGCGGTAAGTAGTCCCTTTTGCAAATTCTTGGAGCATAAGGAATGGGTAATAGAGCTGCAGGAATATGCGAGAAATCCAGAAAAATACTCAGCAATCACTCTGCCGCAATGGTTGCAGGCCATTCCCAAAGCGTGGTTGGTCGTACCGTTAATTCAGCACCGAAAATTATTTGGCTTTGTAGTGCTGGCACAACCCAGGAGTAGAGTAAAGCTGAACTGGGAGGTGAGCGACCTGCTTAAAGTGGCCGGTAACCAGGCGGCAAGTTATCTTGCGCAACACGAAGCGGCCAATGCACTTCTGGTAGCGCGTCAGTTTGAATCATTTAACCGTATGTCAACCTTTGTAGTGCATGACTTGAAAAATCTTGTCTCTCAGTTATCGCTCTTGCTTTCCAATGCGGAGAAGCATAAAAAGAATCCTGATTTTCAAAGAGATATGATTGAGACAGTGTATCTCTCAGTTCAAAAAATGAAACGCCTCCTGGAGAAATTAAGCAGTGGCGATTCATCAGAAAAGGCGACCTCTCTTTTCATCGCCGGATTATTACAAGATGCGGTAAAGAGTAAATCCATTGTCGAACCAAGGCCAGTTCTTGAAATACTTGATTCCAGTCTTGCAGTCTATGCCAATTCGGCGCGCCTGGAGCGAGTCATGGGCCATCTCATACAGAATGCAATAGAGGCTACTTCCCGGGACGGCCAGGTTCGGGTTCGACTGAGAGGAGAGAAAGGTTTCGCTATAGTTGAAATAAAGGATACGGGGCATGGTATGAGTGAAGAGTTCATTCGTGAGAGGCTTTTCAAACCTTTCGAAACTACCAAGTCGGCGGGCATGGGTATAGGGGTATTTGAAAGCAAGGAATATGTGTCTGAGCTAGGCGGGAAGCTGGAAGTTACCAGTAGCGAATCGGACGGTACAATTTTTCGCATAATTCTGCCGCTTCATCAAAATGATCATGCTATCGAAGTAGCTATGTGAAATGGAATGCGTTCAGGTTATTCATATTAGGGTCTAAAAAGCCAAGGAAAGAGGACATAAATGAGTCAGGATAAAAAGAATTTGCTAATAATCGAAGATGATCCCGGGTTGCAGAAACAATTGCGCTGGAGCTTCGATGCCTATGAAGTATTGGTGGCGGGGGACCGTGAAAGCGCGCTCACCCTGGTTCGAAGACATGAGCCAGCGGTCGTAACCATGGATCTGGGGCTTCCGCCTGATCCAGATGGGGCTTCAGAAGGGCTGGCCACGTTGGAACAGATACTTGAGCTTGCACCGGATACCAAGCTGATTGTTCTTACGGGCAACCAGGATCATGGCAATGCATTAAAGGCTATTGATATGGGAGCATACGATTTTCATCAAAAACCTTTTGATCCCGAGATGCTGGGTTTGGTGGTGGAAAGAGCGTTTTATCTGTATGCGTTGCAGCAGGAGAACCGTAGGCTATCGCAAACACAGACACATTCACCCATAACCGGCATTGTCACTCGCGATCCCGGTCTGGTTAAGGTATGCCGCAGCGTAGAAAAAGTCGCCCCATCCGATGCTACCGTAATACTGCTGGGCGAGAGCGGTACGGGTAAGGAAATTCTGGCAAGAAATCTCCACCAAGCGAGTGCCAGACAAGGGAAACGCTTTATGGCAATCAATTGCGCGGCGATTCCCGAAACACTTTTAGAAAGCGAATTATTTGGCTATGAGAAGGGAGCGTATACTGGAGCGGCAAAGCAGACCCTGGGTAAAATTGAACTTGCGGATGGGGGAACTTTTTTTCTTGATGAAGTGGGTGATTTGCCCATGCCGCTACAGGCAAAACTTCTCCGTTTCTTACAGGAAAGGGTGATTGAAAGAATCGGAGGGCGCAAAGAGATCCCGGTCGATGTGCGTATCGTATGTGCAACGCACCAGAATCTGAAGAAGCGGATCGAAGAAGGACGTTTTCGCGAAGATCTTTATTATCGTCTGAGCGAGATAGTAATCACGATTCCCCCCTTGCGAGAGCGGGCAGGCGACCCCGCGTTACTGGCATATCACTTCAAGAATAAGTTCTCAAACCAAGAGAGGCGCTCGTCGCTAAACTTTAGCCAGGATGCGCTTGCTGCGATCGAGAGCCATCCGTGGCCGGGCAACGTACGAGAAATGGAGAACTGCATCAAGCGGGCCGTTATCATGGCCGACGGTCCCCTGATTAGCGCGGAAGATCTCGGCTTGCAGACTTCAGCAACTCTGGCGGAACCTATTAATCTTCGTCAGATACGTGACAAGGCGGAATGTGACGCCTTGACGAAAGCGCTGGCGAGAGTAGATGGTAATGTTGTCAAGGCAGCAGAATTGCTCGGCGTTAGCCGTCCTACCATTTATGATCTAATGAACCGTCACGGACTGAAATAAAAAATTTTTCTGTGATCATCATCCGTCATCACTATCTTTAATAAACAGGTTTCTCAATGGCAGATCTTATCCATAAGCTCATTTTTAAGTCTGCGGAGCGTTTTTTCGATACGGAAGCATTGGCATGCCAAGGAAAACGAACAGGTTATGCCGCGTTGGCCGAGGAAATTGACTCGACCGGGAAGGCCATGCTTGCGTTAGGGCTCGATCGGCACGAGCGTGTTGCGGTTTATCTGGAGAAGCGCCTGGAAACGGTTGTTGCCCTGTTTGGCGCAGCCGCCGCCGGGGGCGTTTTCGTACCTGTCAACCCGCTTCTCAAGCCGGAGCAGGTAGCCTATATTCTGCGTGACTGCAATGTAAGAATCCTGGTTACTTCGGTCGGCCGAATAAAGTTGCTTGGTGCAGTTTTGCCGCAGTGCCATGACCTGCATTCCGTGATAGTGGTCAATTCGGCCGAGGCTTCGCCGGTTATCTCTGGGCTGAATGTCATATCGTGGGATGAAGCTCTCTCCACCAGCGGGCACGTCAAGGCACACCATTGTATCGATAGTGACATGGCCGCGATTCTTTACACTTCAGGAAGCACCGGTAAGCCAAAGGGTGTTGTTCTTTCCCACCGCAACCTTGTGGCGGGAGCAACGAGCGTTGCGCAGTACCTGAAAAACAGCTCCGATGACCGCATTCTGTCTGTGTTGCCGCTGAGTTTCGACTACGGACTCAGTCAACTTACCACGGCTTTTCATGTTGGGGCTACGAGCGTTCTGATGAACTATTTGCTGCCGCGGGATATTATCGATACCGTTGAGAAGGAAAGTATCACGGGTCTCGCTGCAGTGCCACCCTTATGGATTCAACTCGCCCAGTTGAATTGGCCAAGGGATATTTCATTGCGTTATATTACAAATTCCGGCGGGGCAATGCCGCGGGCGACTCTCGATCTGCTGCGCGGTATATTTCCCAATACCATGGTATTTCTCATGTATGGCCTTACCGAGGCATTCCGCTCGACCTTTCTGCCCCCGGAGGAAATGGATGCCCGCCCGGATTCCATAGGTAAGGCTATCCCCAATGCCGAAGTGCTGGTGCTACGTGAAGATGGCTCGCTTTGTGCGGCTGGTGAGCCAGGAGAGTTGGTGCATCGTGGAGCCCTGGTTTCCATGGGATACTGGAATGACCGGGAAAAAACCGCTGAGCGTTTTAAACCGGTTCCTTCCCGCCAATCCGGGCTGACTATTCCGGAGTTGGCAGTATGGTCGGGAGATACGGTGCGTATGGACGAAGAAGGTTTCCTGTATTTTATTGGCCGCCGAGATGAAATGATCAAGACCTCAGGTTATCGTGTAAGCCCCACAGAAGTCGAAGAAGTGATCTATGCTACGGAACTCGTGGGAGAAGCTGCCGCCATTGGGATTTCCCACCCGGTTCTGGGTCAGGCCATCGTCTTGATCGTAACGTCGCGAGAGGATGGAGAGCTTGACCATGACGCATTGATGGCGGCTTGCAAGCTCCATCTTCCTGCTTTCATGCTGCCCAGCCGGATCGAGTCCAGGGAGGGCAATCTGCCACGCAATCCCAACGGCAAGATTGACCGCAAGCTTCTTGCCCAGGAGTTGCAAAACACCTTTATGAAAGACGACGCATGAGTAATCTCCGTCCAAAGCACGCTCCGCTGACTCAATTTCCGATTCGCGATAATTGTCTCCAGATTGGTGGGATATCTCTGAGACGCCTGGCTCAACGGATAGGCAAAACACCTTTTTATGCCTATGACCGGCAGCAGATTACCAAGCGGGTTGCTTTTCTACGTCAGCATCTGCCAGCCGAGGTCCACCTTCACTATGCCATGAAAGCCAATCCCATGCCGGCAGTCGTGCAACATTTGGCTGGTTTGGTGGATGGGATTGATGTGGCGTCGGGGGGTGAAATGAGGATTGCCCTTGATACGCCAATGCCTCCAGCACTGATTAGCTTTGCCGGGCCGGGAAAGGGTGAAGATGAGCTCTCCAGCGCGATTGCCGCGGGCATTGTCCTGAACATGGAATCCGAGCAGGAAATGGAACGTATCGCTAATCTGGGTACTCAACTTGGCATTCGTCCAAAAGTGGCGGTGCGCGTCAACCCCGATTTTGAACTTAAATCCTCCGGCATGAAAATGGGTGGAGGGCCCAAGCAGTTTGGCGTGGATGTGGAGCGCGTCCCAGCCATGCTGGGCCGGCTCGGTAAACTAGGGCTCGATTTCGAGGGATTGCACATCTTCAGCGGTTCGCAAAACCTGAAGGTAGCAGCCATCCAGGAGTCCCATGAAAAAACCCTGCGGCTCGGTATCTCCCTTGCTCAGTATGCGCCGGGTCCAGTTCGTCTGCTGAATATCGGTGGCGGTTTTGGTATTCCTTATTTTCCAGGTGACGAGGCGTTGAATTTGGCGGCGGTGGGTGAAAATTTACAGCATTTGCTGCCTGAAGCAAAACGGCAGCTTCCTGATGCTCGCATCGTAATCGAACTGGGACGGTATCTGGTAGCTGAAGCGGGTGTCTATGTGTGTCGCGTGCTGGAGCGAAAGGAGTCGAGGGGACAGGTTTTTCTGGTGACTGATGGCGGCCTGCATCACCATCTCGCCGCCTCGGGAAATTTCGGTCAGGTAATCCGCAAAAATTATCCTGTTGTTGTCGGCAATAAGATACACGGTGATGAAAGGGAAATTGTCTCGGTAGTAGGTCCGCTTTGCACACCACTGGATCTATTGGCGGATCAAATGGAAATGACCAAGGCCGAGATGGGGGACCTGATTGTCGTCTTTCAGTCAGGCGCTTACGGCTTGACTGCGAGTCCGACGGCATTTCTCAGCCATCCTGCACCCGTTGAAGTATTGGTTTAGCAAGCAGACTATTTGTTGCTCCGGTGAAAAAGCATATTGCATGTAGTAGCCACAAATAAGACATCAAATAATCCATCAACAACGAAAAATAATGGAACAGTAATGTTCAGGAAAATCGAGGAACTATTTTGAGCGGATTGTGCGGCTGGATAGGTAACGGTGGCGCCACCACCAATGAAAATTTGCAGCTTGTCCAGTGCATGGCTGGGCCACTTGCCCGTTTTGATGGCAGCGGAGTTAAGATATTGGCTGGAGCGAACAGTGCTTTGGCGATTGCTGCAAGCGGCGATAGCACACATCTTTATCAGAAAGAAGGACTTCTCGTGGCACTATGGGGGCAAGTCCGCTTTAGAGAGCCTCGCCTTACCCAGCTTGCGCAGGCGGAAGGTGTGGCAAAAACGCTAGCTGACAATTGGCGGGAAAGAGGAGAGAAAGTTTTTGAGAGTCTGACAGGAGCATTTTCCCTTTGCATCTTGCATGAGGATAGGAATGAGGCCATTCTGGCGGTAGATCGCATGGGCATTCACCCGCTTTCCTTCCAGATTTCAGGAGGAGGCGTCGTTTTTGGTTCATCGGGGGATGCCATAATTTTGCATCCCCAAATAAAAGCCGAGATCGCTCCACAGAGCTTATACAACTATGTTTATTTTCACATGGTGCCCAGTCCCGGTACGATTTATCAGGGACAGCAACGTCTTCTGCCTGGTGAATATCTAATTTATCGGAAGGGCAATGTAGAGACTCACAGATACTGGGAAATGCGATTTGTGGAAGACGAGAAGCGTCCCTTTCAGGAGCTTCAGCAGGATTTTCTGGGTTTGCTGCGCTCAAGCGTGCGCGAAGCAATCGGCGGTCAGGAGGTTGGGGCTTTTCTCAGCGGGGGAACTGACAGTTCGACGATCGCGGGAATATTGGGAGAGGTAAGCGGCCAGCCGGCCCAGACTTACTCTATCGGTTTCGATGCCTCAGGTTACGACGAAATGGAATATGCCCGCATTGCGGCGAGACATTTTTCTACTCGGCATCATGAATACTATGTCACTCCCGATGATATCGTGACCGCTATTCCTGAAATTGCGGCGATTTTCGATCAGCCTTTTGGTAACGCTTCTGCCATACCCGCTTTCTATTGTGCGCGCATGGCTAAAGCCGACGGACTGAGCAGGATGCTGGGCGGTGACGGAGGAGATGAGTTATTCGGCGGCAATGTACGTTACGCCAAACAGCATCTCTTTTCCCTTTATGAACAAATGCCTGCCATGGTGCGCAAGGGAATGATCGAGCCGTTGGTTTTTGGTATTCCTGGCGGAAATGCTCTGCCACTGGTGCGAAAGGCTCGAAGCTACATCGA
>JBDTKY010000091.1:0-8335 GCA_039935055.1 Nitrosospira sp.
TTTGGCCTGAGTTTTCGCGCCGGTGACTGGAATCTTTACCGGCTGCTCCTGACAGGGGTGGTATTGTCTGCCGGTTGTACCGCACTGACCACCTTGATCCTGACCCTGGCGCCAGCCGGTGATGTAAAAGGCATGCTGTTCTGGTTGATGGGCGATGTTTCCCGTGCTGAAGAGTTGCTGCCCGCATGGACAACGCTGATTATTGTATCGGCCATGAGCATGGTTTTTTCCGGTAGTCTCAATGTTTTAAATCTCGGTCAAATGAAGGCAAAAACGCTGGGCGTGGCCGTGCTGCCGTTGCAGATCGGGATCTATTTTGGCGCCTCGTTGGCAACAGTAGCGGCGCTGATGCTGGCGGGCGCCATCGGTTTCGTCGGATTGATTGTTCCCCACGCCGTCCGCCTGCTGGGCGTTAGCGACTTTCGCTGGCTGTTGCCCTTGTCGGTGTTGCTGGGGGGCGGCTTTCTTACGCTGGCTGATACCCTGGCGCGCACTTTGTGGGCGCCTCAGCAATTGCCGGTCGGGGTGTTGACCGCCTTGCTGGGCGTACCGCTGCTGTTGCTGCTGCTATCGAGAAAACGCTGAGCGCAATCCCTACAAGACCAGCAGATTTCCAGCGGGAAATGATCTGGGGGTTGGCAAAGGGCGCGTCCCACAGAGATAATGAGTTCAGCCATGCTGGATTATGCGGCATAATTCACCCTTTTCAGTTTCGCTCCAATGAATGCTGCCGAGCTATCCGCATGGCATCCTGCGCCATCTTCTTTATCGCCTCGCGCGCGCGCCTGGCTGCAGAATCGTGGCTCTCTGACCCAGCTCATTCAGCAGCGTTGCCGCGGCGATTTTCGCGTAAAACCGGTGTTCCAGTCGTTGGCCACGCCCTGCGGGGATGAACTTGCCGTGATGAACTTACGTCAAAACGAGTTGGCGCTGGTAAGGGAGGTCTATTTGTATTGCGGCAATACGCCCGTGGTATTTGCGCATTCGGTGGTGGCGAGAGAAAATCTTCGCGGTGCATGGCGCAGTTTGAATGGCCTGGGTAACCGGTCATTAGGCACCGTATTATTCACCAATCCCGTGGTTAAACGCACCCCGCTTCGATTCAGGAAGCTCACGTCAGCGCATCCGCTCTTTCGCCGTGCCTGCCGGAATCTGCAGGCAAAACCGCCCGGCTTGTGGGCACGCCGTTCTTTGTTCAGCTTGCGGGGACAATCCATACTGGTCACCGAAGTCTTTCTTCCTTCCATCCTGGAGCTGGCATCGTGACGCTGACAAACCTCGGAGAACGTCTCGGCCACTATGAGAGACTGATGCGGCTGGATAAGCCCATCGGCATCCTGTTGCTGCTGTGGCCGACGCTATGGGGCTTGTGGCTTGCCGCAAACGGCGTGCCCAGCATGACGGTTCTGGTGATATTCATATTGGGCACGGTGCTGATGCGCTCCGCCGGTTGTGTGGTCAATGATTACGCCGATCGTAATTTTGATGCGCATGTCGAACGCACAAAAAACCGTCCGCTGGCAACCCGCATGGTGAGTACGAAGGAGGCACTGCTGCTGGCGGCAGGACTAAGCCTGTGTGCATTTCTCCTGATACTGCCGTTGAACCGCCTTACCATTGAGCTGTCGGTGTTTGCGCTATTTCTGGCCGCAAGCTATCCCTTCACCAAGCGCTTCTTCGCGATGCCGCAAGCTTATCTCGGCATTGCTTTCAGCTTCGGCATCCCAATGGCTTTTGCCGCGCAGACCGGCGAGGTGCCGTTCATTGCCTGGATATTGATGGCGGCCAACCTGCTCTGGGTCATTGCTTACGATACCGAGTATGCGATGGTGGATAAGGTGGATGATCTCAAGATCGGCATCAAGACTTCCGCCATTACTTTCGGCCGTTTCGATGTCATGGGTGTGATGCTATGTCATATCATTTTTCTGGGCATTATGACAATCGTGGGGCTGACGCAGAAACTGGGCATTATGTATTATGCGGGTCTGGCGATTGCGCTGGGGCTGATGATTTATCAATACCGCCTGATTCACGATCGTGACCGGGGGCGCTGCTTCAAGGCTTTTCTGCATAACAACTGGGTCGGCGCAACGATATTTACCGGCATTGCGCTTGATTATCTGATAGGCAACCTCCAATGAAATACAAGGACCTGCGCGATTTTATCGCCCAACTGGAAAGCCAGGGCGAACTGAAACGCATCACGGCTGAGATCGATCCCCATCTGGAAATGACCGAAATTTGCGACAGGGTGTTGAAGGCGGGCGGTCCCGCTATCCTGTTTGAAAAACCAAAGAGCCATACCATTCCGGTGCTGGGAAATTTGTTCGGAACGCCACGACGGGTGGCCATGGGCATGGGGCAGGAGTCGGTCGAGGCGCTACGCGAAGTGGGAAAACTCCTCGCCTATCTGAAGGAACCCGATCCACCCAAAGGCTTGAGGGATGCGTGGGAAAAATTTCCCGTGCTGAAGCAGGTGCTCAACATGGCGCCGAAGGAGCTTTCGCGTGCGCCCTGCCAGGACATCGTATGGGAAGGAAAGGATGTGGATCTCGGCAGATTGCCGATTCAGACCTGCTGGCCAGGCGATGCAGGGCCGTTGATCACCTGGGGGTTGACCGTCACCCGGGGTCCGCACAAGACGCGGCAGAATCTGGGCATTTACCGTCAACAGGTGATCGCACCCAACAAGGTCATCATGCGCTGGTTGGCCCATCGCGGCGGCGCGCTCGATTTTCGCGATTTTTGCTTTACCAATCCGGGGCAGCCTTACCCACTGGCGGTCGCGCTGGGCGCCGATCCGGCAACGATACTCGGGGCGGTGACGCCGGTGCCCGACAGCTTGAGCGAATATCAGTTCGCCGGACTGCTGCGCGGCGCGAAAACCGAAATCGTCAAATGCCTGAGCCATGATTTGCAGGTCCCGGCCAGTGCTGAAATCGTGCTGGAAGGCTATATTCATCCCGATGAAACCGCGTTGGAAGGTCCTTTTGGCGATCATACTGGCTATTACAACGAGCAGGAGACTTTTCCGGTATTCACGGTCGAGCGCATCACCATGCGGCGCGACCCGATCTATCATTCCACCTACACCGGCAAGCCGCCGGACGAGCCCGCAATTCTCGGTGTGGCGCTGAATGAAGTATTCGTGCCGTTATTGCAAAAGCAGTTCACGGAAATCATCGATTTCTATTTGCCGCCGGAAGGTTGTTCCTATCGCATGGCGGTGGTCAGCATGAAAAAGCAGTACGCAGGCCACGCCAAGCGCGTCATGTTCGGCGTATGGAGTTTTCTGCGGCAGTTCATGTATACCAAATTCATCATTGTCACCGACGACGACGTGAATATCCGCGACTGGAAGGAAGTCATCTGGGCCATTACCACGCGCGTCGATCCCGCGCGCGACACCCTGATCGTGGAAAATACGCCAATCGATTATCTTGATTTCGCAAGCCCGGTATCCGGTCTGGGAGGGAAGATGGGTCTGGATGCCACCAACAAGTGGCCGGGCGAGACTAATCGGGAATGGGGCACGCCGATTGTGATGGATGGGGCGGTGAAAGTGAGGGTGGATGAAATTTGGAAAGATTTGGGGCTTTGACAAACACTTTATTGTTCTAATAAACGCCGTTAGATGATAGATGATTACGGAGATGGATAGTGGATATAGAAAAGTTCTCTAAAGTTGCGGAGTCCCTTCGTCAATACCGTCGAGCTGAATTAAAAGACTTCGAGACAGAAATCGGTTCTAAGCCAATAGATCAGCTCTATGTGGATCCGTTGCCAGGGAACGCAATTTTAAATTCGGTCTTATCGAGCAACACGACGTTTCTTTTAGGTAGAAAAGGAACAGGGAAAAGTACGGTATTCGCGAAGGCGCAATCAGTCTTAAGGGAGCGCAAAAATATAATATCTATTTATATCGATGTTAAGTCTCTGTATGACGTTTTTGCCATGAATGACCTTCCAGAAGAAGGCTTAATGGAACATGGAATATCTCCTGTAACTTATCGCTCTCATATATTAAGAAAGATTTTATTGGGCAATGTTATTTCTGAGCTTCTGAAGGAAGTAAATAATGCCTGTGACAATCTTTCGTTGTTCGATCGCTGGCTAGGCGCAAAGAAACAATATGAAGAACTTAAGGGAAGCTTGAAAAAGATCGGTAAAGATGTAAAAGATACAAAACTGGAAAAACATGAAATCCCAGTGCTGCAAAAGATTTCCAAGCAACTAAAAACAAAACAGCGGAAAGAGAATTCGGTTACAACCTCCGCAAAAGCGAGTATCGCAAGTAAAGTTACTTTAAGAAACCCGGAATGGACTTCAAGCGCAGAAGGCTCATTATCTGATTTTGATAAGACATTGGATGACAATGAAATTTACAACGAGTATTCAGATGTCGTTATTAGATCTTTTCCTTTTAATGATATTTTGAATGAAATTCGAACTCTCTTATCTGAATCGGATCTTACTAGGCTTGTCGTATTTTTTGACGATTTCTCCGAATTAAACTTTCTGGATCAACGTTTGTTTGTCGATGTTGTTTTATCACCGTTGAATAACTCCAGCAACGAAGCGGTGAAACTTAAGGTTGCTGGTTATCCAGGAAGAATGTATTACGGTCGCATAGATCCGGGAAAAGCTGACACATTGGCGTTGGATTTCTCAGACCTTTATGAAGCATCCGAAGTTCAAGAAATGGAGCGTTCTGCTGCGGACTATGCTTCGAGGTTGTTAGCTACGAGATTTAGCGCGTTTGGGGTGGATCCAAAGGATTATTTTGATATTTCACCTTCAGTTAGTTTAGATGACTATATGAATATCATGTTTAGAGCCTCATTCAACGTGCCTCGGATCATGGGGCATCTTTTACATCAATCTTATCTTGATAGAGTTTCTAAAGGCCAAAAGATCACGCTTGCGTCTTTAAGATTAGCCAGTAAGAAATACTATGAAAATACCGTTTTGAAATATTTTGATCGTCTCAATAGGTTTGCCCTTGAGCCATTCGAAAATAAGCTAGATAGGCACAACCAAAAGCAACTCTTAGACCATTTGATCAAAGAGGCGAGAACTATTAGGAAAAAAATTGGAGATGGGGAGGTTGGGGGAAAATATTTTGAAGGATTAAGCAATCCTCCCGTTAGCCATTTTATTGTTAAGCCAGAGTTAGAAGACGTTTTTGCCTCTTTGGAATCAAATTTCTTCCTTACTCGTTACAAAAGTACTCGTGATAAAGAAGGTCAGGCAGGCATCGTCTATGCGTTTTTTATGGGCTTAACGGAAACGGAGCGTATGTCATGGGGTTATCCGGAAGGACGGGATTACCGGAATTATTTCGTGCAGCGTTGCTTTGAATACACCCGAGCTGTGTATGAATACCTGTCATCGAGCCAAACAATTAAGTGTGGTAACTGCGGTAAATGTTATCCAATGGAAAAACGGGAAAGCTTGGAGCTCTTTAAGTGGCGTTGCCCAGAATGTATGGAAGGGGTATGTTCGATAATCAATTTGTCTGACGACTTTCAGGATGAGGTAAATATATTAAATAAGGAAATTATGCTTGCGCCGGTTGAGCTTGAAATCGTCACAACGTTAAATGAAGAAGGGCACGAAATGCGAGCAGGTGAAATAGCAGCTTTAATTGATACTACTCATCAATTAATAGGTAGACGAACGAGTAAATTGCAAGATATGGGATTAATAAGAAAATTTAGAGATGAGGAAGGCATCATGAAAAATGAAATAACCGAGCGGTGCGAGAACACCTACTTTGTATAACAAGCGGAGTGTTATCTTTCCCTAAGGGAATCTTGAGTCCACATCTACTCATCTATTGCGGAGGCTCATTCGGGGTCTAATGAAAATCCCGGCTCTCCACCTTAAGATACCCCAGCAGATGACTATGATCCACCAGTCGCTTGGCAATCAAGTGTTTGACTTCGCCTTCGCATTGCCATATGCCGTACACGGTTAAAAGCCTTGAGCTCAATAGCTCGCGGCGTTGTTTCAGGACAAGCTGGTTCCACACCACAACATTTACTATCCCGGTCTCGTCTTCCAGCGTCACGAATACAACGCCACTGGCTGTTCCGGGGCGCTGTCGGCAGGTCACGATGCCGGTCGTCCGCACCAACCGCCCGGTTGGGTAATTATCCAGTTCCATTGCCGAACGCAGATTCATTCCGGTCAGTTTGGGCCGCAACAACGCAAGCGGATGCCTTCGCAGGGTGAGTTTCATGCTGGCGTAATCAGAAACAATTTCCTCCCCTTCAGGCGCAGCGGCAATATCCGGCAATATTTCCCTCACTGGAGCGTCTCGCATCAGGTCCGATTGCTTGATATGCGATGCGGCCGCCCATAAGGCCTCGCGCCGGTGGCCTGACAAGGTGCGTAATGCATCGGCGCTGGCGAGGGCACGTATTTCAGAAGCGTTGATTGATGCGCGTTTTGCCAGATCCGCCGTACTTTCAAAAGCAGCCATGCTTCTTGCCTCAATAATGCGCACAGCGGCTTTCAGGCCGATTCCTTTCACCCTGTTCAAGCCCAGCCGCACATTAGGTTCGGCAGGTTGAGGCGTCTCGCCCATTAATTCTTCCAGTGTGCAAATCCACTCGCTGACGGTCACATCCACCGGCTCGATTTGAACGCCATGCCCTTGCGCATCCTGGATCAGTTGCGAAGCGCCATAAAAACCCATTGGCAAGCTGTTGAGCATCGCGCACAGGAATGCGGCGGGTTCGTGGCGTTTAAGCCAGGACGATACGTAGACCAGCAGTGCAAAGCTGGCGGCGTGAGATTCCGGAAATCCGTATTCGCCAAAACCCTCGATTTGCCGGAAGATCCGCTCAGCAAATTCATGATCATAACCCCGGCTGACCATGCCATCGATTAACCGCGCATGGAAGGAGCCGAGCCCCCCTTTTCTTTTCCAGGCGGCCATGGAGCGCCGCAACTGGTCCGCTTCGCCGGGGCTGAAGCCAGCGGCAAACATCGCTATTTGCATGACTTGTTCCTGGAAGATCGGTACGCCGAGTGTCCGCTCCAAAGCGGTTTTGATCTCATCGCTTGGATAGCTTACGGGTTCCAGCTTTTGCCGGCGGCGCAGATAAGGATGCACCATGCCGCCCTGGATAGGTCCGGGGCGTACGATGGCAACTTCTATTACGAGATCGTAAAAAGTTCGTGGTCTCAGGCGCGGCAGCATCGACATCTGCGCGCGAGATTCGATCTGGAAAACACCGATTGTGTCGGCTTTGCAAATCATGTCGTAGGTTGCTGCATCTTCCGCCGGGATATCCTGCATGCGGAACAGGAGGCCACGCCGGGCGGAAATCAGATCGAGCGTGCGGCGAATCGCCGATAGCATACCCAGCGCGAGCACATCAATTTTCATCAGCCCGACCGCTGCAAGGTCATCCTTGTCCCACTGGATGATGCGGCGGTCCGGCATGGCTGCATTCTCGATGGGCACGATGCGGCTGAGTTTGTCGCGCGAGATGACGAAGCCGCCTACATGCTGGGACAAATGGCGTGGAAACCCATATAAGAGCGGGATCAATTGAATCAGCTTCTGGATAACCGGGCTGTCGGGATCGAATCCATTCTCGACCAGTCGATTGTGGATATCCGAAGTTTTATCCCACCAGGCCAAGGAAGCGGATAGCCGTTTGATGCGCTCAATATCGAGCCCCAGCGCCTTGCCGATATCCTGAATGGCCGAACGGGTGCGGTAAGTGATGACCGTGGCCGCGATGGCGGCGCGATCATGGCCGTATTTCCGGTAAATATACTGGATAACCTCTTCCCGGCGATGGTGCTCGAAATCGACATCGATATCAGGCGGCTCGTTGCGTTCCCTGGAAATGAAACGCTCGAACAGCAAGTTGCCGCGCTCCGGGTCGATCTCGGTAATGCCCAGGCAATAGCACACTGCCGAATTGGCGGCTGAGCCACGGCCTTGGCAAAGGATGCCCTGCGACCGGGCAAACCTTACGATGTCGAACACCGTCAAGAAATAGGGTTCATACCCAAGCTCGGCAATCAGCCGCAACTCCTGCTCGATCTGGCGCTTGACCTTGACCGAAGCCCCATTGGGAAAGCGTCCTGCCATACCTTCCTCGACCATGCGCCGCAGATAATCTGCATAGGCTTCACCCACCCTGGCATCCGTGCCAGTCAATTCTTCGGGATATTCATAGCGCAGCTCATCCAGTGAAAAAGTACAGCGTTTTGCCACTGCAATGGTCTCTTGCAGGAGTTCCTGCGGATAGAGTTGGTTCAACCGCAACCGGGTGCGAAGATGTTGCTCAGCATTGGGCTGTAGCGC
>JBDTKY010000092.1:0-5158 GCA_039935055.1 Nitrosospira sp.
TGTTCTGCGTCTGGTGGTACTTTGGCAAGCTCTACTGCACCGCCTTCTTCTACGTCAAAGGCCCCCGCGGCCGGGTCACCATGAAGAACGACGTCACCGCCTACGGCGAAGAAGGGTTTCCAGAGGGTATCAAGTAACGAATGTAAAAGAACCTATTGGCTGCTCGGTAAGTGCTCATGGGGATTTCCTGCGCATGCCGTGCCCTTCAACGGGACGGCATGCGATGCGGTGGAACAAATCCACGGCTGAACTGCATTAAGAGAGGAGTAATCGATCATGATCAAGCAAGTGATACAGGCAGGCGTATCGGCTCTTACCCTCGCCGCAACGCTTTACTGTGGCGCGGCTGGGGCGCATGGAAAGGTAGCCATGGAGGAAGACACCTGCATGCGCCGGCTAGGCGATAATAGCATGGTACATTTAAGTGCCTACCAGCCACAACACGAGCCGAACGATCAGTACTGCACGGAAATACCCAAGGAAGGCGAGACCTTCCTGGTGGTGGATCTCGTGGACCAGGCGCTGCGGGACATTCCTGTAGGGATACGGGTAGTGCGAGGGACTAGCGAGGTAGAAGATGAGACGGTGACATATCTGCGTCCGAGCTATCACCCCGACGGGGTCATCAAGGGGGAGACCAGCCTGGACAAGGGATTGTATACGGTGTTTATTACGGGAGAGGCGGTGCCTCCCGTACATTATCAATATCCATTGCGCGTAAAGATGGTTAATTATACGAATATCTTCCGCGCTTCAATCGGACCGTTGATAGCATTGCTGCTGCTGACCTTGTTCGGATACAAGCTCATGAAATCAAAGCGGGTGCAGAATTGGCGCGCTTCCCGGCGCTCATAGGCAATCATCCTTATTTCTGAGGAAAGGCTGCTATGAGCAAGAAAAATAATGGAAAGAACGAGGACGAGCCGTTACCCGACATTTCCAAAAAAAACTATGAAGATACGCTGTATAAGCTTCAGGTGGAGCTCGTCAAGCTGCAACGGCACTTCATCGATTGCGGCGACAAGATCCTGATTATCTTCGAGGGCCGGGACGCAGCGGGGAAGGATGGCACGATCAAACGCATCACCCAGCACCTGAGCCCGCGTGAAACGCGCGTCGTCGCTCTGGGCAAGCCCTCGGACAGAGACCGCAGCTCGTGGTATTTCCAGCGTTATATACCGTATCTGCCCGCTGCACAGGAACTGGTGCTGTTTAACCGAAGCTGGTACAACCGGGCGGGGGTTGAACTGGTTATGGGTTTTTGCACGGATGCGGAGTATGAAGAATTCATGAGCTCGGTGCCGGAATTCGAGCATATGCTGGTCCGTTCGGGCATTAAACTTCTTAAGTACTACCTCGATATCAGCAAATCCGAGCAGGCGAAGCGGCTGGGTGATCGCGAGAAAGACCCGCTCGCACAATGGAAAATAAGCACCCTCGACAAGTTCGCGCTAAAAAAATGGAAGGAATACAGCCTTGCGCGCGACAAGATGCTCGCACACACGCATAACCCCGCAACGCCGTGGACAATCGTACATGCCGATGATAAGCAGCTGGCGCGGATCAATGTCATCAAGGATATTCTCGGCCGGCTCGACTATAAAGACAAGGACGAACGACTGGTCATGCCGGATAAACGTATTGTACGAGCATTTGATATCTCCGTTATCGACGAAGGTCTGCTGGCATCCTGAGGAATGTCTGGATAAACCCTCAATGGAATGCATTGCTGGCAAAATCGGCGGCTTGTGCAGCGTGCTTCATTCAAGCTGCATACGAGAAAAAGAAGCCGCTGCAGGGTTCTCCATGCATGCTAACGTAAGCGCATCGGAGCAACAAGATTGCATTGATACCAGTCTAACGACACCAGGTGCAAGGGACAAGCGATGAAGCAGGCGTTACGTTCTCCGAGACGTGCGCTAGTCTTCGCGACGATGGCGTTTGAATTGGCATTACCCGCTTGGGCTCATGAGCCGGCTACCCACGTTCATGGCGCAGGCAGCCTGGAGATCGCTATCGACGGCGCGGCGGTGCAGATCAACCTGTATAGTCCGCTGGATAACCTGCTGGGATTCGAACATGCACCGGGAAATGAAAAGGAACGTCAAGCCGCCAAGTTCATGGCGTTGAGACTTCATCAAGCCGATAATCTCTTCATTCTTACGCCGCAAGCCCAGTGCCGTCTAGAGACAACGCGGCTAGAATCCCCTGTGCTTGCTCCCAATTTACTGATGCCTGCTCCTGATTCAGGCAAAACTGCTGATAAAAGTAACGGCAGGAAGGACAACACATCCAAACCCGCCCTGCCCGCTTTAAACGACATGCATGGAGAGCTTGAAGCCACCTGGCAGTTCCAGTGCGCCCTGCCCCAGGCCCTGCAGAGTCTCGACGTCAGGTTGTTTCAAGCATTCCCTGGCCTGCGGCGCCTTGATGCGGCTGTAGCCGGCCCGAAAGGACAATTCAGCGCAAAGCTCTTACCCAAATCTACTCGACTGAAGTGGTAGATTGGGAACCTCATGAGCCCGTTTGTTGTAGACATTCAGAATCTCGTTTTTCAATGGCCCGGCAAGCATGGTTTTCGTCTATCGATTCCTCAATTCCTGGTCAAGCGCGGAGAGCGCGTTTTTTTGCAAGGCGCGAGCGGGAGCGGCAAGAGTACCCTGCTGAGTCTACTAGGGGGCGTGTTGCTGCCACAACCCTGCCATATGCAAATCCTCGATACCGACCTGACGGCGCTGACCTCCAGCGCGCGCGACCGGTTTCGCGTGGATCACATCGGCTTCCTGTTCCAGCAGTTCAATCTGGTGCCCTATCTGTCGGTGCGCGAGAACGTGCTCCTCCCCTGCCGATTCTCGCAGTACAGGCGTCAACGGGCACTTCAATCGCCGGGTTCGGAAGCTGCTGACTCGCTTGAGCAGTCGGCCGACCGGCTGTTGGGTCAACTGGGGCTGGATATGAAGTTGGCGCGGCAACCGGTAACGGCGCTATCGGTCGGGCAGCAACAGCGCGTGGCCGCTGCCCGTGCGCTGATCGGCCACCCCGAGCTGATCATCGCCGATGAGCCGACCTCGTCACTGGACGCAGGGCGACAGGCGGAATTTCTCGATGTGCTGCTGGGGCGTTGCGATGACGAGAAGGTGACGCTGATTTTCGTCAGCCATGACGAACGCCTGGCCTCTCATTTCAGCCGCGCCGTCAACCTGGATGAACTGCACGAAACCCCTGGAGAATTGGCCTGAAACCGCTGCTGTCCCTTGCATTTGCCAGCGCGTGGAACCGGCGGGCCACGCTGGGGTTGATGGCGGTCAGTATTGCGCTTTCCGTCATGCTGCTGTTGGGCGTCGAGCAGCTGCGCACGCAGGCGCGCGAGAGTTTTTCGCAGTCGATATCCGGTACCGACCTGGTGGCGGGTGCGCGCACCAGCCCGATCCAACTTATGCTCTATGCTGTATTTCGCCTGGGAGATGCAACGCATAATATCCGCTGGTCAAGTTTTCGGGCGATGGCGGAACATCCGGCGGTAGCATGGGCAGTGCCGATTTCGCTGGGCGACTCGCATCGCGGTTTTGCAGTGGTAGGCACCAGTGCCGCCTATTTCGAGCACTTCCGGTACGGCGATCGCCGGTTATTGACATTTGCGGAGGGTAAACCCTTCGTGGATATTTTTGATGCGGTGATTGGCGCGGACGTCGCCGAGCAATTGGGCTACCATGTGGGGGACAGCATCGTGCTCAATCACGGTGCGAAAGGCCTCGGGCTGGCCGAGCACGCTGACAAGCCTTTCAAGGTGAGCGGTATTCTCGAACGAACCGGCTTGCCGGTGGATCGCAGCGTGCATGTGGGTCTTGAGTCTATCGAGGCGATTCATCTCGACTGGCAGGGCGGCGCGCCGATGCCCGGAGTTTCCATTCCAGCCGAATATGTTCGCAAGTTCGTTCTGGCCCCAAAGGAAATCACGGCGGCGCTCATCGGGTTGAAAAGCCGTGCGGGAGTTTTCCAGATGCAGCGATTCATCAATCAGTATAAAGGTGAACCATTACTGGCCGTACTTCCTGGCGTGGCGCTGGACGAGCTTTGGTCCATCGTCAATATTGTTGAAAAATCGCTATTGGCTATTTCCGCATTGGTGGTCGCCGTTGGCCTGAGCGGTCTGGTGGCTGTTGTACTGGCCGGCCTCGGTGAGCGTAGGCGCGAGCTGGCAATCCTGCGCTCGGTAGGTGCCGGCCCCCATGTGGTTTTCATGCTGCTGGCCATCGAGGGACTTATGGTGGTCACGGCTGGCGCGCTGCTGGGCGTGATGGGTTTGACTGCGCTCGGTCTGTTTGCCGCGCCGATCCTGGAGGCACACCTGGGCATTTCTTTCGCAGCGGGTATGCTATCGGCCGAGGCATGGCAGCTACTATTACTCGTCATGACAACGGGGTTCCTGGTCAGCCTTATACCCGGTTATCGCGCCTACCGGTTGTCCCTTGCGGATGGCTTGACGCCAAGATTGTAGGCAACCATGAGTTTTGAGATGAATATGAATGCTTCCAGGTACTTCCAGCCCTTCTCCTGCTTCATTCTACTTTTAATCGGCTGGCTGGCCTTCGCGGCGCAACCCGTTGCGGCAGCCGATAATAAGGATTATCAAATTGGAGACAAGTTACCGGCGCCAGTGCCTGGCAAAGCCAAAACCAAGCCCATGCCTTCGGCAACCGCTACGGTCGCGTACAAGGAAAAGACCTGGGACGACCTGATGCCAAAAAACTGGGATCCCATGGCATCCTTGAAAGGATTGAAACTGGACAAGCTTCAAGACGGCGACCCACGCGCTATTGAAGCGCTGGATAAAATCCGTGAAGCCTGGCGTAGCGCGCCGGTCGATCCGGCGCTAAACGGCGAGCGCATCCGTATTCCTGGATTTGTAATTCCCCTGGAGAAATCGGGCAATAAAGTCAGGGAATTTTTGCTCGTTCCCTATTTTGGGGCTTGCATTCATACACCCCCGCCTCCGCCTAACCAGATCATTCACGTCAAGTCCTCGAAACCCATCGCCAACATGCGCACCATGGATACCATGTGGGTCAGCGGTGTCATGCATACCGGCAATGTCGATACCGAAATGGGCCAGGCGGGTTACCAGCTGAAAGCTGAATGGGTCGTACCCTATCCATAA
>JBDTKY010000093.1:0-10853 GCA_039935055.1 Nitrosospira sp.
AACCAACACTACCGGGATTCGGCCACTGACTATGAAGCGCTTTCAGTACAACGTAATGCCCCTCGCTGGATCAAGGCACTGACGAAATTCGGCTTTATCTCCTCCGTCGCCTGATTCGCCCACACGAAAAATCGACGGCCTTCAGGGGTCAGGCGTGCGCTCGTCTTGTGGGTGCCTTCTTTCACGTTAAACCAGAAGCGGCATAGAATGGGTAAGCAGGGCACCCGGATGGTTCAGCGAAAAGGCAACGTGCTATGTTGCCATGGAGACAGGCAGTCGCCTTTTGCTTACCTGGTTTCCTTTTTCAGCCATGATTCGATAGCACTTTTCAAGGGTGATGAGGGTAATTCTGCTGCTAGTTTATTCAGACTTTCTATACCCGTCCGGCCTATTGGCGGTCTCTTTACTGACAAGCTAGCAGAGAAATCATTCCCGCCAATAGTATGGTAATTTGCTTGCACCGCAATCCGAATTGCAGTAATCTGATAACCCCTCGCTTGAAATTTTAATAATAACGATGGCAGAATTTGCCTGAGTTTTGCTGCAATCGCACCATTGCGTGCGCATAGGGTCAGGTTCCCGTCGAAGAACCCGCCTAGAGTGCAGCATTGAGCCAATTGGGGTGGGGCGATTTCCTTGAATACCTGTTGCATCGCAGTTAACTTATCCATATAGCTGAATAGCCGTTGATAATCAGGTATAGCGCTGAGGGTGCCGAGATAAAAATTGATTTTGCGTGCGGCCATGGCTGAACAATAATTAGGGAATAAAGATGAATATTATTCTAGTTTCCAATAATTTGGCAAAGGCGAGAACCCTGACCTTAACCCGCATGCATATTGCGCTTTTCGCGGGAGGGTTCCTGTTAAGTGCTGCGTTGCTGGCGATGGGACTCAATTATCTTTCCCTGCGTTACGCAGACAAGATTGACAGTCCCACCTTGAGATCCCTGGTTTTGAGCGTGCAGGCAGAAGAACATCAAAAGACCCAGTCGTATTTGCGCGATAGCCTCAACGCAATGGCAGTGAGGATGGGCCAGATGCAGGCTCAACTGTTACGGCTCGATTCGGTGGGCGCGCGCCTGGCTGAGTTGTCAGGAATCAAACCGCAGGAATTTCTATTCAATCAGCGTCCGGGGCAGGGAGGGGTCACTTCTACTCTGCCGTCCCATGATATGTCATTTTTAGAAGTCAGCAATAAAATCCAGGAACTGTCGCTCATATTGGATGACCGTGCTGACAAACTCGGCGCACTGGATTCCGTGATGATGCAAGACAGACTCAAGAAAAAAATGCTTCCTTCCATTATGCCGGTAAGCACAAAGTGGCACTCCTCCGGGTTTGGCGTGCGTATTGATCCTTTCACTGGGAGGAGTGTTTTCCACGAGGGCGTGGATTTCACAGCCGCAACAGGCACTCCGATAGTCGCTGCGGCGGGAGGCGTGGTGGTGTATTCCGGTTTCCATTCCGAATATGGTAATATGATTGATGTTGACCACGGCAATGATCTTGTCAGCCGTTATGCCCATGCATCCAAGCGTTTGGTCAAAGCGGGCCAGGTAGTAGTGCGGGGACAGAAGATCGCGGAGGTGGGCAGCACTGGCCGTTCCACCGGTCCGCATCTGCATTTTGAAGTCAGGCACAGGGGCTTGCCGCAAAATCCGTCACGGTTCTTGAAGATGCCTAGTTAAGCCGGATTAATACTCTGCTGAGGGGGTGAGGTCAAAAACCTCACCCCTTATTTTTTGGACGTTTGTTTAAATAGAACTTTTCGAGATTTCATGCTGAACAACCTGCTCAAGAAAGTCTTCGGAAGCCGAAATGACCGGCTGATCAAACAGTATTTCCAGACTGTTGGGGCGATCAACGCGCTGGAAGCCAGGTTTGCGGCACTCACCGATGCTGAGTTACGCGTAAAGACCGATGAGTTCCGGCAACGCATTGCCGATGAAACAGCGCTCGATGCTTTGCTGCCGGAGGCGTTTGCGGTAGTGCGCGAAGCCAGCAAACGGGTCCTCGGAATGCGTCACTTTGACGTACAGTTAATCGGCGGCATGGTGCTGCATAGCGGCAAGATCGCTGAGATGCGTACGGGCGAAGGTAAAACGTTGATGGCTACCTTGCCTGCATATCTCAATGCCCTGGCTGACAAAGGTGTTCACCTGGTGACGGTGAATGACTATCTCGCCAAGCGGGATGCGGAATGGATGGGGCGTATCTATCAGTTCCTTGGTATCAGTGTCGGTGTGATCCTCTCCCAGATGGACCACGGCGACAAGCAGACCGCCTACGCTGCTGGCATAACCTATGGCACCAATAACGAATATGGGTTTGATTACCTGCGCGACAATATGGTAAACCACCCTGTAGAGCGTGTGCAGCGCGTACTCAGTTACGCCATCGTTGATGAAGTGGATTCCATTCTGATCGACGAGGCGCGCACCCCGTTGATTATATCCGGCCAGGCAGAAGGCAATACCGACGTTTATATGCGCATGAATGCGCTGATTCCAAAACTTACCCGCCAGGAGACCGAGAAGAGCGCCGGTGATTTTAGCGTGGATGAAAAATCCCAGCAGGTGCTATTGAGTGAGGCGGGTTTTGAGCATGCGGAAAATTTGCTTTCCCAGAGCGGGTTGCTAACGCCGGGAACCAGCCTCTATGATCCCGCCAACATCAATCTCGTCCACCATCTTTACGCTGCCTTACGTGCCCACGCTTTATTTCTTCGCGACCAGCATTACGTGGTACAGGATGGCGAAGTAGTCATCGTCGATGAGTTTACTGGGCGACTTATGTCCGGCAGGCGCTGGTCGGAAGGACTGCACCAGGCGGTGGAAGCAAAGGAAGGTGTCACGATCCAGAAAGAGAACCAGACGCTGGCTTCGATCACTTTTCAGAATTATTTCCGCATGTATCGCAAATTAGCCGGTATGACGGGCACGGCCGATACCGAGGCCTATGAATTTCAGCAGATTTACGGATTGGAAACGGTGATTATTCCAACCCATCGTCCCATGATACGTAATGATCGCATGGATCAGGTATTCCGCACCATGGACGAAAAGAACCGCGCCATCATTACAGACATCAAGGACTGCTACGAGAGAGGGCAACCTGTTCTGGTCGGAACCACCTCTATTGAGAACAATGAGCTGCTGTCCGGACTGCTCACTAAGGAGCAGTTGCCGCACCAGGTGCTCAATGCCAAGCAACATGCAAGAGAAGCGGAGATCGTGACGCAGGCAGGCCGGCCGAAAATGATCACCATCGCTACCAATATGGCGGGCCGGGGAACCGATATTGTGCTAGGCGGCAATCCGGAGCCGGAACTCGATCGCATCCGCTCCGGCGAAGCTATAAACGAGCCGGCCAAGCTTGAGCGCACTACGGAATTGCGGGGGCAATGGCAGTCGCTTCACGACGAGGTGCTGAAGCAAGGGGGACTACACATTATCGGCACCGAACGGCATGAATCCCGCCGTGTGGATAATCAGTTGCGTGGCCGTTCCGGCCGCCAGGGCGATCCTGGTTCCAGCCGCTTTTATCTTTCGCTCGAGGATCCGCTTCTGCGCATCTTCGCATCGGACCGTGTGGCAAACATTATGCAGAAGCTCAACATGCCGGAGGGTGAGGCCATTGAACATCCTTGGGTCACTCGTGCCATTGAAAATGCCCAGCGCAAGGTAGAAGCCCGTAATTTCGACATGCGCAAGCAGTTGCTGGAATACGATGATGTCGCCAATGATCAGCGCAAAGTAATCTATGAGCAACGTAACGAGCTTCTTGAGTCTCAGGATATTTCAGAGACAATTACCGCAATGCGCGGGGATGTGCTGGGCAGTCTCATCGCCCTCTATGTCCCACCACAAAGCGTCGAGGAGCAGTGGGATATACCGGGGCTGGAAAAGGCACTAGCTGCTGAATTTCAATTGCAATTGCCGTTGCAGGAATGGTTGCAGAAAGAACCTGACTTACATGAAGAGAGCCTTCACCAGCGCATTGCCGGGATAACACACGAACATTATTCCGGGAAGGTGGATCAGGTCGGCATCAACGTTATGCATCAGTACGAACGGGCAATAATGCTGCAAAGCCTCGACGCCCACTGGCGGGAACATCTAGCAGCGCTCGATCATCTGCGTCAGGGCATTCATTTGCGAGGGTATGCTCAGAAAAATCCCAAGCAGGAATACAAGCGCGAAGCCTTTGAGCTATTTACCACCATGCTTGAAGAGATCAAGACAGAGGTCACCCGGATACTCATGACTGTCCAGATAAGAAACGAGCAACAGGTAGAAGCGGTAGCAGAAACACAGCGCGCGCCAGTAAACGTGCAATATCACCACGCGGCTTACGAGGAGGCGCTGGATGAAGCGGGAGATCATGAGGAACAGAGCCTGGAGAAACATCAACCGTTCGTACGCCAGGGCGGTAAGGTCGGCCGCAACGATCCATGTCCATGCGGATCAGGAAAGAAGTATAAACAATGCCACGGCAAACTAAGCTAATTGCGCTCGCCGACTGAAGCAATCGAGCACAATTAGCAATTGTGCATCAGCATATTAGTTTATACGCTTCTGGAAATATTCATCATAGCGAAAAATGTAATCCTTGTCTGTCAGTGGCAAATGGCAGGCACGGCAGGTGGTAGTGTCATCCGGCGCCTTCGTTTTTGCATCGGCCAGATACATGGCGTACACCCAGTCGCCATTCTTGAGTTCCGGAGGCGTTACGCTTTCACCCCAGCCGGCACCTTTGCCCATTACCGCCACTTTCAATAACTCACCCTTTACAAATTTACCATCGGCGCCTTTCAGCGGAGTGCCGTCAGCTGCCTCACGCGCTTTGTAGATTTCCATTACAGAAATAGCACCGTTGGGAAAAGCCTCACCCATTTTTGTGCTATGTCCAATAGGATTGATATAAATTTCACGTACCTGCTTGGTATCCATGCGCTGTATATCGGATAAAAATTTAGGCCAGCTCTTGTATTCCACAGGAATTGGCAACTCACCATCCTTGTATTTCAGTTGGACTTGGGGCATTAGCGGCGTCTGCGCGCAGCCAATCAGTACCGTAGCCAATATCGTTGCCGTGACAACCCATTTAACGCATTTCATCTGGTTTTCTCCTGTTGTCGAGCGATTATTCATATTATGACTTTGAAAAATTTACGATGCCGGGACGCCTGCAATGTCAACCGTCTACTATACTAGCGTCGGAAAGATGTCGTTGCAAGAATAACGCATGCTTCCGCCCGTACTTAATTCACGCCAGGTTCTCGATAGAACTTCCGTAAGAATTGTCCGGTTCTGTTCGATGCCATAATCTTCTGGCATGCATTTTCATGCAACTGCCATACCGTTGTGACGCAGTAGCGCATCTATACTTGGCTCGCGTCCCCGGAATGCGATAAACGATTCCAGTGCCGGGCGGCTTCCGCCAACGGCGAGAATTTCATTGCAAAAACGGGCACCAGTTTCGGCGTTGATCACTTTATTGGTATCGCTTTCCCTTTCCTCAAACAGGCTGTAAGCGTCCGCGGACAATACCTCCGCCCACTTGTAGCTATAATAACCCGCCGCATAGCCTCCACCAAAAATATGCGAAAAACTGTTGGGAAAACGGTTAAACGATGGCGGGATAACGACCGCAACCTGCTCGCGAATCTCATCCAGTAACTGCTGAACCGTTTTCTCTCCACTCGGGTTGAAATCAAAATGCAACCGCATATCAAACAGTGCAAATTCTATCTGGCGAAGCATCTGAAGGCCACTCTGAAAGTTTTTCGCCGCCAGCATTTTGTCGAATAGCACCGGTGGGAGAGGTTCGCTCGTGTCCACATGCTTTGTCATATTCATCAGCACTTCACGCTCCCAGCAGAAGTTTTCCATGAATTGACTGGGAAGTTCCACCGCATCCCATTCCACACCATTGATTCCGGATACACCCAGATCTTCAACTCGAGTGAGTAAATGATGGAGACCATGACCGAATTCGTGGAATAACGTGATGACTTCGTCGTGAGTAAACAGGGCCGGGCGAATTTGACCATTATGAGGGACGGGCGCGGAGAAATTGCAGGTGAGATACGCCACTGGCGCCTGGATGCCGTGCTCCCCGGTTCCAATTCGGCGGCGGCTGATGGCGTCATCCATCCATCCCCCACCACGCTTGCCAGGACGCGCATAAAGGTCTAGATAGAATTGCCCGATCAGGTTTCCTTCGGCGTCCCTTATATTGAAAAACTTTACATCAGGGTGCCAGAGTTGAGCACCGGCCGCCTCCGCTGGTGGGGAAATAATAATGCCATAGAGATTCTCTACCAGCTTGAACATGCCCGGTAGCACACTGGTTTCAGGGAAATACTGCTTCACCTCTTGCTCGGAGAACGCATAGCGGTCAAGGCGTAGCTTTTCACTGGCATAAGTCAGATCCCATGCTTCCAGTTTTTTCAACTGTAACTTATCGGCGGCGAATTGAGATAATTCTTTCAGATCGCATTCAGCGTAAGGTCTGGCCTTGGCAGCAAGTTCACCTAGAAAATCCAGCACCTGTTTTGGCGTTGAGGCCATTTTTGTCGCGAGCGACACCTCAGCGTAGCAATCAAACCCGAGCATCCGCGCCTCTTCCTCGCGCAGTTCAAGTATCTTGCTGATAAGCGGCGTGTTATTCCATTCCACTTTGCTCAGTTCGCTAGCGCGGGTGGAATAGGCCTGATACATTTTTTTGCGAAGCGCTCGATTGTCCGCATACTGCATAACGGGCAGATAGGAGGGGGCATGCAACGTAAATTTCCAACCTGGCGCACCATCTTTTGCGGCAATCTCCCTTGCCGTTTCCAGCACGTCATCAGGAATGCCTGACAATTCATCAGCATTTTCCACATTCAGCATAAAACTATTGGTGGCATCCAGCAGGTTATCGTTAAATCTGGAAGATAGGGCCGACAGTTCTTCCTGAATTTGGAGAAAACGCTCTTTTTCTTGCGGCAGAAGTTCGGCCCCGCCCAAGCGGAAATCCCGCAACTCATTCTCGACAATTTTTTTTCGTGCGCGATTCAGGCCCTCAAATTCCTCACTATTGTGAAACTGCTTGAATTTCTCGAATAGCGCCTGATCCTGACCCAATTCGGCAGAATACTGAGTCACGTGTGGCAGGTTGGCGTTATATATTTCACGTAATTCCGGACTGTTCACCACAGCGTTCAAATGCGATACCTGGCCCCAGGCCCGAGACAAGTGCTCGTTGGCATCAACCATCGGTTGCACGAAATTCTGCCAGGTTGGTATAGCGGCATCGCCACGTATTCCGGCAATGATGGCGCGGTTATCCGCAAGCAGTTGCTCTACCGCTGGAGTGATGTGTTCGGTTCGAATATCCGCAAAGCGCGGGAGTCCAGAAAAATCGAGCAGAGAGTTTGTCATGTTATTCCAGAATATTGATTACAGATGTCTTAGTTATGTGCGAACACTCAGCCGCAGACCGGTTTAGCTTTGATGCACAATATTACCGTTAACCAAGGTGTATTTTACTCTGCCTTGCAGCTCCATACCCAGAAACGGCGTGTTTTTGCCTTGGCTTTTGAGCGCTGCCGCTTCTACCTTCCAGTATTGATCGGCGTCGAAAATACACAGATCTGCAGCAGCACCGGGGGATAGATGGCCAGCATCTATACCCAGTATCCGGGCGGGCTCAATAGTAACTTTAGTCAGTGCGGCGGCCAATGGGATCTTCATTTCCGCCGCCCATTTCAAGGTAAGCGGCAACAGCAACTCCAGGCCCGTGGCACCCGCTTCGGCCTCACCGAAGGGTAGCAGCTTGGCGTCTTCGTCCACTGGTGTGTGGTCGGAACATACCGCATCTATCGTGCCGTCCAGCAGACCGGCGCGTAGCGCATTACGATCACTTAATCCTCGCAGCGGAGGAACGAGATGGCAATTGGAATCAAAAAACCCGATATCCATTTCCGAAAGATGCATGTGATTAGCTGCTACGTCACAGGTAACTGACAAACCTTGTTGCCTTGCCGCCCGCACCATGGCAACGCCCTCTGCACTGGAAATTCTGCACAAGTGCACTGTGGCGCCAGTCTCTCTTGCCATCAAAATGATATTCGATAAGGCTACGGTTTCCGCACATACGGAAACCGCTGGTAGGCCCAACCGCGTCGCCACTTCACCGTCATGGGCTACACCACCGTCGGCAAGACTCGCATCCTGAGGACGCAACCATACGCCGAAGCCGAAGGTAGAAGCGTATTGCATTGCATTCATCATGACTCGCGCGTTGGTGAGCGGCATGTCGGACTGGCCAAAAGCGACGCAGCCCGCATCGCGCAGTTCAGCCATTTCCGTGAGTCTTTCGCCTTTCAAACCTTGAGTAAGTGCGCCAATAGGATAGACGTGCGCCTGGTTGAGGCCTCTGGCACGGTGCTTTAGCATTTCCACCAATCCCGGTTCATCCAGCGGCGGATCGGTATCTGGCGAGCATGCCAAGCTTGTGATACCGCCCGCTACGGCCGCTTCCATTTCGGATTCAAGCGTGGCCTTATACTCAAAACCCGGCTCGCGCAAGCGTACGGACAGATCCACTAGACCGGGACATACTACTAGATCCTTCGCGTTTATTTCACGGTTGGCGTGGAAGCCGACCGGGACGGCGCCCATGCCAACGATTTTTCCAGCAGCAACGAACACATCCATAATGGCGTCTACCTGGTTTTTTGGGTCTATAACACGGCCACCTTTAATAACAAGCTTCATTTTCAGTTACCCGCCAAAATCGACATCACCGCCATTCGTACCGCGATGCCGAATGTTACTTGCGGCAGAATAACCGATTGCTTGCCGTCGGCTACGGCGGAATCAATTTCGACACCACGGTTCATCGGGCCGGGGTGCAGCACAATAGCGTCATGCTTCGCCAACGCCAGTTTCTCCTGTGTAAGCCCATAATACTTGAAATACTCTTCTGCGCTGGGAAGTCGCGCACTTAGCATGCGCTCATTTTGCAAACGTAGCATCAATAGTACATCTACATCTTTAAGTCCTTGTTCCATCTGGTGATAAACGTGCACCCCGAGACGCCCAACCTTGGCAGGCAGCAAGGTTTTCGGGGCAATTACCCGCACTTCCGGCACACCTAGTGTGGTAAGCGCATGAATCTGCGAACGTGCTACTCGCGAATGCAGGATATCCCCGACTATGGCTACGCGCAGTTTATGAAAATCGATTTTGTAATGGCGGATAGTGAACATATCCAGCAACGCTTGGGTAGGATGCGCATGCCGGCCATCTCCGGCATTAATAACGTGAATTTCGGGCCGCACATGACGAGCGATTAAATGTGCCGCCCCACTTTGCGAATGCCGCACGATGAACATGTCGGCATGCATGGCAGACAGATTGTTCACCGTATCCAGCAGTGTCTCCCCTTTTGATTGTGAGGAAGCCGCGATGTTGAGATTTACCACATCCGCTGATAGCCGCTTGGCGGCTATTTCGAACGTGGTACGAGTGCGAGTACTAGGTTCGAAAAATAAATTGAATATAGATTTTCCGCGTAGCAGGGGTACTTTTTTGACGTCGCGCTCGGTAACCCCGATGAAAGATTCGGCGGTGTCGAGTATGTTCCGCAGAATAGGGGCGGGTAGCCCCTCGGTAGTGAGAAGGTGTTGCAGTTCTCCGTTTTCATTCAGCTGCGGGTTGTTATTCATTGTCCTGAAGCGTTTTTATTATATAGGCTCAGGCTCAATTTTCCGTCGATTCTTTTTTCCAGCGCCAGCATCTTATCTAATGGCAGAGTGAGCTCCGCACCAACATATTGGGCCGCAACAGGAAGCTCCCTGCCACCCCGGTCTATCAGTGCGGCAAGGCGGATGCTCGCGGGTCGCCCGTAGTCGAATAATTCGTTGATAGCCGCGCGAATGGTGCGCCCGGTGTAGAGCACATCGTCCACCAGGATGATATGGCTGCCTTCCACCTCGAACGGGATATCTGAAGGCTTGACCTGCGGATGCAAGCCGATTTGGCCAAAATCATCTCGATAGAACGAAACATCCAGCGTACCCAATGGGAGCGTGACTTCCAAATCCTGGTGCAGCCGTTTTGCCAGCCAGACACCCCCGGTATATATTCCTACCAGAGCGGTGTTCGCGGCAATGTCAGGCCGCATCCGTGCGGTCAGACTGGTGAGCAGTTGTTCTGCATCAGGTAGCTGCATTTTGTCTATCGAAATAAGATTGCAATATCAGCTGCGCCGCCACTTGATCCAACACGGATCTTTGCTTCTTTCTTTTGACGCCCGCCTCCCGCAACGCTGTGCTGGCACTAATGGAGGTATACCGCTCATCCACCAGCACAGTCTTAATACCAAAGCGGCCTTCTAGACGCCGCGCGAAACGCCGGCTAAGCTGAGTTAGCCCATGCTCCGTACCATCGGCATGAGTGGGTAGGCCTACGATGAGCAACGCCGGCTGCCACTCTTCGATCAGCTTGAAGATACTATCGAAACGCCTTACCGTATTCTCGTCGCTAACCGTAGCAAGAGGGTGCGCCAAACCCAGCCCCAAGTCACCTACCGCCACACCGATGCGCTTCTCGCCGAAATCGAAAGCCAGAATTGTCCCCATAAGGAGGTGTTTGTTTTCGCTATTAAGCATTATTGCTCCGGCCCTGTGAAGTATTAAGCCGCATAGCGAACCCGGCGATCCTGGAAGTAGCCAATAACGCGCTCAGGGTTTTGCTCCAGCATCGCCATATGATCGTTGGCGGCCTCGCGTAACTTGGCCTGGGTTCTGACCGGTACGCGCTTGCCCATCTCCTGTTTCAGATCCGCATTGAGCCGCTC
>JBDTKY010000094.1:0-14862 GCA_039935055.1 Nitrosospira sp.
CCCATGTATGCGATTGCTGATCCTGAGCTTGCCGCCCATAGAGATAGCTTTTCGCCTGGTAATGCTTGAGCAATTTTCTTTGCTCCTCCGCCTTGGCTTGCATCTCCTGAGCCAGATTTTCAAAATATCCCATCAAGGCATAATGGTCGCTGCGGGTTCTTGCACTCTGAACAGCTTTACGGAGAATGGGACTATTGATAGCCTCGTAAGGACTCATCGGCGCGCACGAAACCAGTAATCCGAGCATAAATACTATCGCTACAAATTTTTCGGTTTCCATCAGCGCTGCCTGAGATCTCATCATAATAATGGTCGAAGCGCGTGGGCGAATTGCAGCAAAGGTGTACAGAATACTGATTGCCGGATACTTTGTCAATATTCTTATGTTTAAAGTGTTCAAAGCATGGGCTTCGAGCGATAATTGGGGTTTCCTCATGCAATAAGTAATGGCCGGAAAGTGAGCTTACTCCTGAATTTCGGATACGACGTAGCGGAGGATAGAATGGCTACAGGAGTAACGCCGGCACAGATGGAGCTATCGCGGTTACGTGAAGAAGTGTCGCGACTCAAGGCGGAGAACGCTATTGCCTGACCAAACACAATCTCCAAATCGTGTATCCTACGAGCCGCTGTTTCGTCCGCGCTACCCGTTCGCGTTCCACAAAATAGCCACGCCGAGGATCGCCGATGCTATTGAGGCGGCAAACACCGCAATCTTGGCCGCGGCGAAATCGGTCTCTGTCGGGAATACTTGGCTGGCGATAAACAGCGACATGGTGAAGCCGATGCCGGCCAGTGCGCCGGCCCCGATCAATTGCCGCCAGGAATATTTGTTAATCGCCCTTCTGCTTCGTTCATGATCGTGCTGCAACCTTGCCAACCCTATACGCAGCTGAGCATCATTGAACCTAAATCCGGCAGTTGACCGCTTATTTATTAGATTAACAGAATGATCTACAAAGACTTTCTGCATCACTTGACCTTCACCTTTTGGGTGGGTCCGCTACGGGACGGATTGCGCGGTTTTGGGGCACATGGCTGTGTTGTAACTCCTTGGAATGGGGCGCCCTGGAGCGTCGCACGAGGGGCCCCGCAAAGCGGGGATCGGGCAGCGTAGGGGATGCCTCGGCCGCGTTTCAAGGCGCCCGCATCCCGCTGCGGGGTCACACCTTCCTGCGGAAGGCACTGCTCCTCCCTGCGCGGTCGCACCATTCCGCGTCGTTACGTCTTGCCCTGCACCCCAAAACCACACACTCCGCCCGGTCCAACTGCCGGATTTAGGTTAACACCTTCCGTCGCTGGCAGATTTCCCCATTCCGCCGGCCGGCAAATTCGATGACCTCCGAGTCGGGCAGCGGCAGTTGCTGTATTCCGTCGCTTATTTTACGCACGGCCTCGAACGGGCGTCCATCTGCGTATATTTCCAGTTCGTCCAGTCCGCTTGTAGTCACTGCCACGGTGTTGCCGTTAACCTCCACCTTCATGGCCGTGCGCGGAATGCCCGCAAGAAATCCGGCGCAGAATCCGATCAAGTCCCGGTTTTCGTGAAGCAGGTCGTCGAGGGTCATCTCATAGGGAATGCCCGGAATGCCCAGATCCTCTATCGGCATCCCATCGGCGGCGCCGCTGCGAAGCGCGCGGCGAATGGCAACCGTATAACCGACATCGGCAGGCAGCCCCTCAAGCTCAAAAGGCGTACCCACCAGGGCCTCGCGAAGATCATAGTGCGTCCAGACGTTGGCCCCGCCCGCGCCGCTGCCCTCCCCCACGCATACCAGCGTGCCTATTTCATTGTCGACAAAGCCCGCGGCGAACAGATCACCCGCTGAATACGTGTTGGGATCCACCACACACACGACCGGCCCGCTGTAGCGCTGGCCAATATCAGTGCACCAGGCCGGGTCGGTCAACGGCAAGGGTTGCGAATACGCTTCGCCTGTGGCGATCGCGGCCTCAAGAGACGGCAGCCAGGCTTCGAACTCGATACGGTTGAAAGGACTACGCGCCAGGGCACGCGTCAGCGGTGTCGCCAGCACACTGAAGCGCACGGGCGTGATGGTGTTCGGCGTAAACAGTTGCAGCAACCGCTCGGCCGCCCAGATCAGCCCGCCGGGGTTGCCGCGCAGATCAATGATCAACCCGGTTTCCGGCAAAAGATCCAGCAGCCTTATCACCTCGGCGATGAAGGCGTCATCGTCATCCACATCGAAGCTCCAGATACGCAGGTACCCCAGATCTCCCTGTTTCTTATCTGTGATGACGCGGGCGGCGAGCGCGTCCTGGAACCAGGTCTTGATCCATCCCTTGTCACGTGCAACGGCAACACCGCTGCGCTCCGCCTGCCAGACGGCTCCCGAAAACATCATTTTCTTCGCACGCCGCACGACTTCCGCCGCCTGATCCGCGGCAAGATAACGCGATGCGCGCGAGCCGGGTCGCTGGCTGGTATTCGCGCTTGCGGGATGCACGACGCGCCAGGGGATGCGAATCTCCCGGCGCGTACCGGCAGGCAAGATCCGGTAACCGATATCCACCAGCATTTCGTCCGGTGGCGGCCCTCCTTCAAGCGCGCGGAATGTAAGGGACTCCAGGGCCCGGGCACGGCGCGCGTCGGGGCGTCCACCCGTTTCGCGGTCCGCGTACAAATCCACCGCGCGGGCAAACGGAATGCTATTCCAGCTTTCCAGCACGACACCTGCCGTGAATTTGGGGTCACGTATCAACTGGGGCGCCGACACTTTTGAAACCACGAAAACCGGTTCGTCGTGGGAACCATACTGTTCAACGAGAAACGGAAGTGTTGCCACCCCTCCCTGACGGGCCCGGGGCCCGCTATAACGGGTATGCGCATCGCGCAGACCCAGAACGATCGAGGTCAATGCAAGGTGAAATTCCCCCTCCGACAACTCGGCGACCCGGCTGCGCAGCAGGTGTAACGCCTGCACCGGATCAAACGCGTAGGCGGCGCGTTTTTGAGGAAGATGGCAATAGGCGCCGCTGATTACCGTAATCAGCGCATCGATGATTCGTAGCCGTTCTCCGCCATCCAGCACGTATGCAAGGTTGATTCGTGCGCCCGCTTCGCCACCGCTTTCCCCTCGCCGGGCACGTGCCGCCGGGGGCGGCGTGCCAAAGAGAAATTCGCTGAGAAGTTGCCCGGTCTGGGCTCTCAAGAGGGTGGCGCCCGCATCCCTGCCACCAGTCAGATGGATCATGAGTTTTGACTCATCCTATTTATAAAAATCGGCCAACCCGTCCAGCAGCCCGCCATGGAAGCCGCGTCCGGAAATAGAAGCAAAAAATTCACTATCATGCGCAAGTGGCTGGATCGGCGGAACGACAATCGTCGCCAGATCTTTTGGCAACCCGCCCACCGGCACCTTTCCCGTGGGCATATCCAGGGCCAGACGCAGGCGTGGCGCGCCACCGGAGCGAATTGAAGCAAACGCAAGGCGGCGTGAGCGCTCAATTGCAGCTTTGGGATCCGCCCGGACTTCCTCAAGCCGCTTGAGAACCTCTGCGAAAGACCAGGATTGAACGTCAGCATCGAATCGGGTAAGGGCGAGGCGGCGAGACTGGCCTTGCAGCCGCCCATTAAGGCTTATTTCACTGGTGTACGTGGCGCCTGCCTGTCTCATGAGTGCTTCGGTACCGTACAGAGGCCGTCCATTCACCACCACCAGCCGCACGCCGGCTTCGGTAGCGCGAAGAATCATTTTGAAGGGGTCGGTCCTCGGCCTTGCCGCGATCACCACCACATCACCCAATGCACCGGGTTGCAGACGGCCCGCCTGCCGCTGCCATGCCTGGGCCAGTACGTCTCCCGGATTGGCGGTAATCATTTTGACCAGGTCGAAGTCCGTAATCCCCCACCCGTTGGCTTCGTTCACCAGCGAAGCCACCTTGAGTTCGCCGAGCACGTTTCGCGTGCCGGATGGACCCCAGTCCGAACCCACGCAGAGATTGATGTTCCGTGCCAGCGCCGCCGGGACATCGGTCGTCGTGCCGTACAGCCACAGGTTCGAAAACGGCGACCAGACAATCGCGCCCGGCTCGCTCCACGTATCGTAGGCTGCCGGGTCAACGGAATTGGTATGGATGGCAACAAGATGGCGCTGCAGGCATCCCGCTGTGCGGGTTGCCAGATACTCCCGCTGGACAATTGACCCGGGGCGTCCCTCGGCGCAATGGTAAATGAACGTTGCTCCCTGACGCATGCGGGTAGCCCGCTCGCCGAGCTGCTCGGATTTGAGCGTGAGGGTCGACGCCAGCACCTGGTTGCGTCCGACTTCGCCCCCCAGCGTCTCATCTTCGATATTGCGCACCAGCCATCCATCCAGCGGGCGATTGCTGGGCGGCGATCCCTGAATGCTGGTCGTGCCGCCGATCAGTGCGCGGATCTCGGCGTAGGCGAGCAGTTCTACCGGCGTCGCCTCGATTAAGGCATAGGCCGGCCAGGTCACGCTCTCCGGATAGGTCGGCCGTGTAGGCCATATATCATGATGCGGGAAGGGCACGGTACGATTGGGTTCCACCCACAGCGGAAGGGCCGCGTACGCGAGATGGCTGTGCAAGTCGATAAAGCCGGGGATGACAAGATCGTTATCGACGTCCGCAACCGGCGCGGTCTCGAACCCCTTCGGACCTTGGGCGGAACCTTTGGTAACGGCGGCAATGCGGCCATCATTCCCGATCCATACCTTACCCTGGAAGGTAGCGGACTCGCTCGCCGCCACTTTAGGAGCGCGGCTAAGCGGAACAATACGGCCGGCAATGACGAGGCTCATGGGATCGTGGAGCAACCCTAAGCGGGAAGCACACCCTTGGGTACACGCACGACAATAGTTCTGCGCTTCTCCAGCGGACTCTCGCCCTTGCGCGCCGCCCAGCCTTCGTCGGTTCGCATCCAGGCCGGGGTGCCCGGCGGCAGATCATCCGGCAGGATATCCGGCAGATCCCCTGCGCCGAAGGCGGTTCCGTACAGAACAAGCGGTTCGGTTGCATCGGGATGTTGAATGACCGGCCTGAGCGCCTGCAGTCCATTGTTCCAGTTTTCGAGCATCTTCGTCACCGCCACCAGCCGCTCTGCATTCGTATGGGCGGAACTCTCCGGCCAGGTCGGATGAGTCAGGTGTTGAAAAGGCAATGGAGCATGCCCGGCTGCATCGGCAGAAGACAGCCAGGCCTGCCACGCCGTATTGGCAAGCCCGCCGAGAGCGACCACCGCCTCAATAGGGCCCTGATCCAGGATGGCCGCAATCCAGCGGTTGCGGTAGGCCGTAATCGCCGCGTCCCCGATATGCCTGCTGCCCCCGCCCTGACCGTATACGCTGTAAAGAAAGGTGTTGATGAAGACGTAGCTGCGAGTAATACCCAGGCGCTGCAGGAAACCTTGCGCGCGCTTGCCCGCGGTGCCGACCAGAATACGGCGCGCGACCACTTCATGCTGTGCAGGGTCCTGGCCAATGACGAGTATGCGGGCACTTCCATCCAGCCGGCCCCGATGAAAAACGGGACCCCATTCCACCCGGAAATCAGCGATAGGATAGACGTCTTCAATGGGATACTCGGAGACAAGCTTGACGAATGGCTGCTTGTAATAACCACGATCAAATGCGATAGCCATGGACCCATCCCCGAAATTAACCACTATTGGTGCATGCCTATGGCATTTTTTTTGCCTTGTGGCTGCCGCTTGACATGCGCCCGTCCATTTTCTGACAGATCAGGTTAACGCATGTAGCGTAACCGGGATTAGGGCTCCGCGCATTTCATCAGCTCACTGCCAACCGCAACCGGGCTGACGTGCCTTCCGTGGCAGCCTGTCGAATTCCCGTTGAATTCCACGGCAACATTCTTGATGAACAGGAATTGCAACCTCCCCCCTTGCAACCCTGTTCAGCCGAAAATTTACGCTCAACAATATGATGTGTCAACGATGCGCTTCGAATTGCTACCGAGCCGGGTCTACCGAGCCGGATCCTCAGTGAGCTCAGGCAGTTGATCCATCAACGCCCGCTTCTGCTCCCCAGTTCGGCATAACGCGCATAAAACCGTTCGAGATCGCTGTTTTATCGCTCAATACGTTGCTGTCTTCGCGCTGCACCGGACATTGTCGTCATAGCTTAGCGGAGGTTGTCCTTCAGGCTGCCCGTAGGATGGGTGGAGCGCAGCGTAACCCATCATTCAAGAGGCAAGAAAGCCTCGGCTTCCAGCCGCTTCCACAAGCACTTGCCCTTGCTTTCACGTTCGATCAACTCCAGTTGCTGCACATGGGCTTCCAGTTCCTCCGCTGTGGGGGCGAGCACGACCAGTTGCAAGTCCCCCATGTTGGCGATGGTATCGAGCACGGACATGTCCTCCAGATCAATTAACAGGCTGTCCTGCCCCCGCGTCATGGCGAGATAGACTTCCGCCAGCAGTTCCGCATCCAGCAACGCACCGTGCAAGGTGCGCCTGGAATTATCCACCTCATAACGTTCGCACAAGACATCCAGATTGTTCCGCTTGCCGGGATGCAAATCCTTGGCCATTTTCAAGGTATCGGTGACCGAATGACAATATTTGCTCAATGTCTGCAATTCGGCCAATCCAAACTCACGATCGAGAAACGCAACGTCGAACGAGGCGTTGTGCATGATGAGCTCCGCGCCCTCGACAAACTCTAGCAGTTCCTTCACGATATCGCGGAATTTCGGCTTATCCTGAAGAAATTCAGTGGTCAATCCATGAACCTGCAATGCCCCCTCTTCGATCTCCCGTTCGGGATTCAGATATCGGTGAAAGCGGCGGCCGGTCAACCTGCGGCTTCGCATTTCCACTGCCGCAATTTCGATAATACGGTGACCCAGCTTGGGTTCCAAGCCGGTTGTTTCAGTATCTATAAAAATCTGGCGCACGGATTACATTCCTATTCAACCCGCGAATTATGCGGTTTTTGCTCTTGAACATCACTGAATTTAGTCACTTTTCTTGCAATTTTTTGGCGATTCCCTTGCCGCTGTATCATTCGTTCTTCATGGCAGCCTGTCGGAGTTGAAGAATCGAAGCGAAAAAGCGGCTGAGTGAGGATAGATTTTGACGATTTTGAAGTCCAATAGTCGTTCTATTGGTCGAAAAAGCGGCGAAATATAGACCAGCCAGACACTTTTGCAGCCGATTTCCTTTAAGTCCGACGGGCTGCCAGCACAGGAATAGTACCGGAATTTTCTTGATTCGACGATTCCAACTTCTTCATCCCAAGTCCGGCAGTTGGACGGGGCGGAGCTGAACCGCTACTTCTACTTTGAAGGATGAAGAGCGTGAGGCCATACAGACTTTACGGGGAGGACAATACACAGTGGGCCGCGCTGATTCACACACCAGCCGGAAAATCCCCGGATAGCCGCAGCATAAGTCTTGCGAGTATTGGAATTACGAATATGTGCGGTAAGGAATTCGAGCGTGCGTTTCGTCGCCAGCGCATCAGGTGCAAATAGCACCGGCAGTAACCCCAATTCTGATCCTATTGTGATAAGCGCCTGTGCCATTAGCGATCCTCCCGCACGTGCCAGAGTCGCAGAATGTATATCGCGCTACCCGTCAATTCATAGCGCAGCTCATAATCTCCTACGATAACCCGCCGCACATCGCGCGGGGCAAACTCATCCAGCATTATCCCAAGCTGGAGATAGGTCAATAACTGCTCCGCGCCTGCCACCAATTGCCGTACCACTTGCGCTGCGGCGCTTGGATTGACTGCGGTCAAAAAGGCGTGCAGTCGAACCAGATCAAGCTCAGCACTTTTAGTCCATTCAAGCCTCATGAATCCAGCTCATTTGTGCAGGTCTTTGGTCCAGGCATCGATAACAGCATGCTCGACAGTGCGATTTGCATCGACATCGGACAGCGCTTCCAAGGTAAGTTCGTAACGTTTGGCTTCAAGAGCCACCCAAGAGGTTAAAGCTTGTTTAACAATCCAGCCTTTGGGGCGATCCAGGCGTGCGGCGAACTGATCGACCTGATCGGCAAGCTCTACAGGAATATGGGCAGTAACGACACGGGTATTCATAATAATCCTTTCCAATCAGTATCAATCTATATTAATCATATCGATTGAAAATGTATATAAGTTTTGCATTTCGATTGTATCAATTGTTATGAATGATAAGGTCTTTTATCATTCGTAATAATGAACTATGTATTTTCCAACGAATTATGGATTATTAAATAGTCTCTAGCGCAGCCTCCGAAACCACCCAATATAAAAAGAGGCTGGCGTCGCATAGATGTCTGCCGACACCGACCCGTCCCTTCGAATATTTCTGGCCAGCCAGGGTGACGGTACAAAAGACGACTTGTCGCGCTTCATTGAAGAAGCGGCACGGGCACATATCCTGGAACTGTCGGCCGAGCAGGCCAAGGCTGCCCATGCCTGCCCATGCTTGCGTGGGCGAAGCGGATTTAACCTCAATAGTCGATGAAGCTCTCCGGTGGGCGCGTAAACGCTGATGCGGGTGGTGCTGGATACCAAGAACACGACGACCGCTTTGGCCGTTGATGATTTATTTTCTCACTGGTTAAATACCTATTAATCCCCTTCACCCGCCAACCTCGGCGTTTCCAGCACCGACTGCACGCCCCGGTTGGCCAGCCTATCGGCCTGCTCATTGCCGTCGTGCCCGGAATGGCCCCGCACCCAGAGCCATTCGATGGCATGCCGCTGTGCGAGCTGATCGAGCTCTTTCCACAGGTCGTCATTTTTTACCGGTTTTTTGTCGGCAGTGCGCCAATTGCGCTTTTTCCAGGAATGTATCCATTCGCTGATGCCCTTTTGCACATATTGAGAATCGGTGTGCAGCCGAATTTCGCATGGCTCTGTCAGGGCTTCCAGGGCGCGGATTACAGCAAGCAATTCCATGCGGTTATTAGTCGTCAGCTTTTCGCCACCGAACAGTTCGCGCGTGTGGCCGTTGTATTGCAGCAGCGCACCCCAGCCGCCAATGCCCGGGTTGCCCTTGCAAGCTCCATCGGTAAATATCTCCACCACGCTGGTGCGCTTTGCTTTCACGCTTCCGCCTACTCCCGGCATTGCGCGGTCGTCTTGACTGTGGCCTTTGCCTTGTTTTCGCTGCACGCGGCGTGCCGCGATTCCTGTCCGGACCTGTTGCCGCTGAGCTTTTGCGCAACCGGGGCCATTCCTCTCCTGGCAGCGCGCACCTCTTTCCATTCCGGCTTGATAACGCGCATGCCATGAACACGCTTGACCGCCGTGAGGAAGTATATGCCGCCGGAAAAAGGCCACCAGCGATCGCCTGCGGCCTCCATGAAGCTGAATCGCTTCAGCCATTTTTCCTGGCTGAATGGCGGAGCGTAGCAACATAACCGGTCTCTGGTGATTTCGAAATCCAGCAATGTCAGCCAATCCTTGAGACGAGGTAGCGAGATGAAATGACCGCGCCAGGGATACTGATTCTCCATCGGTCGTATAAAATGGCCTTCCACCGATCCGAGCACTCCCCGCACACCCCAGAGACTGCGAGGATTAAAGCCACAGACAATCACATGGCCTTCAGGCATCAGCACCCGCTGCACCTCGCGTAGAATTTGATGCGGATTGGAACTGAATTCGAGCACATGCGGCAGCAGCACCAGATCTATGCTATTCGTCTCAATCGGCAGGAAATCCGGAGTTGCCCGCACCGCGGCATCTTCCTCGGTTCCCGTACAAAACTGCAGCGGCATGCGGTTAGCGCGCAGAAAATTATATTGCGGAAATCCGATCTGCATGGCATTGTAGCCAAACACATCCGCCACAGCCTCATCGAAATGGTTTTGCTCCCGCTCCAGCAAATACTGGCCCAGGCAGGTTTCAAACCATTCCAATTTATTTTTTGTTGGCATCTATAATGTCAAGAACAGATAAATGAAATCCAGCTAATTTTCGCCGCCAATTATTATGACTATGCCCCATATCGTTGCCCTTCGCGCATTTACCGATAATTATATCTGGGTCATCCGCGACCACTGCCATGCCGTCGTGGTTGATCCCGGCGATGCCTCGCCTGTGCTGGCCTACTTGCAACGCGAAAAACTGAAACTCATCGCCATTCTCAACACCCACCACCACAACGACCATGTGGGAGGCAATGCCGCACTGCTACGGGAATTTACAGTACCCGTTTACGGCCCCGCGAACGAATCGATCCCCACGCTTACCCATCGTCTCAAGGAATGCCATGACCCCGAGAGCGAAGAAGGCAACGTTTACATCCCGGAACTCTCGCTCAGTCTCAGGGTCCTGGATATCCCCGGCCATACTGCCGGACATATTGCGTATTATGGCGCAAACCTGCTGTTTTGTGGAGATACCCTGTTTGCCTGCGGCTGCGGACGATTATTTGAAGGAACCCCGCAGCAAATGTTTGATTCATTGCAAAAACTAGCCGATCTTCCTAAGAAGACAGCGGTGTATTGCGGTCACGAATATACGCAGAACAATATTCGTTTTGCCAGAATCGTCGAGCCTGGCAATCAGGCATTGATAAAACACGAGGCCGAAGTGAAGACGTTGCGCGCGCAGGATATACCCACGCTGCCCTCCACCATTGCAATCGAAAAAGCCACCAACCCCTTCCTGCGTTGCTACCAGCCGGAAATCATCCAGAGCGCAAGCAGTCATGCAGGTAAACCTTTAACCGATCCTGTCAGCGTATTTGCCGCACTCCGCGACTGGAAGGATCATTTTTAGCCGTGCTTTTCGCCACTGCCATGATTTGTCACGTTTTCACTACTGCATGGAGTTGATATAACGCGATAAAATGCGTTGGGTAACGCAGCACCGGCATTACGATGAAATGGGGTAAGCGGGCAGTCGCAAAGGGGATGTCTGTAAATTGCAATTTATAGGGGCGCCCATGAATGATCGGGCGCTTGCGTTGTCATAGAAGTGTGCTTTACTTCATAAGGACTCATTCAGAAGTTCCCTGAGCGCAAGCGTGTACCGCCGGCGCGAAATGCGGTCACATCAACTCAACCGCCAGTTGTGGAATAGTGCGGCAGCGGAATACTGCCAGTCACTACACGGATCGTTCACCACACAGGCACCATTATGGAAGGGTAAAATATATGAACCCATTAGAACAGATATTGCAGTGCGGCCAATCCATCTGGCTAGATTCGATCAGCCGCGATCTCATCAATAGCGGAGAATTGCAGCGCCTGGTAAGCGAAGACAAGTTGCGCGGCGTGACCAGCAATCCCACTATTTTCGAGCAAGCCATCACGCGCGGCAATAGCTACGACGACGCGCTGCGCGCCTTGCTGAAAGCCGATGGGCAACAAACCGACAAGGCGCTGTTTGAAGCGCTGGCTGTCGCCGATATTCGCAAGGCCACCGATGTGCTGCGGCCGGTCTATAACGCAACAGAAGGCGGCGATGGCTACGTCAGCCTCGAAGTCTCCCCGCATCTCGCCCGCGATACGGATGGAACCATAGCCGAAGCGAAGCGGCTGTGGGATGCGGTGCAGCGCCCCAACCTCATGATAAAGATTCCCGCCACCGCGGAAGGCATCCCTGCAATTGCGCAATCCCTCGGCGCGGGCCTGAATATCAATGTCACCCTGATGTTTTCGCTGCGGCATTATGAAGATGTGGCGCAAGCCTATATAAGCGGGCTTGGCAGGAGAGAAGGGGCATCATCGGGCAGAAAGGGTATCTGGCCGGTTTCAGTGGCGTCCTTTTTTGTCAGCCGGGTGGATAACATAGTTGATCCGCTGCTTGAAAAGAATGGTTCGCCTGAGGCACTCGCGCTACGCGGTAAAATCGCAATCGCCAATGCCAAACTCGCCTATCAGCGTTTCCGCGAGATATTCCACGGCGAACCATTTGCCGCGTTTCGTACCAAAGGCGCACGCGTGCAGCGTCCGTTATGGGGCAGCACCGGTACCAAAAACCCTGCTTATTCCGATGTGCTGTACCTGGATGAATTGATTGGTCCCGACACCGTCAACACCGTCCCGCCCAAAACACTCGACGCGTTCCGCGATCACGGCCACGCACGTGTAACGCTCACGGAAAACGTTGCGCAAGCGGAAGCGGACATTGCACGGTTGCCGGGGTTCGGGATTGATCTCGACGCCATCACCGAAAAGCTTCAGGATGATGGCGTGGCCGCTTTCGCCGAGTCTTACGATAAGCTGCTTGCCGCGCTGAAGACCAAGCGGCAGGATATTCTTGCCCAGACGGCCTGAAGAAGTTGCGGGAGCTACGGGAGCTGCTGACACCCTGACACCGTCGGCACTGCTTGCAGCCAGGATCATTACCCGTGGGGGACTCTATTGATTCCTGATGAATGAGCAGGTATCCGCAAAGCGGGTGCCTGCCCGTTCGAATTTATAGCGTACTACCCACTATTACACCACTACGAACCACTACGGAGGCAGGACGCGATGGATATCGGAATGATCGGTTTAGGACGCATGGGCGGCAACATGGCGCAACGGCTGATTCGTGGCGGTCACCGCGTGGTCGGTTTCGCGCGCAGCCCGGAAGCGCTCACACAAGTGAAGGAAAAAGGAATTCTGCCCGCCGCGTCGCTCGAAACACTTGTCAATGAAATGGAATCGCCCTGCGTAATATGGTTGATGATTCCCGCGGGAACCGCGGTGGACGAGATGATTGCCGCGTTGTTTCCGATGCTCGGGCCAGACGACGTGATTATCGACGGCGGCAATTCGAATTACAAGGATACGCAGCGTCGTGCCGAAATGCTGGAAGCGAACCATATTCGCTATGTAGACGCAGGCACCAGCGGCGGTATATGGGGGCGGGAAAACGGCTACAGCATCATGATCGGCGGCAACGAACGGGTCATCGAACGCTTGCGTCCCATTTTCGAAACGCTTGCTCCGGCACCGGATAAAGGGTGGGGGCGTGTCGGCCCCAGCGGCGCAGGGCACTTTGCCAAAATGATCCATAACGGCATCGAGTACGGCATGATGCAGGCCTATGGCGAAGGCTTTGCAATCCTGAATCAAAAAAAGGAATTCAAACTGGACTTGCATCAGATAGCCGAGATCTGGCGTGACGGCAGCGTGGTGCAATCATGGCTGCTCGATCTGACCGCCGCCGCCCTGGCCGAAAATCCCGGTCTGCATGGAATCGCCCCTTATGTGGCAGATTCAGGGGAGGGACGCTGGACAGTCGCCGAAGCAATCGACCTTGATGTAGCCGCACCGGTCATTACACTAGCGCTATTACAGCGTTTGCAGTCGCGCGATGCAGAATCGTTCTCGAACAAACTGCTGTCAGCGCTGCGCAACCAGTTCGGCGGGCATGAGATGAAAAAGGACTAGCAGCCTGTCGGACTTGAAGAATCGCAGCGAAAAAGCGACTGGGCGAGGGCAGATTTTGACGATTTTGACGGCCAATAGTTATTCTATTGACCGAAAAAGCAGCGAAATATGGACCGGTCAGACGCTTTTGCAGCCGATTTTCTTTAAGTCTGACAGGCTGCTAGCCTCGTGACGCAATGTATGATCGTCCCGGCGAGGCACGATTGCCAGCACCTGGCAGATCGCCGGATGGACGGACGTATACGTGATGGCAACGCAATAGTAGATCGGGTTAGCGTAGCGTAACCCGGCAATTCCTTCGACAAAATCCCCCCGTTTCCACGATTTATGCGCCACCAAAATCCGATCTGCCAGCTAGCAGCCTGTCGGACGATTGCCTTCTGCCCAATATTATAGATCGAATGCGTGTTCCCTGAATTCAGCGGCCTGCTGAAGGACAAATTTTTCCGCATGGTTGTTGGGTTTCCCCGTTTTCAAGACATTTTCGCCCGTTTTATATCCGTTTTTCCACGCCGCATTACATATGGGATCGCCAAAGATGTGCCTTTTTTGTGCAATATTCCTCGCCAATTCGCTTAGAAATTTATTGCCCGACCCGGAAAAATAACCGCCTATCGTACACAATGGATAGTCCTTTTCAGCGGCGACGCTCGAACCCGGAAACGCAATAACCAATATCAGCGAAAAGAACGCAGGTAAAGCTGCGGAAATATTTCTCTTTCTCATAACGTACCCTTCATTGGTTAACAACAATCAGCATGTCGTAAAAAACAACATCTCGATCCTAAATGCATAATATCAGGCCAAAGATACTTTGTCAACTTATATATGTGTAAAGTATTTTAAGAGGCAGTGGCTCTCACCCGCCTATCCCAGGACACAATGATGCGTGCATGGCCCCTCCATTCAGCGAGATAATATACTTAAAACATATATAAGTTGACAAAGTATTGTTCTTCCCATATTGTTCATATCAGCGATGTTGGAAACCCGATGTTGAAAACCAAGAATGAGCTTCGCGATTTCCATCCACGGAATGCTGAAGAAATAGCCAATACTGAAAAGGTATGTGATGAAAACAAAGAATATTTTTGCGGCTTTATCTTTATTCGGCTTATTGATTGTATTAAGCCCACTCGCGACTGCAATGGATGGAGATTTTGATATTCGGGCAGCTATCCGGACTGCCACAACCCAAAGAGACCACGAAACCGTGGCGAAATACTATGAAGATGCAGCGACGGAGCTGCAGGCAAAAGTGTACGAAAAGAGGGAACTACTGGAACATTATCAGGACAAGAGCTATCTCTATGGTAGGCGCGCACAGGATCTGCAGGCACATACCGACGCGCTGTTACGCAATTATGAGAGAGCCATGAAGGTAAGCATGCAGGAAGGCGCCGCACATCGGCAAATGGCTTTGATCCTCGAAGAAAATAATCGCAGCATGTCCGACCCGCAGCGACTTAGCGCCGTGAGCAAATCTCACCACAGCAGCGCTCCCGGCATAATAGTTGTGGACTAGCA
>JBDTKY010000095.1:0-25716 GCA_039935055.1 Nitrosospira sp.
TTTAAAAACATCGGCAAAGCCACAGGCAGCGAAGCCACAGCCTCCGGGTTTGTTGAATAAGATGTCTGTATCGGGCACTCCCGTCAAGTTGGACTACAATGAAGCGCGCGAACTTGCCGAATTGCCGGCGAAGATAGAAATTCTAGAGCAGGAACAGGGCGATATCGCGCGCAAATTATGTTCTTCGACTATCTATAGCGATTGCCCGGACGAAGCTAGAACACTGCAAGGACGCTTTGCTATTCTCGAACAGGAACTCATGAAATATCTCACGCGCTGGGAGGAGCTGGAAGCAAAGCGTTCAATGGGGAGACAGAAGATATAACGATAAGTTCCCATATGTCCTGCTACTTTATTCGTTGACCAGAAATGGCACATCGTTTAGAGTCGCTCTTTTTGAAAAGAGGGCACTCATAATGAAACGATCAGCAATAGTGAATTTATTTGCGTGGAGTCTGCTTCTGGCATTAACCGGCACTGCACAGGCGGCTGGTGACCCGATTGCGGGGAAGCAGAAAAATGCAATGTGCGTCGGTTGTCACGGAATAGAAGGATACCGGACATCTTATCCCACGGTGTATAAAGTTCCAAGACTCGGTGGCCAGCACGCCGAGTATCTGGTCAAGGCGCTTGAGGCATATAAGACTGATGCCCGCAGCCATCCCAGCATGAAAGGTATCGCCGCTACGCTTTCCACCCAGGATATGGAAGATTTAGCCGCCTATTATGCTGCTTCCGGTGGAAAATAATTTACCCATTACGCAAGGAAAGTTTTATGAAAAATTTTATTATTGCCGCCGCGAGCGGCGCATTGCTGCTAATTTCCGGCCAGGGTATGGCAGCCGATATTGAAGCCGGTAAGAAAAAAGCGGCTGAAGTTTGTGCTGCATGCCACGGCCCGGACGGCAATAGTCCTGCGCCGGCTTTTCCAAAGCTGGCTGGACAGCATGCAAGTTATCTGCAGAAATCCCTGAACGAATATAAATCAGGTACCCGGAAGGATCCCATTATGGCCGGTATGGCTGCAGCATTGAGCAAGGAAGATATCGAAAATGTATCGGCCTATTTTGCCAGTCAGTCCGGTCTGAAAACAAAATATTGATCAGGGAGTCTCTGAGCAAATCCTCCATGGGTGCGTTCAGCTGGCAGCCAAGCCTGGAAAAATCGGGATGACAAGGCGCGCATGAAAGCCGGTGCTTGCGCTTCCATGCTGATGGCGATACCGGTGAAAGCGTAACGCAGTCAGCTCCCGATTTCGTTGTAGCCCATGTGGAATGGTGTTTTTTTGTGGCTATGCGAGACTTGCTCAGCGGCTAGCTGCGTGGGTGGACGGTAAGCTTTTTTCTGTTTATTTGCTCAGACGCCCAATAAATGGGCTCATGTTTTCATCAGGCGCAGATCATCAGCTTTTCCGCCGATCCAGGCAATCGAAATAGATCGAGGCATCAAGCGCTGATCGGCTGCGTTGCGCTTGCCAGATCATTTCCGCAAGACATTCCATGATCTGATGCATGGCATCGTGTTCGTTGCCGGTCTCCTTCAGCAGGCGTTCAAACCGTTTGAGAATTCCTGCAGGCTGGTCTATCGAGATCTGTTCCTTGATGGCGATATGCATACTCATGTGCAAGAAAGGATTGGTATCGCCCATCTCAGGCAAATAGTCCTTGTCATGGTAGCGCTCCGTGTCGTCAAGCATGGCCTGATATTCTGGATGCAGCAAAATGACCTCAAGCGCCATGTCTTCCATAGCGGAAAGCATTTCTCGCTGGCGGTATTTGCGCCAGCTATCGAAGAAGAACTGGCGCGCCTGTTCTCTTGAGGGATTAAACATCTAAAAGAAATACCAGTACTGAAAAGAGATCATCTTTCTTCAAACTTTTTTACTCAAAGATTTTTTCCTTGTACTCGCACAAATCATTAATGATGCATATAGCGCATTCGGGTCTCCTCGCCTTGCATACATAGCGACCATGTAAAATAAGCCAATGATGGGCGTCGTGGCGAAATTCCTTGGGTATGGATTTTAAAAGTTTCAATTCCACTTCCAGGACTGTTTTACCCGGTGCAATTCCGGTACGGTTCGCGACGCGAAAAATGTGCGTATCCACTGCGATAGTGGGCTCGCCAAATGCGGTGTTCAATATGACATTGGCGGTCTTGCGTCCCACACCGGGCAATTCTTCCAGCTGTTCCCGAGTTTGCGGCACTATGCTGCCATAATGTTGGATGAGCAGGCGGCAAGTAGCTAGAATATTCTTTGCTTTCGTTTTATATAATCCGATGCTTTTGATGATGTCCAGCAAGCCGGCTTCCCCTAAGGCGAGGATTTTCTCTGGCGTGTTGGCCTTGGGGAACAGTTTTCGGGTTGCCAGATTCACGCTTTTATCAGTAGCCTGAGCGGAGAGCACTACGGCTACCAGCAATTCGAATGGTGAGTTGTACTCCAGCTCGGTGGTGGGATGAGGATTCGCCGCCTTGAAGCGGGTGAAAATCTCGCGGCGTATGGTTGAATTCATGAGTCAGAGGGAAAGAAGCTCGTTATGGATCAGGGATTATTATTATTTTTTAGTTAATTGAGCCCGGCCAGCCATGGCACGTTGCAGTGCAGCCTGAATGGCTGCTTTCTTGAGTTCGCCAGATGAAGAAACGTTTATAGGTTTCATTGCTCCGTTTTTTTGTTCATATCTTCCCTCCTGCTCCTGTTTGTCACGCTCAAGCCTCTGCAGCCTGAGCTGGTAACGCGCACGTGCGCGATTAGCAGCTTTCTTTTTTTCGTCTTCATCCACCAGCAAACCATCGATCACAGCATAGGGTTTTGTCTCGGCACTACTGACTCGTTCCCTTAGCGGAATCATGCTAATGCAATCCACCGGACATGGCGCAATACAGAGTTCGCAGCCAGTGCATTCCACGGTGATCACGGTATGTAGCTGCCTGGCTGCACCGGCTATGGCATCAACCGGACAGGCCACGATGCAAAGCGTGCAGCCGATACAAACTTGCTCGTCGATTAGCGCAACCGCCTTCGGTTTTGAGAACCCGTGCGCGGTATCTAGCGGTATCGGACTTACTCCCAGCAACTTGGCCAGTTTGCGGATACCTTGCTCGCCGCCGGGCGGGCACTGGTTGATGCCGGCGCGGCCTTCCGCAATGGCCGTTGCATAAGGTTTGCAGCCAGAGAAGCCGCATTGACGGCACTGTGTTTGCGGCAGAATGGAATCGATTTCCGCTATCAGCATATTTTCTCTCATTCTGTACCCGAGCGTGAGAAATCCGCCGCGTCCGGTGCGCATATTGCCTTTGCCACCTCGCTTACCAAGTGGGGACCACGATAAATCAGGCCGCTGTAGATCTGTACCAGGCTTGCGCCAGCATCGATTTTTTCCTTTGCATCCGCCGCGCACATGATCCCGCCTACGCCGATGATGGGCAGCGCGCCTTGCAACACGGCGTGTAAATGACGGATGACCGCAGTAGCACGTTGCGTGAGCGGGGCTCCGCTCAATCCCCCAGTTTCGCCTGCATGAGGCAGTGTTTCTACACCGGCCCGGGAAAGGGTAGTATTAGTGGCGATAACTCCATCAATTTGGTGTTTCATCAGCAGCGCCGCGACTGATTCGATTTGCTGAGGTTCCAAATCAGGCGCAATCTTTACCACCAGGGGTGTGTATTTGGCATGTTCATCGGCAAGTTCTTTTTGTTTCGCTTTCAGCACATCCAGTAGATAATCCAACTCCTCGGCATTTTGCAATTGGCGAAGATGAGGCGTATTGGGCGAGGAAATGTTGACGACAACGTAACCGGCATAGCGATAAACCTTGTGCAAGCAAGTCAGGTAATCACCAGCGGATTTTTCCACCGGTGTATCAAAATTCTTGCCAATATTGATACCTAATATGCCATGGTAATTCGTATGCCTGATATTGGCCACTAGTTTGTCGACACCGTGATTATTGAAACCCAGACGGTTGATAACGGCGTTTGCTTCAGGGATACGAAATAGACGCGGCCGGGAGTTTCCCGGCTGGGGGCGGGGTGTGACTGTACCGATTTCGATAAAACCGAAACCCAGCGCAGCAAGTGCCTCAATGTGCTCACCATTTTTATCCATTCCAGCCGCCAAACCGACAGGGTTGGGAAAATCAAGACCCATGGCACTGCGGGACTGACAGGTTATCGGACCACCGGTAAGCAGGCCAAACCGGTGAGCGTTCTCGAGCACATTGAACGTAACACGATGAGCCGTTTCGGGGTCGAGACTAAATAACAACGGGCGAAGTAAAGAATAAAGCATAATTCGATTTTAACCCGGAAAATGTAACCAGTCTGTTAAACGATTGTCTTAACCAGCAACATGGAAACAATCGTATATACGAAGAGATCGAGGAACTGAACCTGGTAGCCTCCCTCATGCTGGCTGTTTTTTGTTATAAATGAAATTTATTAATGTAACTACAGCTGATTCGTTATTATCGATATTGATCGTGAACAGAGGTATTCATGAAGCTGGCTAGTTTTTCTCTTATTTTGATTCTCATGACATTTGGCACGCAGACCCATGCCATTACCGAATGGGATACACTCAATGAGGAAGTGGAATCACTTTATCAGCAGGGAGACTATAGCCGTGCAACCACAGTGGCGAAGAAGGCACTGCAAACAGCCGAACAAACCTTGGACCCGAATCACCCTGATGTGGCCACGAGTTTGAACAGCCTTGCGTTGTTGCATAACGCACAAGGTCAATATACACAGGCCGAGCCGCTTCTCAAACGTGCGCTGGCGATATTTGAACAATCGGTTGGCGCGGAACGTCCCGAAATGGCCGCGAGCCTGAACAATCTTGCGACGCTGTACAGAAACCAGGGGCAATATGCGCAGGCCGGGCCGCTCTATAAACGTGCGCTGGCAATCGATGAAAAGGCCTTTGGCCCGAATCATCCCAATGTGGCCATAAGCCTGAATAACCTGGCCCAGCTATATCAAGCCCAGGAACAGTATGCGGAGGCCGAACCACTTCTCAAACGCGCATTGACGATATTAGAGAGCACTCGCGGCCCAGACCATCCTGATGTGGCCATAAGCCTGAACAATCTTGCGCTACTGTATAGCGCCCAGAACCAGTATGCGCAGGCCGAGCCACTTTATAAGCGTGTATTTGCAATTTCGAAAAAGGCGCTGGGGCCGGATCATCCCAATGTGGCATTGAGTCTGAACAACCTGGCAGGACTGTATAAAGACCAGGGAAAGTTCCCAAATGCTGAACCGCTTTTCAGGCGCGCGCTGGCGATTTCAGAGAAAGCTCTTGGTCCGGATCATCCCAACGTAGCGACAGGCCTCGAAAATTTGGCGCAGCTATATCGGGATATCGGCTATGAAAACAAGGCAAGGTCTCTGGAGAAACGCGCAGCAACAATACGGGCCATAAAGCGATAAAACTCGGCGTTTTACTGGATGGGATACCCCAAGGAGGCGAGGACGCGGATGGTTGATCTCTTTCGCTGCGAGTCTGACAAAGCAGATCATCCGCAAAACACAATCGCACGCAGGATTGCGGTGAAATTGAGCCCTCGTTGCTTCGTACTCCTTGAAATCGCCATTAATGTAGAAAGCAAACTGACGGTCGGCATCACGCATTTTAATCACCCTGATTTCGACAGCTCAGTCAGCTAAGCGTGTCGCGGAGTGCTTGCTGGGAGGCCACCTGAACATTAACGACAGGTGCTACGCGTACTCCCCATCCTGCACATTGCTCAGCGGCTCCCATCGGCCGTCAGTTAAACCTTGCAATGGCCTGAAGTTCGCTTTATACGTCATTTTTCGGTTTTCCTTGATCCAGTAGCCAAGATAAAGATAAGGTAGCCCTAATGCAAGGCACTGTTGCACTTGCCACAGAATATTGTAGGTGCCGAAGCTCGTGCCCGGCACATCGGGATCGTAAAAGGTATATACAGATGAAATACCGTCGGGCAGTTTATCAATAATGCTGATCATGCGCAGTTGCCCATCTTCGTGAAACTCAACCAGTCGTGAATTGACGTTACTAGGCAGCAGAAAATGGCGGTATTGCTCGCGGCTGTCGCGATCCATGCCGCCACCGCTATGTCGCTGCGCCTGGTAACGTAGATAAAGCGCATAGTGATCGGGGTGATAATACAGATCGTGCTGGGTTGCAACCAGGTGTTGATGCTGCCTCCAGGAACGGCGTTGGGCGCGCCTGAGAATCAATTCGTCAACTACGATTCGCACTGGCACGCAGGCTCGGCAATTATCGCAGTAAGGACGATAGGTAAAGGCTCCGCTACGGCGAAAACCAGCTTGTACCAGCCCGCCATAGACGTTTGTGTCGATCAGGTGGCTGGGTGTTGCAACCTGAGACCGTGCCAATTTTTCCGGCAGGTAGCTGCACGAGTAAGATGCGGTCGTGTAGAACTGCAACAACGATGAAGGCAGATCATTCAATTGACTCATGATCGAAACACCATTTTTCAACTCGTTCGGGATAGTTTACCAATTCTTTTAATTTTTGACTAAATTCCTTACGAGGAATTTCGCGCCCGCCGAGAGAAGCGAGGTGAGCGGTTTTCATTTGGCAGTCAATCATGTGGAAACCCCAGCGATCCAGTTGTTTTACCAAGTGCACAAATGCGATTTTGGAAGCATCCGGGACATGATAAAACATCGATTCCCCGAAAAACATTTTTCCCTGGGCAACACCGTACAGCCCTCCCGCTAATTCGCCGTCTACCCAAGTTTCGACGGAATGGGCCAGCTTCATCTCATGCAGCGTAGCATAGGCCAAGATCATTTCTGCGTGGATCCATGTGCCGGCGCGATCCTTGCGCGGCTTGGCGCACGCCTGCATGACCTGACTGAAAGCGCTATCAACGCGAATTTCGTAGTCACCTTTCTTCAGAGTTTTTCTTAGCGATCGGGAAATTTTTAGCTCCCCGGGAAACAACACCATGCGCGGATCGGGGCTCCACCATAGGACGGGTTCATCCTCGTTGAACCAGGGGAAAATGCCGTGGCGATAAGCCTCAATCAGGCGCTGCGGCGAGAGATCACCGCCAACGGCCAGCAGGCCGTTAGGCTGGGTAAGTGCGGTATTTAACGAGGGGAAAGGAGACTCAGGAGTAAGCCAGGGAATCATGCGAGATGGAATGAGTAATATAAATTGTCATCGCAAATCTTCACTTCTCGCCATTATCTCAATTAAGCGTCCTAACCTAAATCCGGCGGCTGACCGCTCATTTTTCAGTTTAGCGCTATGATTGACAAAGACTTTTGTCCACTTGATCTTCACTTTTATGATGAATTCGCTACCAATTGCCGGATTTATTTCGGTTTATAACGTGTTACATCTGGCACATCTGCCAATTCAAACCCCGCGCGACGTAGCCGACACGAGTCGCACACGCCACAAGCCCGTCCTACTTCATCCGCCTGATAGCAAGACACTGTCAAGCTGTAATCCACGTCCAGCGAAATTCCCCGCCGGATAATTTCCGCCTTCGACAAGTTGATAAGCGGCGTATGAATGTTCAGCCGGGCGCCTTCAATTGCGGCTTTAATGGCCAGATTCGCCATCCCCTCAAATGCCGCGATATATTCGGGCCGGCAATCGGGATATCCGGAATAGTCCACCACATTTACGCCAATAAAAATATCATGGCTTTCAAGTACCTCAGCCCAAGCCAGCGCAAGTGATAGCATGATGGTATTACGGGCTGGTACATAGGTAACAGGGACGCCTGCTTTATTTTCTTCGGTTGGTACAGCAATGAATTTATTAGTGAGCGCCGATCCACCAAACATGGTCAAATCAACTTTAATGGTCTTATGCTCACGAGCGCCGAGGGATTGCGCCAGCTTTTCCGCTGCTACCAGTTCCGATCCGTGACGTTGCCCATAATCTACGCTTAAAGCGTAGCACTCGTATCGGCTATTTCGGGCGATAGCGAGCGTGGTGACGGAGTCTAATCCACCTGATAAGAGCACCACAGCCTTAATCATAGGCGTATTTTCAAGAACCCGGATTTCGTCTCAATACAGCGTTAAGCACAAAAGGTCACCCGCATTCCAGCCTGTTTTTTCATCGCCCCCGCCCTTCACCCCACAACAGCTTGTGCAGCTGGATCTGCACCCGCACCGGCAGACGATCACGTAGCACCCATGCAGTGAGCGTCGCGGGATCAAGCTTATCATAAACCGGCGAAAGTAAAATCGGGCAAACAAGATCCAGTTGACGCTCACGCATTGCTTCAACCGCCCACTGATAATCTGCTTCATCGCACAGTACAAACTTCAACTCATCGTGTTGTGTAAGATGAATGAGATTGGACCAGCGATTTTTTCCCGCCTCGCCGGAAGCCGGGGTTTTGATATCCAGAATCCTGGAAACGCGCGCATCCACCCTGGATACATCCAGCGCGCCGCTGGTTTCGAGCGATACTGAATAGCCAGCGTCACACAATAACCTGAGCAATGTCAGGCATTCTTTTTGAGCAAGGGGTTCGCCGCCGGTGACGGTGACATAGCGAGGCGAATAATTGGCAACTTCTGCCAGGATGACGGAAATTGACAGACTTTTCCCACCGTAGAAGGCATATTCGGTGTCGCAATAACCGCAACGCAGGGGACAGCCGGTAAGGCGTACAAATACCGTAGGCAACCCTACGCGACTGGTTTCCCCCTGCAGAGAAAAGAAGATTTCACTTATGCGTAAATTTATCGCTTCAGAAGGTTGCGTAATTTTATGCCGCAACGGAAAGGGGGTATGAACCATATTTAGAACAGATGCGTCATTACCATAAAAAGCAGCTATTAACTGCTACTTTTTATTGAGCAGTGCCAGTCGCCGCTTGGCTTTTTCTGCCGCTTCGCTGCCTGGATATTTGGCTATAAGACTTTCCAGGGTTTTTTTGGCAGCTGTTGTTTTACTCATTTCCTGCTGGCTAGTAGCAATGTTGAGCATTGCATCGGGAGCCTTGCCACTATCAGGGAAAGCATTGATCAGTTTTTCCTGTGTGCTGATGGCGTTCTTGAAATCACGTATCGCGTAATAAGAATTACCAACCCAGTAGTGGGCACTCGGTACGAAACTGGACCCCGGATAGTTCTTGAGAAACTTCTTGAACTGGGAAATTGCATCTTGATACTTGGCGGTCTTGAATAAATTATAGGCCACCTCGTAGTCACGGCTCTCCGCAGTTTCCGCTGGTACGGCACTCGTAGCGGGTGAAACCACAGCAGCCGCGACCGGCGCTTCATCTGGTGCGGCGGTAGTTTGGGAGACAGAAGGTTTGGAAGCGGTGGATTCGTCAGGCTGTTCGATCCGCCTTAGCCGGCTATCCAGATCAATGTAAAAATCCTTTTGCCGCTTCTGTGTCAACTCATTCTCATTGACGAGTACTTCGATCTGACCCTGTAATTTATTCAGGTCGAACCTGAGTGATTCGATTTGATTATGGAGTTCCAGCAGCGGCTGATTGTTGAGCACCTCTTCCATTTTGAAGATTCGCGCTTCCAGCGTCTGCCCTTGATTGCGCAAATCTCCAATTGATACCTGCTGTGCAGCGATCTGCTTGCGCGCCTCCTCGTCGTCGAACAATCCGGCGTAACTCGAACTACAGCCGATCAGGAGCAATAACCAAAAAGCGCGCAACAGCACGGTCACTCGCCCTGATAGCGGATATCCGTACGGCGGTTCTCGGCCCACGAAGCCTCATCATGACCCAGCCCACGCGGTTTCTCTTCGCCCAGGCTGACAGATTCGATCTGGGATTCCCTGGCACCGGATAATGTCATAGCGTTTCTAACAGCGTCAGCACGGCGCTGACCCAGCGCAAGATTGTATTCACGACTGCCGCGCTCGTCGGCGTTACCCTGGAGCAACACTCTGGCGTTGCCGTTGTCGCGCAGATACTGGGCGTGAGCCTGCACCAGAGATCTATATTCATCCTTCACCACGTAGCTATCGAAATCAAAATAAACGCTGCGTTTAGAGAGAACACTGTTCGGATCGGTAAGCGGATTAAGGTTAGGAACAGCTCCAGTAGTTGGAGAACCTTCCGTCGACCTCGAGGAGGAGCCTATGGACTTGTCCTCCACCTCGGCAGTTGGTTGCGTGCTCTTGCTAGCGCATGCCGACAACAAACTGATCAATAACACGGCAAATATCTTTTTCATGTTTATTCCTTTCAAGTTAAAGTTAACTAAAATATGGGGGTCAAAATTATTGCAATCTTGGCAACGGCCCCCATGCCGGCTCCCTCACATCACCTGCTTGCGTTGAAAGTTGTTGTCTTGTCTTGCCATCGCTTGACACTGCGGATAATATACCACGCCCCCTCACCTCGGTTGCATATAAGATAATCCTTCCGTTGGGAGCAAAACTGGGGGATTCATCGAATTTCGAATCGGTAAGCAATTGCACCTGGCGGGTAGCCAGATCCTGTATCGCGACATTGAATCGGTCGCCATTGCGATGGATGAAGGTAAAGCTTTTTCCGTCCTGACTATAATGAGGACTGACATTGTAACTGCCCTCGAAGGTCAGGCGCTCCGCTGTTCCTGATGCACGCCCTGTTATCTGCATGCGATAGATCTGCGGACTGCCGCCCCGATCAGAAGTAAAAATGATCGACTGGCCATTGGGCGAAAAACTTGGCTCGGTATCTATTCCGGAACTTTGACTGAGCCTCTGCAAGCCGCCTCCGTCAACATTTATTAAAAAGATCTGGGAACCTCCCATCAAAGACAGGACCACGGCCAGCCTCTTTCCATCTGGTGACCAGGCCGGGGCGCTGTTACTGCCCTTGAAATTAGCTACTGCCTTGCGCGTCCGCGTAGCAAGCGTCTGCACATAGACTACCGGTTTCTTGTTCTCGAAGGATACGTAGGCTAACTGCTTGCCGTCCGGCGACCATGCGGGGGAGATAATCGGCTCTGTGTATTCGATCACCGGCTGGGCATTAAAACCGTCAGCATCCGCAACCTGCAGCGCATACCTTTTGCCCTCTTTCACCACATAGGCGATACGAGTACTGAACACGCCTATATCACCGGTCAGCTTTTCATAAATGATATCGGCTATTCGATGGGCAGCAGCACGCAATTGTCCCGTAGGAACAGTCTCGGTATAGGCGGCCAACTGCACCTGTTTTGCAACGTCCAGCAGACGAACACGCAATGCGACTTGCCCACCAGGCAGGAGTGTAGTAGTGCCGATAACCAGCGCACCGGCACCACGATTGATCCATTCTGAATAAACGACTTCTATGAGCTCATGGGGCGCAAGACCACCCGGCTCAATCATTCTGAACAAACCACTGCGCTGCAAATCCGCCGCCACGACCTGCGTGATGCTTTGATTGAGCTTTTCTTCAGCGGCAAAGGGAACAATAGCGATGGGAATCTGTGTTGCGCCGCCACCGAAGATTTCGATATCCAGGGCGGCATGGAGCGGCGCGCTTATCAACCACAGGAACAAGACAACGGCAAATGGGGGGAATTCAGGCAAGCGAATCTGCATAGAAATTACCCTCTGGGGAATACGCAACGATGTTGTGAATTATAGCAGTCATTCGCGGTAATGTACCTTGAGGTTTAAATTGCGGAATTTCGGAAACAACGCGGGTTCGGGTGGCAGCGGAAGCGGTTTGGATAAGAAAATAGCACGCTCCACGGCGCTATCGAAAGCGGCAAAACCGCTACTTTTACGCAACTTCACATCAAGAATGTCGCCCCCCGGAAGCAGTGTGACGTCAAATTCCGCGACTGGATTGCCGGGCAGATCTGGAGGCATAACAATGTGGCCTTTGATTTTAGCCAGGATTCGGGCCTTATATTCATCTATCTCGTTCACCACGCGGGACTGAGCCGCTGCTTGTGCCCGCGCCTTGTTATTCGCTTCCTGCTGCTCCCGCTGAAGCTGCGCGATTTCTGTAGCCACCCTTGCTTGCTGATCTTTCAGTTCTTTCTCTTGCTGTGCCTTCAGTTCTTTCTCTTTTTTTGCTTTCAGTTCTTTTTCTTTCAGCTCCTTTTGATCTTTCTGTACCGGTTGCTTCTTTTCCACGGGTTTAGGTTTCTCAATCTTTTCCTTGAGTGCAATATCAGGTTTGGGCGGAGATGGCGGCGTTTGTGGCTCGGGTGGCAGCGGCCTTGCTTCGGGAGGCGGCTCGATCGGCTTGGGCGCCGGGGGTGCGAGCTTTTCTGGCTGAACCGGCTGAGGCAGGCTGCTCCACAGGTCCACCACCATACCTTCTGGCGGATATGTTTTCCAGCTAAGGCCGAAAATCATAAAAGCAAAAAAAATCAAATGCACCAGTACTGCCAGCAATCCTGCCGGCAACAATCCTGGTTCAACGTGCGAGGAATCCCGCAATGCCATTGCGCTCATCGCCGACTCATATGAGGGCCCCGTTGCTCACTTCGGTATGGCCAGCAGCCCCACCTTCTTCACCTGCTGCCGTTGCAGGATATCCATCACATTTATTACTTCTTCGTAACGCACACTTTTGTCGCCAGCGATTACTACTGGCTGCTCGGTATTTTGTGCCTGCTTCTGTTTGATTGCTTCCACCAGTTCGGTGCGGCTGATTTTTTGTTCGCCGCCCGGCTTGGCGCGGTCGTGCAATCTCAGACTGCCATCGGCCTTGATGATCACTTCCAGTGGCGCAACCGGGGGCGCCAGGGATTTACCAATCTGCGGCAATTCAATCTGACCGGGGCTGATGAGCGGTGCCGTAATCATGAATATCACCAGCAATACCAGCATTACGTCAATGTATGGCACGACGTTTATCTCGTTCATCAGACGGCGTTTGGCGCGGCGCTCAGTCACGATACTGTCCCATGAAAATCACCTTATCCGGTTGCTTGCCGCTGCAATACATTGGACAACTCTTCCATGAAGCTTTCAAAACGGGTTGCCAGCCGGTCTATGTTGTTAGCATAACGATTATAGGCAATAACCGCGGGGATCGCAGCGAATAATCCCATCGCCGTCGCTATCAACGCCTCCGCAATGCCCGGTGCGACATGGGCAATTGTGGCCTGAGTGACGTTGGACAATCCCCGGAAGGAATTCATGATTCCCCAGACGGTGCCGAACAGGCCGACGTATGGACTTACCGACCCCACCGTCGCCAGAAAGGAAAGATGTGATTCGAGACTGTCCATTTCACGCTGGTAGGTGGCCCGCATGGCCCGGCGTGTGCCATCCATCACAGTGCTGATGTCCATCCCCGGCTGGCGCTTGTGTTTGATGAACTCGCGGAATCCCGCCTCAAAAATCCGCTCCATGCTTCCCGCCGTATGACGCGCGCTGGCGGCACTTTGAAAGAGCGCATTGAGATCGGGTCCTTTCCAGAAAACATTCTCGAATTCATCGCTCTGCTTCATCGCCTGCCGGATAACGAATAGCTTGCGAAAAATGAACCACCACGACAAAAAGGAAGTCACCAACAACAGCGCCATTACCAGTTGCACAGGCAAACTGGCGCTCCCGATGAGAGTAAAAAGAGACATATCCTGAGTAACTGTTGCGCTCATGAGAGTTTTCCAAGTTTATGACGTAGCGGCGCCGGCACGCTTATGGGCTTGAGACTGTCAGCACCCACACATACCGCATGGACATTGGCGCCGGCCAAAGTGACTCCGCCACGCAGCACATGCTGGGAGAGTGTTATACGGCTTCTGCCGATTTCCGTTGCCTCTACGGTTACATGCAGCATATCGTCCAGCAACGCCGGTTTGAAGTATTCGATACTAAGCGAACGTATCATGAAAATTACCTTGTGAACCTGAATCAATGAATGAATATCAAATCCCAACTCCCGCAACCATTCGTAGCGGGCGCGCTCCATGAAATCAAGATAAGTCGAATGATAAACTACTCCGCCTGCATCGGTATCCTGATAATAGTTCCGGACCGGCAGAGTAAAATTTGAGCGAGAGGTCGAATTAGACATCTATATTTGATATTCGTAATTTTCTTTGCCGGTACAAATGCCAGCTAAAAAAATAGGAGCAAACGAAACGACAAACCATGCAAATTAAATAATATCTGCAGCCAAGCCAGCGTTCTGATTTCACACTGCGCAATTCAATTATCTCGACTCCATTATCTCATTCCACATCTCATATCCATATCGACCGGCAATACGGAATATTGGGGGCAATCCCCTGCAAGCTTTATTTTTCACTGATTCTCATCCCACAACTCGCCGCTCAACCCATTCTTGGGCAGCGCCATGCCGAAATGCTGATAAGCGATGACCGTGGCCATACGGCCACGCGGGGTGCGTTTCATGTAGCCCTGCTGGATCAGATAGGGTTCCAGCACATCTTCGATGGTGCCACGTTCTTCGCTGATGGCAGCGGCGAGATTATCCACACCCACCGGACCCCCGCCGAATTTTTCCATCACTGCCAGCAGCAACTTTCTATCCATCACGTCGAGGCCAAGAAGATCGACATCCAGCATTATCAATGCCGCATCCGCTACATGGCGGGTAATGTGACCGTCGGCTTTGACTTCAGCGAAATCACGCACCCGTCGCAGCAGGCGATTGGCTATACGTGGCGTACCGCGCGAACGGCGTGCGATTTCTATCGCTCCATCAGGGGAGATTTCCACGTTCAGCAACCCCGCCGAGCGCGTCACAATTTTGGTCAGCTCTTCTACCGAATAAAACTCAAGGCGCGAAATGATACCAAAGCGATCACGCAACGGGTTGGTCAGCATCCCCGCGCGAGTGGTGGCGCCGACAAGGGTAAACGGCGGCAAATCGAGCTTGACTGACCGCGCCGCAGGGCCTTCACCGATCATGATATCAAGCTGATAATCCTCCAGCGCAGGGTAGAGAATCTCTTCCACCACCGGTGAAAGGCGATGAATTTCGTCAATAAACAGCACGTCGTTGGGTTCGAGGTTGGTCAACAGCGCTGCCAGATCGCCTGGACGCTCCAGCACCGGGCCGGAAGTATGACGCAGACTCACACCCATCTCTCTCGCAATAATATGAGCAAGTGTGGTCTTGCCCAAACCCGGCGGGCCGAACAGCAGCACATGATCGAGCGCTTCCCCGCGCCGTCGCGCCGCTTCGATGAATATCTGCAACTGTCCGCGAATTTTTTCCTGGCCGACGTATTCGTCCAGGTGCTTGGGGCGTAGTGCCCGCTCCAGATCTTCTTCCTGAAGAGAAACGGGCGCAGAAGTGATTAATCGATCAGTTTCAATCATTCAAATAATGCAGCCACTCCGGCGTAACGGGATACTGCAGGTAAATTCATAAGATGCGAGTTTAGCCTCGAGGCTACTTTACGTTACTTTTCTTTCGACAGAAGCTTCAGCGCCTGCCGTATGCCGTCGGATACAGCAACATCCGCAGGTAGCTGTTTGATCGCCCAACTCGCTTCCCGGTCATTATAACCCAGAGACAACAGCGCATTGAGTACGTCGCTACCACCCCTTAAGGAGGAGGGCATCGCTCCCGCTGCATCTTTTTCGCCCGCCATGCCGGCATCGAGTTTGTCACGCAATTCCAGAAGTAAACGTTCGGCAGTTTTCTTACCGATGCCGGGAATTCTGATCAACCGTCCGCTATCCTGAGCCATCACCGCTCGATGCAGGTCGGCTACGCTCAGGCCAGACAGCAAGGCCAGCGCGGTTCTTGCGCCAACGCCGGAGATCTTTACTAGCTGCCGAAAGGCCTGCCGCTCTGCCTCAGTGGCGAATCCGAAAAGCAGATGCACGTCCTCGCGCACCACAAGATGCGTGTGAAGTGTGATTTGCGCGCCGATGGCAGGCAAATGATAAAATGTACTCATTGGCACGTCGATTTCATAACCCACGCCCTGCACGTCAACCAGCACCAATGGTGGAAGTTTTTCCAGCAGGAATCCCGTTATTCTGCCGATCATCCTAAATCCGGCAGTTGTAGCAAACTCACCATAATGGTAACGGTCAGATGGCCCAAAACGTCTTTGCAGATCATAGCCCCGGGCTTGAAAAATGAGCGCCCAGCTGCCAGATTCAGGATCATACCAGCCGTCCCCGTTTCATGCGGTAGCCCGCTGTCGAGATTCCGCCCAGCCCCAGTCCGCCGTGGGCATGGCATATAGCGCACGCAAGGGCATCCGCCGCATCCGCGCCGGGACTGCCATCAAGCTGTAACAGCCGCTTCACCATTTCCTGTACCTGTTCTTTTTTGGCATGACCTTGGCCAACCACCGCCTGCTTGATTTGCAGTGCAGTATATTCGGCGACGATGAGATTGTTCAGCACCGCAGCGCAAATCGCCGCGCCGCGGGCCTGCCCGAGCATCAGCGTGGATTTCGGATTGACATTGACAAACACTTGTTCCACCGCGACTTGTTCAGGACGGTGTTGTGCAATGACTTCATTGAGATGATCCATGATGCACTTCAGGCGCATCGGTAGCTCGTCATCCGGTGTTTTGATGCAACCACTGCTGACGTACGCCAACTTGCTGCCAGTTTTATCGATAATCCCGAAACCTGTAATGCGCAAGCCGGGGTCTATGCCAAGGATACGGATTTTTTTACCTGTTGATAAAAACGGCTCTAAAAATTTAAAATTTCCACGCAGTTCGTGTCCGCGCTAAATTAAGACCAGGTTGACACACGAGGCGCGAGCAGAAAAACAGAATTCGGATTTTTCGGGAAAACCGAGCCTATTCGCCAATTAATGCCGTTGTATAGACCTCTTGCACATCGTCAATATTTTCCAGCGCATCCAGCAGTTTTTGCATTTTCACCGCATCATCGCCATTCAATACAATGTCACTGGCAGGCTTCATTATCACTTCGGCGAGCTCCGCCTTGAAACCTGCTTTCTCCAGTGCTGTCTTGATCTCGGCAAATTCATATGGCGCTGTAATGACTTCAATGCTGCCGTCATCGTTGCTGATTATATCCTCCGCACCCGCTTCCAGAGCCGCTTCCATCAGCTTATCTTCATCGGTGCCGGGAGGAAAAAGCAATTGCCCACAATGCTTGAACAGGAATGCGACCGAGCCATCGGTGCCTAGACTGCCGTTATACTTGGTGAAGGCGTGGCGCACATCCGCAACAGTGCGCACGCGATTGTCAGTCATGCAATCGACCAATACGGCTGCGCCGGCAATACCATAACCTTCGTAACGTATTTCTTCGTAATTCACACCCTCCAGGTCACCGCTGCCACGCTTGATGGCGCGCTCAACGTTGTCCTTGGGCATGTTTTGCTCGTAGGCTTTATCGACGGCCAGACGCAACCGGGGATTGCTGGCGAGATCGCCCCCGCCAAGTCGCGCGGCAACGGTAATTTCCTTGATGAGCCGGGTGAAAATCTTGCCGCGCTTGGCGTCCTGCGCGGCCTTTTTGTGTTTGATATTAGCCCACTTGCTGTGACCAGCCATAATACCCATGCCCTATGTTGAAGTGACGCAATGTTACCACCCTGTACTCTCAGGATAAAGCGCGGGGAGCCTTGCCTGAAACGCTGCGCTGCAAAGCAAATTGTTTTGCGGTGCTCATACTGGCCATCGGTAGGGTGTAATGTCGAGTGGCTGGGGTTTCTTCAGGATCATGTTGGATAGAAGATGCGCGCTGCCTGGCGCCATGGTCACGCCGTAACGATAGTGGCCGCTATTTACATAAAGGTTGGCGATGGCAGGATGGCTGTCAATAACAGGGATATTATGAGGTAAACCAGGGCGCAATCCCGCCCAATGACCGGCAAGAATCTCCTCAGTCAATACAGGTACTAACGCGCTCGCCTTCGCGAACAGCGCCTTCCGCGCGCTGGAAGTAGTACGCTTGTCGAAACCGGCCTCTTCCAGCGTACTGCCGGCGAGAATGTGTCCGTCTTGCCGTGGTATCAAATAAAAATTGTCCCGTCTCTGCAGCACAATTGTGCGAAGCAAATCCGGTTGTGCTTTGAACAGCAGAATCTGACCTCGTACGGGCCAAATATCGAGCTTTAATGCATATTCACTTAGAAGCCGGCTGCTCCAGGCTCCCGCGGTAACGATATAATTGGCTGCGATGTATTCATCGCCACAGCTCGTACTGATCGATTGAACACGCCCTTGCTCAATCTTCAAGCTTGTCACCTCGGCATGCTCAATAATAGTGCCCCCAGCCAGCTCCACAGCCTTTCGGAGCGCCTGCAACAAACGGGGATTGCGCACCTGGCAGACCTCTGGCAACCAAAGTGACGCTTCGTCGCATGCAAGTATTGGTGCAATTTCGTGTGAGCGAACCCTTCTCATAGGAAAAGTTTGGCGGTTGCACCAGGCTTCGGCTGCAGCATCTTGAGCTTCCGGTGGTTCACCGGAAAAACCGTAAAGCACCAGCATCCCGCTGGCCTGGTACTCGGGGTCGATGCCTGTTTCTTTCTTTAGCGCTTCAATAAATTCCGGAAACAGCGTGTTGCTCAACCGCGTCAATTGCGTTACCGGATCGGAATAATCCCATGGCGGCAGCGGAGAAAGGATTCCCCCACCTGCCCAGGAAGCCTCCGCCCCGCAGACATTACGCTCCAGTACGGTCACTGTCGCCCCAAGCCGCAACAATACGTAAGCGCTCGAGAGCCCGGCAATTCCCCCACCTATAACAATGGCATCCCTGTTTAAAAAATGCATCCTCATCCACGAGCAAATTAAAGATACCGATTTTGCGACGAAACAGGTTAGCAGGTAATTTGCCAAAAAAGCTCTGTTTAAAGGACTTTGATATCGCCGGGGTGAGCCGGTATAATGCACGTCCTTTGGGTCGTTAGCTCAGCCGGTAGAGCAGCGGACTTTTAATCCGTTGGTCGCCAGTTCGAATCTGGCACGGCCTACCAATGAATCAATCGGTTAGTCAACCGTCAATCCCTATTTTTTCTTTAGGTTACGGTTACAAAAATAAACAATGCCGCTTAGAGTGCTGAATGCCGACTGTTGCATTATGCTCGAAGATAGATAATTTTTAACTACTTCAGACCCAGTATCTCCATTTAAGTCTAGTTGCGAAAATCACTCGACATCATCTATTTTTGGTGTGAGGGGCCTTGAGTGAGTATCTCTCGAATTTTCTTAAATAATGACTCATTTTTACGCTCCGCCTTCATAGTCTCCATCACATGGCACCGCATACCGAACATAAGCGACATTAGACTCCCATTCTCTTATGTGGGAAAACGCACGGAACTTGTTGTTGCATGATGAGAGGATTAATTATGTGGCGACCCCCTTTCCTTGATCGAACAAATGCTACGCTTGGTGGTCTCAATATTTGAGACGTAAAGTCCGTTGGCTTGCGTTAATTCGCCCTGTTTTTCTTGGGTCTAAAGGAGCAGATATTGAAAAAATCAAAATTAATAGACCTGTTCGGCTTAAGTGGCGATTCCTCAAATGACGATCAGTTGTATGATTTGCTATTTCGCCTTGAATCGGAGAGACCAGCAGCGTCCCAAGGAAACTCGAAGAATGCTCTCATGACCCCTTTCGTAACCACGGCTAATACTGGCTTTGAATTCCGACATGCTCTTTTTAATTATTCCGGTCAAACCACCACGGTCTCGGGGTTACGACGGGAGTCACGGAATCCCGGCGGCGTCCACTCTATTTTAATGGGCAAGTTGAGGAAGGCGAGGAACAAATCGGAATTCAAAAATTAGCGTAACTGACACTCGCAGGATATGACCATCCAATGTGTTAGTTAGTGATTTTACCGCATCGGCGTCAGTCTTTAATCCACCACCTAACAACCACTGGCTTGCATATATCACGAGGATACGTACAGGATGCCTGCGTCCATCTATCACGTATCCAAAAATATCATTGCCACCGATTCTCGAAGAATTTCCGCCTGCCACGTCGTTGGTGCTTAACTTCCTGCCAGCACCAGAGTGTCATTCCTTTCCTTGATGCGCATTTTCTGCGTTATTAAACGCAGTGCCGCCATGCGAATTTCCTTTTACGTCCCATGCAGTCGGATTCTTAACAGAAGCTCAGTCGAGATAAATCCAAGCTGCCCTAAGAAAATGGGAGAATACACGAAATTTCCATAATGCATTGATATACATATATATTTCAGTAAATAGACAGTCAATTCCAAAAACCGATATGTTTTCAGAATATCGGGCGGCGAAACCATCAGGCTGGGATTAGCCAGGTTTTCACGCCGCTTTTCAACGAAAAGGGAATCCTCCATTGCAATTAGAATGGTGTAACAGGTGATGAAAACTTTATGTTCTTGTAGCCGTAATCATATCAACGACGTCAAGGTTTAGTGATGCTGCAAACAAGGGCATGTTCTGTTTAAACCTTGCAGCGTGTGAATAACATAGCTGTTGGCATAAGCCTTTATCTTACCGCTCTACAAATTGTAAGACTAGACCCACTTTTCTAGTCATGATCGTTTACTGTTAACCGCTCGTTCTTCCAACATCCCGAAGGAAAGACATGACAATTCGCAAATTGAGTCACATCTTTTATCTGATAACGGGGGTACTCCTTCTTCTGCTTATCATGTTTGTCACGCTTCGATTTTTCGAGCAGCGCGAGCTGAGGCATGCTCAACAGGATCGGCATGCGTCCTTTCTGATTGCTGATGAGCTACGTCAATCCTCCGACGATCTGACGCATATGGCCCGCACCTATGTCATTACCGGCGACCCCAAATTTGAGCGCATGTATTGGCAAATCCTCGGCATCCGTAATGGCGAAACGGCACGCCCCCGCCGCTATGAACGTAGTTACTGGGATCTCGTCATCGGCGATGCCAGCTTCCTGTCTGAAAACGAGAAAATTCCGGTTGCTCTTCATGTACGATTGAAGCAGCTTGGGATCACCCCGGCAGAGCTCGCCAAGCTTGAGGAAGCCGAGGCCAAATCAAACCAGTTGGTGGAGTTGGAGCGCGTTTCTTTCAACGCAATGAAAGGACTCTTTAAGAACTCGACAGGGGAGTTCAACATCAGGGGCACCCCCGATGCCGAGTTGGCTCGTCTAACACTCCATGGAGAGGAATACCATAAGGCGAAAGCCTCCATCATGAAGTCGATAAACGAATTTTATGAGCTTCTCGACCAGCGGACCCTGCGCGCCATCACCACCGCTGAGCGCCGTACGAACCTCTATGTTTATGGAGTATTCGCCACCCTTGCTCTTCTTCTTCTATGGCTGGGTCTTTCCTACTTTATCGTGCGCAGAAAAGTCGAAAGCCTGGAAATTCTTGAGTGCTACACTCAGAACATGAACGAAGGAAGTTACAACTCACAAGTCAATATGGACGCCAAGGACGAGATCGGCCAGCTTTCTCGTACCTTGGTCGCCGTTCAAGCGGAACGCGACCGCTACAACAACGAACTGGAAGCGAGAGTAATAGCACGCACTGCTGAGCTGGAACATGCCCGATTTGAAGCGGAGCATGCCAACCAGGTAAAATCAGCGTTTCTCGCCACCATGAGCCATGAGATACGTACACCCATGAATGGGGTGATTGGCATGGTGGACGTGCTTCGCCACACTAGTCTGCATCGCAACCAGATGGAGATGGTCGACCTAGTGCGCGAATCCGCGTTCTCGCTCCTGGGGATCATCGATGACATTCTGGATTTCTCCAAGATCGAGGTGGGAAAACTACAGATTGAACATATCCCGACCAGGATAGCTGAGGTAATGGAAAATACATGCGGCATGCTGGACATATTAGCAAGCAAAAAAGACGTGGAGCTTACGCTCTTCATTGACCCGGCTATTCCCCAAAGTGTGCTGGGCGATGCCATGCGCCTCCGCCAGGTGTTGGTCAACCTTGTCACGAATGCTATCAAGTTTTCAAGCGGACAACAGCGCCAGGGAAAGGTATCTGTGCGCGCTTTGCTGGTCGGCCATCCCCAAGGGCGAATAGCAGTGGAGTTTCAGGTGGCTGATAACGGTATCGGCATTGATGAACAGACTCAGGCGCAAATATTTACCGCCTTCAGCCAGGCCGATGTATCCACCACGCGGCGATTTGGCGGTACCGGACTCGGCTTGGTTATTTCACGTAATCTGGTACAGCTAATGGAAGGAAATATCGCGGTACGAAGCAAGGTGGGAAAAGGCTCCACATTTATTGTTAATTTATCCTTCAAACCACTATCCACCGAAACCGAGGAAAGAGAAATAATTTCGGAAGTTGCGGAACTGTCGTGTTTGGTAATAGGTAGCCGGAACGGATTGGGCAGCGATCTGGCGATCTATCTTAAGCACCACGGGGCGGAGGTCAGTTGCGTAGAAGACTTGCGCGAAGCGCGGAAATGGACAGGTAGTTGCCACCCTGGTCAATGGATAGCGGTGATCGATACCGAAGGCGAGAAGAACACGCTGGATGGGCTTAGGGCCAAGCTTGGTGCCCCGCAGAGCTTGGACGTACGTTTCGTCGTTATTGAACGCGGCCGGCGTCGCTGGCCGCGTCTAAGGGATAACGGAACGGTAGAAATAGACGGAAACCTCTTGACACGTAACAACCTCATTAAAGCCGTAGCACTTGCAGCAGGACGAACACAGACGGAAATAGAAACACGTGTGGGGGCAAAAGATGTGGCAGACCATAATCCGGTTTCACGAGAAGAAGCGTTGCGGCTGAACCAGTTGATCCTGATAGCCGAAGATAACGAAACCAACCAGAAAGTAATACACCAGCAGCTTGCTTTGCTAGGATATGCGGCAGATATTGCCGACAATGGCCGCGTGGCGCTGGACCGCTGGAGAAGCGGCGATTACGCGCTGCTTCTCACTGACCTGCACATGCCCGAAATGGATGGCTACGAACTGTGCGCCGCTATTCGGCTTAGCGAAGCCGGCAAAATGCGTACTCCGGTCGTCGTCTTGACGGCCAACGCGCTGAGGGGCGAGGCCGATCGTTGTTACGCTTTAGGCATGGACGGCTACCTGAGCAAACCCGTTCAACTTGTGGACTTGAAGGCGATGCTGGAAAGATGGCTGGCGCCTGCCGGCTCAAGCCCGGATCTACCTGCTATTGCAGCTAGGACCGTCGCTAAGCCCCCTGTCGCTACGAAGGTGCCCGTGGACATCAGAATTCTTGAACAGTTGGTGGGAAACGACCCGGCCGTGATAAACGAATGCTTGCGAAGCTTCCAGGCCAGCGCAGCGACGACAGCCGCGGAATTGAATGCAGCCTATCATGCTGGCAAGGCGACGCAGATCGAAGCGGCGGCACATAAGCTCAAATCATCCGCCCGCTCCGTGGGGGCCTTGGCGCTTGGGGAAATGTGCGCAGGGATGGAGGAGGCCTGCGCCACTAATCGTACCGAGGAGCTAGCCGCGTTCTTTCACCCCTTTAAGGAAGAAATGGCAGCCCTGGATGAGTACCTCGGATCATTATAAAGACAATCGATCGTGGGAACATAGGGGGAAGCAATGTTTAATGAGCTCCTCCACCCATGCTTGAACTGACTCGCGAATCTCATGTCGCTTCCGGTGAAATCACGGAATGGCCAGAAAATCTGGCTTAAACCTGCACAGGAATGACCTCCCGACTATTACATGAAGGATAAAACTGTCATGAGCAAACCCCATCAGACCACCGCAACAATCCTCGTTGCGTCGGACAACGTCACCGACGCAGCGTTGATAAAGAAGTTGCTGGAGGCGGAATTTGATAATGTCTTTGTTTCCACCACCCCGGATCGCGTAGTGGAAGAATACGAGCTTCGCCGTCCCAATGTGCTGGTGCTGGCATTCAACACACTGGAGAAGTCAGAGCGTTATTATCTCGACCTTTGTAAACTCGGCGATAAGACACGCTTGCAGGCCCATCGTACCATTATCCTATGCGACAAAAATGATATCAGCCGGGTTTACGTGCTATGCAAGATGGAGCATTTCCACGACTATGTGTTTTTCTGGCCGATGACATACGATGCACCACGGTTACTCATGTCAGTGCACCTTGCGTTACGCGAACTTACAACGCTTGGAGCCAGCCCGACAGTAGCCGAGTTCGCCACCCAGGCGCAACGCCTGGCAGAGCTGGAGACGTTTCTGCATGCACACATGGCGCAGGGATCTGAGCAGATTGAGGTTGCCAACTCCCTCATGGACCAAACCGAACAAAAAATCGGCGCGGCTCTGGATGGCTTGTCCAAGCGGCTTGCTCAGGGGTCACGGCCTTCAAGCAAAATAATGGAATTGGAGATTGCCCGCTTTAAGCGAGAGGAAATCGAACCACGATTCCGGGCGGTTGCTGAATTCGCCCAGCCGTTCAAGATGTGGATGAATGGATTCAGCCAGAAGTGTGTCCCTCACATTGAAACAGCCCGTGCGCTCCATGCAATGGCCGACCGTGTATATCCTACGGTGCTAATAGTGGATGACGATGATTTCCAGCGAACGATAGTAGGGAAGACCCTGGAAGCGAAAAACTATCGCCTTTTGTTCGCTGATGGAGGGCTCCAGGCGCTTGAAATTTTGCACGATCAGCACCCCGACCTTATCCTCATGGACATCATGATGCCGGATATGGATGGCATCGAAACTACACGGCGTCTGAAAGCTATGCCTCAGTTTGCAAATGTGCCGGTGGTAATGATGACCGGAAAGAGCGCAGGCAATATTGTGATCGAAAGCCTTCAGGCTGGTGCAACCGATTTTGTAGTGAAACCGATAGACCGCGAGACCTTAATTGGCAAGGTGGCGGACATCTTGCGTACAATAACTACCAACAGGGCGCTAGCCCGGAAAAAATGGGACGACATTTAGTCTCCTGAGTCCTGAGAGTTCGGGCTCAATGCGGGGTGTCTATCGGCCACGATTCTGGTTATTCCGGGAATTTGTGGGGGCGGCAGCAGAAATATGATTAACAAATAATACCAAGCTCGCTGCAACTTTATGGATTTTAAGCGGGGAATGGCTATTTTATTACCTTTGGGGGAGACGAACCCGGAACGGGTTGGTATATAATTGGTTGCAAAAATAATATTCAACAAACAAATACCATGTAATTAGCGCGTAATCTGCTCAAGAAAATCGAACAGAACAGCGAAATTATTTAGAAGTGTGAATGGTCCCGAACAATTCTGAATTTTTATCACAACAAATCGAGAAATATAGAGAAGCTTCTCAAAATAAAGGAAATAAATCCTTTTAATTTGTTTGTCGCCACTTCGAATATGTCGCGGCCTACCTGGACTTAGCGTGAAAACCCATGCCTTCCCCTCGCGCGCCGAACCCTACGTTGCCCCGGCCTGGCTGCGAGGGGGCCATGCGCAAACCATCTATCCTTATCTGCTGGCACGTCCCTTGATTACTTACCGGCGTGAGCGTTGGGAACTGGACGATGGAGATTTCATCGATATCGACTGGCTGGATAATCCTGCCGACGCGCCGCTGGTAATACTGTTCCATGGGCTTGAGGGAGGTTCATGCAGTCATTACATCCTGAGTATCATGACGATGCTGCGGGATCTGGGCTGGCGCGGCGGGGTAGTGCATTTTCGAGGCTGTTCCGGATCGCCCAACCGGTTACCACGCGCTTATCACGCTGGCGATTCAACAGAAATCGATTGGATACTCCGCCGGATAAGCGGACAAAATAAACTGTCGGGTTTTGCGGCACCCCTTTATGTAGTGGGGGTATCGTTAGGTGGCAATGCCTTTCTGAAATGGCTGGGTGAGCAAAGTAAACAAGCTTGTCAGTTAATAGATGGTGCCGTGG
>JBDTKY010000096.1:0-11742 GCA_039935055.1 Nitrosospira sp.
ATGGATGAGCTGCTGCGACACCCCTGCTAGCCATCGGGGAACACAGCACACATACCTCAAGGAGCATTATTCTTTCCACCCGCCCTTGCTTCCTGGATTTTATTACCGTCGTCCTTGCACGCCCCCCTCGTACCCGGCAACATGCTCCTTGTCGGGCGGTGTGCCGGAATGTGCGAAGTGGCGGGTACCGCTAGTGAACGCGGCAGTTACGATGATTGAAGTCGATCGCCCAAAGCACCAGTTCATGGGCATACTGTACGTCCAGCGCGTCCATGTCCGCCTTGGAGGCAAAGTGCCGCGCGAGATAGGGAGGTGTGCCGCCTGCGCTACTGCTATTGGACATCCAGACGAGCAGCCTCTGGCGCTGTTTCCGCATCTGTGGCAAGACCGCGCGGTTTACTCGTTGGATGCTCAGAACGCTGATGTCGTAAAGTTCGGCGAACTGCTCCGGCGTGAATGCTCCCGCCAGGCCAGAAACCATGTGGCCAGCATTATTATGGATGACAACATCGAGCCTGCCGTGCTCAGCGAAAATCTGGCGGATCGCTTTTTTTTTGGAGTTTTCAGACGACACGTCGAGTCGATCGGACGCAGATCAACATTATTGTCCCGAGCGAATTTCTTGACGGCGGCGACTTGCGGCGCATTACGGCCAGTTGTGTCCCGCATCGAGGCATAGAGAGTGTGACCCGCTTTCGCGAGAGCGTCATCGGACAGACGGCCGAAGCCACTCGATGCTCCCGTGATAACGATGATTTTCTTCGACATGTTTGGTTTCGTTATTCAGGGTGGGTCTCCTTTTTTGTTCAAACGATGCCGCCATTGGCATGCAACATCTGGCCCTTCACCCAGCCGCCATTAGGGCGGCGAGGAAGGAAACGACCCCGTCGATGTCTTCGGGCTTGCCCAACCGCTCCATCGGCGGCATCTTGGTCAGTCGATCGATTTTGTTCCTGCGGCTTTCCGGTTAGAAAGAGGCCGGTCGCGGTGGGTCCAGGCGCGACGGCATTGACGGGGATGTTTCCTCCGCGCAGTTCCTTGGCGAATATGCTGGCCATCGTCTCGACCGCCGATTTCGTGGCGGCATAAACAGAGTAACCAGGCAAGGCGAGCTTCGCAGCGCCCGACGATAAATTAACGATCCGTCCGCCCCGGCGCAGTTTCTTTGCCGCAACGCGCAGGGTGTTGAAGGTTCCCTTCAAATCGGTATCGACGATTTTGTCGAACATCGTGTCATCCATACCGCTAAGCGACACAAGGCCGGCCTGCATTACGCCGGTGTTGTTGACGAGAACATCGACGCCGCCGAACAGGGTTGCCGCCTGATCGAACATCGCCGCGACCTGTGCCGGAGCCGAAACATTCGCCTGTATGGCCTCGGCGCGACCGCCAGCCGCACGAATGTCGGCGACGACTGCTTTTGCATCCTCCACACGGCACGCATAGTTGACGATTACCGTAAATCCTTCCGACGCGAGGCGTCTGGCGATCGAAGCGCCGATGCCGCGGGATCCACGGGTGACGATGGCTACCTTGCCTTCATTCGAAACCTGTATATTGCCGGTCATTAATAACCTCATTGTTTGAATGGATTGGTCTTGCTTGCTACACTGCCATCATTCCCTGAGACCGGCGTTTGTGGTAGCCGTTGAATTTCGATATCAGTTATTCAAAACCTGTATGGCCATATTCGACGACCTCTTTCTCTTGCGCGCGTTCGTCAGCATTGTCGAGAACGGCAGCATCTCCGCAGCGGCGCGCAGCCTCAGGCTTGCTCAACCAACGGTGAGCCGCCATCTGGCATCGCTGGAGAAAAAATGCGGCGTAGCGCTTCTTCACCGCGATACCCATACGATGAGCCTGACGGAAGCGGGACGCCGACTGCTGTCGGATGCCAAAGCGATGCTGCTTCTGGCCGAAGAATCCGAACAACGCATGCATCATGAGCAGCAGACCTTGCAAGGGCACATCCGCATCTTCTCGACAATCGATTTAGGGCAAAGCGTCGTCAGCCGCCTGATAGCCAGTTTCATTCAGGATAATCCCGCCGTCACCGTCGAGCTGTCGCTTTCCAATCGCGCCATGCATATGATTCAGGAAGGCTGCGATGCCGGCATCATTGCGGGAGAACTCACGGATGAAAGTGTAATTGCGAAGTCCATAGGGAAGATTTCTCGTTACCCTGCGGCGTCCCCCGCATTTGTCAACAGCCGCGAGGCTGTGACGGTTCCGGCCGATCTAAAGGACTGGCCATGGATCTCCCCTCTGGGAAACCAGTTTGGCGGTTCCAAGGATATAACCCTTCACAAATCGGAGCGAGAGGCGCAGACTATCTCGATCTCACCGGTGATGGTTTCCGAGGGCATAACGAGTCTCCGCGAGGCAACGCGCACCGGGCTCGGTGTTGCCCTATTGCCCGACTGGATGGTGCGAGAGGATATTTTTTCTGGCCGCCTGGTGCGGATCTTGCCCGAATGGCATGCGACCCCCTGGCCTGCAAACATCGTCTATCCTGAACAACGCATGTTATCCGCGCGTGTGCGGGCTTTCGTCGATTTTGCGGCAGCCTATATGGCCACGGTTCTGACTAAAGTTGATTAGCCCTAAATCCGGCAATTGACCGCTCTATTTTTAGAATAAAGCACCCCGCCGCAAGCAGCGGGGTATTAACTACCCTCTTACAATTGAAAGCCAGTCTTCGCCCCAAAGGGCGGGGAATTAAACTCGAAGAGATTAACAGCATGATCTACATAGATTTTCTGCATTACTTGACCTTCACCTTTTGGGTGGGTCCGCTACGGGACGGATTGTACGAATTTTGAGGCACAGGGCCGCGTTGTAACGCCTTGCCCTGCACCCCAAAAACCACACACTTAGCCTGTCGGACTTGAAGAATCGAGCGAAAATGCGGCTGAGTGAGGGTAGATTTTGAAGATTTTGAAGGCCCATAGTCGTTCTATTGGTCGAAAAAACGGCGAAATACAGACCAGCCAGACGCTTTTGCAGTCGATTTCCTTTAAGTCCGACAGGCTAGTAGTCATCGGAGGAACATAGCGCGCATGCTTCAAAGAGCATTATCCTTTTCACCCACCCTTGCTGACCAACCGGCATTGCAAGGCAATGCCGGTCACACTGCGAGGATCCGGTCCCGGTCCGAAATGAGCGGTAAGCGCAGTTGCAATCTGGCCTTTGGGACACTCTACCCACTTTTTCCAGTCTTCGCAGTTAAGACGTTCGTCATTCGGAGCATTGAGATCGGCCAGCACTGACATTCCGGATGAGCCTGACAAACTCGCATGCCGCGACGGCAGATCGGTCACGTTACCATTGCTGTCGATCCCGCGCCCGCGAATCTGGAAGCCCTTCATCTGGTCTTTAGCATTATTCATGCAGACACGCAACGCCCGCACGAACGTGTGCCTGGCGAATTTTATATCTCCGAATTGCGCTTTCATTTCACTGCTGGTCGCCTTACTTCTGCACAAGTCCTTGATCGCGTCTGAATCGCTGCCGGAAACATTGACGTCTTCCGTCATTGAGGCAATGTAACAGGGCTTGTCGTTGTGCTCGACCGACCAGAGTCCATTCACGCCATGGCTACCCTCAGGTGCCCCAAGTGTGAAAGGTGTTCCGGCAAATCCGGAGATTTCGCTCGGCGTTACCGGGCCGGTTAGCGACACCACAGTGTCACAGAATACAGGCGATGCAAAGACGAAAAGAGAAGAAGCGAGCGCGGCGCGCAGGGCGATGGCTTGTCGATTAGTCCTCACGGGTGTGCGCATGATCGTTTTTCCTTTCTCTGATAATAGGTAAACTTAAAGATGAAGCTGCGACCACTGTTGTCTCGATGGGATCCTGTCTATCGCCATCTTTTCCTGTCCGCTTATATCTCACGGAAATTTCCGAACTTCGTACCCGGCCATATCGAAAACCAATTTTTTGCTCCCATAGCCACAGACAGCAGTAAAATTACCGGTCCTTTTAGCCGGGGGTATTACTGGTTATCTTTTCACATTGATCCATCGTACACTCATATTTGATATCCGGCTTGCAACTCGACAGCATTGCTCCCCACGCCAATGAACATTGGCTCCGCGATGGTGAATCCAATAACGAGCCAACGTCGTTACAATCCTTCGGGCGGAGGGTGTCACTCCTCAACCTGCGCAGTCACCCGAATACTATCCGGCTCATCAGTGTGTGACGCCATGGCACCGGGTTCGTCCAGCTCATCAATCCGGTTGATGCTTTGCCTTACCTGCCCCCGCCAATGCCTCCACCCCCGCTATGACGTCGAACAATTCCTCGTCGATCTTGCTTTGCCGCAGGCGGTGGAATGTCTGCTGTAGGTCCGCACTTAGTTGATCGATGTTTTTTTCTGCGCGCTCCATCGCCGCCAGGCGGCTTGCATTCTCGCTCGCGAGGGATTCGGCGCATGCCCGGAATAGCGAGACGAACAGATACCCCCGAATGAGCGCTTGCAGCGTTTCAGTACCGCTTCCCATCACTTCCGGCAGATTCTTCGTTGGCCAGGAAAGTCCAGCCAGTTGGCGACGCCAGGTTTCATCCAGCGGTAGCAACCGCTGGATGACGGGTCCATAAACCGCTCCTGACCGGGTGCTGTTATAAAAAAGATAAAGCTCCATTCCCTCCATCCTTTTCCCTCTTTCCCGCTGGGCCTCGCTCTCTGTCATAATTTGCGCCAGGATCTCTCCCACCAGCGGAGTGATGGCCTTGATGGAGAGCGGCACGGCGAAAAGTCCCGCCAGTGAAAGACCCGCATGCAGGCCTTCATGCGACCCCGCATGCGCCAGACAGTCATGCACGCGCTCGCCGACCACCCAGGCTTTTTTTCTCCCCGGCAGAGCCGACAGCATCGCGACGGCATAATCGGCTATAACATCGTTGAATTGACCCACCAGCCCCTGATCCGAACCGAATATGACGGCGCCTGTTATCCCGGAATCTTTTTTTCCTTTCCGTCCGGTTAACGGGGTCATTGATATCACCGAGGCCGATGATGTCATCGGCGACGGGTGCGTACTGGCGCCAAAGCAGACGCTTAAGCCCAGCTGCACGGCACGATAATAATCATCCAATGCGAGCACGGATTTTTCATATTGCCCGATACTCGCCGCAGCCAGCGCCTTCATGGTGCTGACCACCGACCGCAGATCCCTGGCTCCGCCGATTTTCCGGCGCAGAGTAGCGGTGCTATCGCTCATCATTTGCCTTGTTTGCGCCGGATTCAGTTTCCGGCGGCGATTGAAATCCGGCAAGCGTCTTGCGGATAATACGCATGATGGATTCGCGATCCTCATCACTCAACGTTAAGGCGGTCTCGATGCGCTCACTCACCTCACCTGGAAAGTCAGCCGCCGCCTCCCGCACTGCCTGCTCGGCATCGGCCATGCGTTCAGGCCCCACTTCGTCAAAGAGTTTAGCGGCCAGCGCCAGCAGGAGGGCAATCTGTTCAGGCACGGAAACCGGCGTGGATTCCGGCTGCCTGAGGCAGGCACGGATGCGCCGCCCGTGTTCAATAATCCTGAGGGTATCTTTATCCAGCCTGGCGCCGAATCGGGCGAAGGTTTCCAGCTCTTCAAACTGCGCGTAGTCCAGTTTCAGGTCAGCGGTCACCGCGCGGTAAACGGCACGTTGGGCCTTGCCGCCAACACGCGAGACAGATTTGCCGACATCGATCGCGGGCAACACGCCCAATTCGAACAATGCCGGCGATAAATAGATTTGCCCATCGGTGATAGAAATCAGGTTGGTTGGAATATAGGCCGAAATATCCTGTGCTTCCGTTTCGATAATAGGCAGCGCGGTCAGCGAGCCGCCACCCAGTTCTTCCCGCAGATGCGTTGCACGCTCCAGCAACCGCGAATGAATGTAAAAAATATCGCCAGGATAGGCTTCGCGCCCCGGCGGCCGGCGTAGCAGCAGAGACAGTTCGCGGTAGGCGCGCGCGTGGTGCGTAAGGTCATCGTACACGATCAGAACGTCACGGCCCTGCTCCATGAAGTATTCTGCGATGCTGGTTGCGGCATAGGGTGCGATGTAGATGAGACCCGGCGGATTATCCCCCTCCGTCACCACGACCACGGTGTAGTCCATCGCACCTTTTTCGCGCAGGGTGGCGACCATCCTGGCTACGCCGGACGCATGCTGGCCGATAGCGCAATAAACGCACAGCACATTTTCGTTTCGCTGATTGAGTATTGTGTCGAGCGCAATGGCGGTCTTGCCCGTCTGCCGGTCACCCAGAATCAACTCGCGCTGGCCGCGGCCAATCGGAACGAGCGCATCGATGACCTTGATGCCGGTTTGCAAGGGCACAGTGACGGGCGCGCGATCCATGATGGACGGAGCCGCACGTTCAATGGGCAGACGCTTCGTGGAGATAACCTGGCTCTTCCCGTCCAGCGGCCGTCCCAGCGGATCGACAACCCGTCCGATCAGCCCATTGCTCACCGGCACATCCATTACATGCTCCCTGCGTTCCACCTCGTCGCCAGTATGTAACTGCGAGTAGTCGTCGAGCAGGATCACGCCGATTTCATCTTCGTCAACATTGAACGCAATGCCATAGGACTCGCCGGGAAACTTCAGAACCTCCTCGAAGCCCACTCCTGGAAGACCGGATACCTTTGCAATGCCGGCAGCGATGCTCGTGATGGCACCTGTCTCGCGCAGCGTTAACTGCGGCTTCCAGGCTTGGCGGGCTTGTGCTATTTGCGCGAATGCGCCGTCGAAGACGCCTTGCAGATTTCTGGTTTCGGCATTCATCGGCTACGCGCAGAAGGTTGCAGGTCCGGGGCGTTCGATTTTTCAGTTTTTTCATGCTCCTGTTCTTTCACTGCTTCGCTGGCCTCGACTTCAATTTCAGCTTCGGCTTCGACCTCAGGCTGGAACTCAGGCTCAGGTTCGGCACGGCTCTTCAGCAGCCTGCCTATCTCCTTTTCCAGCGACGCGAGATAACTTGCAATGCTCCACGCCATCTTGTATCCACGCATGACGAGCTCAATGCCGCCGACGAGATCCGGGCTGATTTCAAACCAGACTGGAATTTCCGTGCCCAGGATTTCCTTAATCGCTATCTCAATCCCATTTTGCTGCGCAGCGGGCAAATAAAATGCACTACGGACCAGAATTCCAGCCGTTTCCACCGGCGTTGCCGCGCCCGTGGCTGGCGATGCCGAAACCGGCATCTTCATTGCCGAAGCCAGACGTGCTTTCTCCTCAGGGCTTAGCTCGCGTATCCGCTTGATAAATGCGTCCGCCATATGGGCTTCGAGGGTGGTATTGGCAAGGTCGGACAGCACCTTGCGGGCAATGGCAACTACCTCGGTGCCTATTCGCCGGGTAAGCGCTTCGCTCAGGCTCTGGTACTCCCTCTTCAATTCCTCTCCCCGCTTGGCGCACAGATCATCCGTCTCCTTTCGCGCAACGGCAATCAGCCTCTTGCGTTCGGCTTGCGCCTCATCCGAAGCCTTGCTCAAAAGCGCCGCCCGCCGCTGGTCAAAATCATCGTTCTTTTGCTCAAACTCGTCGCGCTCCTTTTTGGCTTCTGCTTTTTTTGCGCCGGCATCGGCAAGTTCCTCGGCAATCCGCTTTTCCCGCGTATCAAGGGCCTTGAGAATAGGCTGGTAGAAAAAGCGCTTTAACAACCACACCAGAATGAGAAAGTTGACGATCTGCGCAATAACGGTGAACCAGTCTATCAGCACGACTTATTTTCCGGCAGTTTGTGCAATAACGTGATTCCAGAACGGATTGGCGAAAATAAGAATCATGGAAACCACGAAACAGTAAATAGCCAATGACTCGATAATCGCCAGACCGACGAATAACGTACGGGTGATGGTCGCGGCAGCATCGGGCTGCTGCGCCAGCGAAGCCAGCGCCGTGGCCACTGCCTTTCCTTCTCCCAGCGCCGGGCCGATCACACCGGCGCTGATGGTCAGGCCAGCCGCGAGAATCGATACAATTGCGATAAGGGTCATGCTATCCATAATCTCTCCTTCCGTTTTACTTGTTGGGTTATCTATCGTATTTGTTAAAGTTCAATCGCCGGCCTCCCTTCGGTTTACGTGTCGGAAATAGTATACATGCCTCGATACAGGGGGTTTTGCAGGATGGGTAAAGCGTAGCGTAACCCATCAAGATCGCACACGGGCGCGGAGGTTCGGTAATATCTGGAATAATCCGAACGATGGGTTACGCTTCGCTCCACCCATCCTGCAAAAATGAACATAATTGCTCATTGCCTGGTTTCCGGTTCTTCCATCTCCGGTTCATCGTGTTCGGACGTACCGTGGTCCGCATTGCTGGATGTGGCCGCCGCGATGTAAACCGTGGCCAGGATACTGAAGATATAGGCTTGCACCATACCTGTCAGCAAACCGAGCGCGCTCATGAATATCGGGAAAATAAATGGCGTGATGGTCAGCAGGATCGCGAGAATCATCGTTCCGCTCATGATATTGCCAAACAGGCGAATAGCGAGGGCCAGCGTGCGCGAGAAGTCGCTGATGACGTTAAATGGCAGCATGATGGGCGTCGGCTCAAGATAGGATCGAAGGTAGCGGCCTAATCCCTGCTCTTTTATGCCGTACAGCGGCACAGCGATAAATACACAAATCGCCAGCGCCGCGGTGGTCGAGAGCGAGCCGGTCGGCGGTTCGTATCCGGGAATGACTGTGAACAGGGTCGCCACGGCTATAAACACAAACAGCGTCCCAACAAAGGCGAAGTATGTCTGCGGCTGACGCAAGCCTACTTCCCTGATCTGGTTGCGGATGGCGATAACGATGACCTCTAGCAGATTCTGCCAGCGGGCGCGTTCCAGCCCGACGGAAAGCCTGCGTGTAATGGCTCTTGAACCGGCAACCAGCACCAGCATCAACCCCCAAGTGTATGCAATGGTGGCATTCAGTTTTACAAAGCCATACTCCCAGAAAATAATGTCGTCGGGACTAAGGTGCATGGCTGGCCTTCCGTTCCAGAGGATTGAGATCTGATTTCTTTGCCGCCACAAGCCGCATCGCAGCCAGCCGCGCGATGAAAAACCCCAGCAAACCGGTAAGCAATATTTTCCAGCTTTCGCCCGGCAGGCCCAGCAGCAAATAGAACCCCGTCATGACAATGCCTACCCGCAGCAACATGCTGCCGATGAACCAGAGCCCCGGCCGGTGCGATGAAACACCATTACGCACCGTCCACCACAACCCGCCAAAGAATATCGCTCCAAGCAGGATGCCCGCCGCCAGCGATGATATCCACACCCACGAAAAAACCTGATTCAGGGTTTCACTCATCGACCAATCTCCTCCTTTTTCTCCTCTCGATCCTTGCTCCCCCTGGTGCTGTTATCCAGCTACTCCGGCTCCTCCCGCTCCTCATGGGTCATGCTATCCTCTCTGGCTACCCAATGCCAGGCATTCAGGCAACCAATAATCATACCGATTAACAGCATGGTCAGCGTCCAAGAATGACTCATCGGATAGTTCTTATCCAGCCAGATGCCCAGCGCAGCGCCCAGCAGCGTTGGCACAGCTACCGACCAACCGACCAGCCCGATCATACCCAACCCCGACCAGATCGTCTGCGTGGCATGGCGCTGTGCCCGCTGTGCCTTGAGCTTGCGCGCCGCCCTCGCGCCCACCAACCGGCTTAACTCCGGCTCCCTCTCGCCTGCCGGGAGCTTCTCTCTGGCTTTCTGTTCTGCTTCATGGCTCACGATGAAATTCCACGAGACGGCGGATCAAACCACTTTCCATTTTTCCCATCGTCCGGCGCGCACTCTGCTCCTGTGCATCCAGATTCAGGAACTCATTTTTCACCGCTTCGCGCAATGCACCGAGATCGTCCCCCTCTATGGCGTTGCGCACCGAAACCAAAACCTCGGTTCCAGTTTTTATCAGGATACCTTCATCTACCGCCACATAAACCTCACCCTCTTCTTCTGTCTCGAAAACAAGGATTCCGGGCACCAGCGCCGCCACGCAGTCGAGCCGGTTGGGCAGAAGCCCAAACGATCCCGCGCCTGTTTCGGCGACAATACGCGCTACGCCGGCTTTTTTGGCGAAAACCTGGTAGGGCAGAAGAATTTTAAGATTCATGAAGACTCATGCATAGCACTTATCCTTGAGTTCGGCTTTGCGCCTGGATTCGAACCCGGCTGCGAGTTTGTCTGTCCTTTCGCCGAATTATTTTTTATTTTCGCTTCATCGACCTTCCCGATCATATATAGCGCCCGTTCCGGAACATCCTTGAATTCATCCCGCAGGATGCGTTCGCAGCCGTCTAGGGCATCCTCAAGACTGACCAGTTTGCCCTTGATACCGGTAAACTGTTCGGTGGTAAAAAACGGCTGGGTAAAAAAGCGTTCCAGCCGCCGGGCGCGCGCGACCACGTTGCGGTCTTCCGGAGACAACTGTTCCAGGCCAAGCATGGCGATAATGTCCTTGAGCTCCACGTATTGCGCGAGCGTACGCCGGATCTCCTGCGCGATCTGATAATGCCGTTGACCGATCACACCCGGCGTCGCCATTTTAGAACCGGATTGCAACGGATCAATAGCGGGGTACAAACCCTCGCTGGCACGCTTGCGCGAGAGCACAATCGACGCAGAGAGGTGCGAAAAGGCGTGTACCGCCGCAGGGTCGGTAAAGTCGTCCGCCGGCACATATACCGCCTGTATCGAGGTGATAGCGCCGGTGTCGGTATTGGCAATGCGTTCCTCCAACTGCGCCAGCTCTGTACTCATGGTCGGCTGGTAGCCCAGGCGTGATGGCATCTGGCCCATCAGCCCGGAGACTTCCATGCCTGCCTGGATAAACCGGTAAATATTATCCACCAGCAGCAATACATCGCGATGCTCATCATCGCGAAAATACTCGGCCATTGTCAGCGCCGCGTGGCCCACGCGGAACCTCGCCCCGGGAGGCTCGTTCATTTGACCGAACACCATTACCATATTTTCCAGGACGCCTGCCGCCTTCATGTCACGGTAGAGTTCCTCCCCTTCGCGGCAGCGCTCGCCTATGCCGCAAAAAATGCTGACGCCCTCATGCTGCCCAGCCACGTTGTGAATCATTTCGGTGAGCAATATCGTCTTGCCAACGCCCGCCCCGCCAAGCAAGCCCGCTTTGCCGCCGCGTTCCAGGGGCATCAGCACATCAATGATTTTGATACCCGTCTCGAAGATTTCAGATTTGGTAGAGCGCCGCGCCAAAGGCGGCGAGGAATGGTGGACGGTACGCCATTGCACATTTGCCGGTGCAGGTAACCGGTCGATGGCATTGCCGAATACATCGAACATGCGCGAGAGCGTTGTACTGCCTACCGGCGCCAGTAGCGGCCCCTGCGTATCCGTGACCGGCATGCGCCGGGCAAGACCTTGCGTGGGCGTCAGCGCAATGCCGCGCACGTTATGCATATCGAGCTGGGACAATACCTCAATAACGATCTCGCCTTCCTTCCCCGCGCGCAACAACGAATGGATAGGCGGCACTCGATTTTCAAACCGTATGTCCACGATGCCTCCGCGCACGGAAACAACCGAGCCGGGTTCCGGGAAAGCAGCCGCAGTATTCATGTTTTTCCCCCTGGCAAGGCGAGGCGGCGGTATAACTGCGCTATACGCCCTGGCGGAACACCTTCTTGACTGCGCAGTGACTGTGATTCACGCCATCGTTCAAGCTTTTGCAATGCCACGCCCCAATGATAGTTGCAGAA
>JBDTKY010000097.1:0-6359 GCA_039935055.1 Nitrosospira sp.
ATGTTTCCTTTTGCGGTTCGAGTATAGATTGCGTAAATAGTCATGTCGGTTATCTCTTGGAATGGGGATGTTATAGAAAAGTACTTTCGCGCTCGTAAGGCGTTACGCCAATGCTGCGTCCGGAAGAGTTATCCCAAAAAAATTCCGTTCCGGCTGCCCGACAAGTGGTTAGTCATGTGGGTAATGGCTTAGTTGTAATGTTGAATCAAAGACAACGTAACCAATTCCTAGCAGCCTGTCGGACTTAAAGGAAATCGACTGCAAAAGCGTCTGGCTGGTCTATATTTCGCCGCTTTTTTGAACAATAGAACAACTATTGGCCTTCAAAATCGTCAAAATCTACCCTCACCCAGCCGCATTTTCGCTTCGATTCTTCAAGTCCGACAGGCTGCTAGGATTTGTCCTTCCACTGATCTTGTATATGCGGTGTAATTAACCATTTTAATCTAATTCCTTTTTTCAAATGTGGGTACTTTAAATAGGCAAGCAATAATTTTCGGTGCGGTAGCACTCTTAGCGACCGGTATCGGTGGCGGCTGGCTAATTAAAGACTGGGAGGACGGCGCACAGATAGCGCTGATTAAATCCGAGAAATGGGATCTCGAATCACGCAATGCGTGGCCCTCATCCAGGAGCAAAAGGATCATATTCAAAGCCGCCATCAGTAAATTTTTCAACGCATTGCTTGTTGCCATTTCCATTATTGCTATGTCCATGCTCGCCGGCTTGCCGAGCAAGCCTGTCATTCAAAGCCAAGCAATAGAAAAGCCGATGCCGGATTATTGCAAAGTGGAAAAACCCCCCGAGTGCAAGGACGCCTAACGGCGAGGAAAATTAACATAGGTGTTCAGTGTTTATTTTAATTCCGTCGAATTCGACGGTTTTAATTTGGTGGAATTCCACCAAATTATAGCTTGCGGGAGTTTTGCAGGACCTGTTGTGACGTGTAGTGTTATAATATGCTATCGGAGCAGCCAGAAAAAACGTAACTCATTGATCTAAAATAGGGATATACAGGAGTGCATGTCTACTGACCAAGAGGTCGCGGGTTCGAATCCTGCCCGGCGTACCACGTAAACAAGGGGTTAGGTAAAAGCCTGGCCCCTTGTTTTTCCAGACTGGCTTCATGCGTATTCCTCTAAGAGCGGAATACGCATGATTTCTCACAGCTAACCATGTCTACTAACATTTATTGCTATCACTGCCACGTTCAACATTCACGCAATGAAATGCGCCTGGTCGTCACAAAGACGGGTAAACGCTGGCGATGTGAGCGCAGCATCAAGAGCGCCCAAGCAAATAAGGAAGCAAGGGATGCATTCGGCCGCCGCATTACCGCTATCAATAAGGCGGAGGCGCAGGCAAATATCAGAATGAGGTCGAAAGACTGAGCAGGACTTTTTAACACAATGCGCGCTGCAAGGATGGCGAACAGTCCTACTTCGTCATTTTCTCCGGCCAGCGCCGATTTCCCCATGGATTGGTAGAACCCGAGCTTCAGTCAAAAGACTGAGCGTGATCGGGTATAGGCTAATGCGAAAGATGGCTTTATCTATTTTTCCTCTTTCGCGGCTCATGTTTATTTCCTTGAGATGTTGCGTTGAGCGCTGCTGCTTGCGTACTACGCCAACGTTTATACAAATTCATACATGGGATGATTCTGCGGTTTGCACGGCGTCAGGGCGCCATGGTTTGCAGCAGGCGCTTCCTGGGTGTGCCTGCTGCGATGGACGGATTTTCCTCCCTGGCACGTTTTATGTCCCGATCATATTCATCGTTAACTACGAAGCGCTTGGTGAGACGGCAGGATTGGGTCATGAACAACTCACCGGCATACACAGTTTCGCCAGATTTCACTTCAAAGTCGAAGGTGGGAAGTTGTATCGAATTCTCGAGTACATTAACAGTGACAGGGTATATGTAGTATTTTCCAGGTTGTAGCCGAAATATATTTATTGTGCCATGGCTAGTGGCTGAGTCAGTATCGTTTACGTAAGTTTCGACAGGAATGTTCGGGACTCCGTCTACAGGCATCTTTGATGTGCGCTCATACACCCTTAGATGGGATACTTTCGCCTTGCAATCCGCAGGCGAGCCTGCTGTGACGAGTATAACGCTAGCTGGAAGGGATCCGACAGACGCGCGATCGGACACAGTGTTGCAGGCTGATGCAAGCAAAAAAGAAAGGATCGAAAATGTCCTGATGGCTGACATAAATTTGATTTTTATCATTTCTTGTTGACGCGTTTGTGCAGCCGCGCCCAGCGTTTGCTATGTGCTTCTCTCATCGGTTCCAGACGTACCAATTCCTCGGTGAGGAGCCGTGCCGCCTCCCAATCGCGGGTAACGTGCTCGTGGTACTTAGCCAAGGCTTCAGTCGCTGCAGCACAGGAACGATCTTTCAATTGTGCCCAGATGGCCACCGCCCGATCATTCTGTTGCTGTTTCCAATGTAACCTGGCCAAGGCCAGGAGGGCTGCGTCATCCAGTTTGCTCCGTGCGCCCGTAAGATGATCAATGGCATGTTGTAGCTCACCTCGGCATGCATGGACCTGAGCAATTTTGAGTGGATTAACAGCTTCATGACCGGGCTCGGCATAAACCCTGACGAGCACTCCCAGCAATGCAGCAAGCGATAACACGTCGCGCTGGTTATGCTCGGCGATAGCACCTAGCGGCTCCGCCTTACCTCCTCGTACGAAATCTGCCCAAGCTTGAGGAATGGCATGACTGGGGAAATCATTGTCTCGAATTAATCCCAATAAGCGTTGCTCTGCCGTTTGCAGGCGGCAATTGCCCCAGCCGTGTCCGTAGGCGCGCCGCGTCAGGTGTAACAGATCGATGTGTCCTTTACCGGCGAAAGGATCCGGATGCCGTGCCAAACGGTAACGGGTGACAAGAAGCGGTACGTCAAAGCTTTTGCCGTTGTAAGAAACCAGGTGTGCCGATGGTTCAATCCATTCAAGCGCGCACTCCAGCAAAGACGGCTCTGCGGCAAATCCTGTGAGTACCCACTGCCGTAATCGTAACTGATCGCCCTCAACTCGGGCTAAACATACCATAAATGGCAACGTGCCGGTGCCTCCGGCAAGGCCGGTGGTCTCGGTATCCAAAAACAACAGCCCATGGGCCGGCGCGTCATCGTGCAATCCGAGCGCTGCGAATGAAACTCCGGCTAGAGCAGAAAATGCTACGTTGCCGTGATAACTATCAAGAGGAAGCGTTTGCTCAATCCGAATCAGTCCCGGTGTAATCACCTCTCCGCACAGGCGTGCAGCAACCTCCGAATCACTACGTTTTGCTCGGGGGATGATTCGGTTACTTCTCCCAAGCCGTTCCAGGCGGAGGCTCACGGGCAACTTTTCTTCAGCGGGCACCCCATCCATTGTGGTGTGAGGCGTGCTTGCGGATTGGGTATTGCCTTTGAGCAAAGCCAGACGCTGTGCCAGCGTCATGGCGCTTCCATGTCCAGAACCTGGGCTTTGTCCTTCTGCGAGAGCAGGCTCAGGACGGTGAGGGCAGCTTGCTTGGGTGCATAGCCCCGGCTCTCATCGGAAGCGAGGATCGGACCGACACATGAGGGACAGCCGAACTGACAGCCGCAATCTTTTACCAGTGCAATGGTCTTCGAAATAACCTCATGGCGAAGATCATAAAGGGATGTGGCGATGCCGATCCCACCGGGGAAATTATCATATAAAAAAACCGTGGGAATGAATTGCCGGTCATTGATTTCCACCGTTTCGCCGGAAATGGCTTTGGGATTGCCGCGGCCATTCTGATCGACTGCGGCAAACCAGGTGCCTTCCCCATCGCCTACGGCTCGTCCGAGGTCTCGCCGTTCAGATAGGGTCAACAAGGCTGCCACATGATGCAGGGCATAGGCCGCTCCGAGAAAACCATCCAGTGCCTGCCAGCGGGCTTGAAAGGCGGCCCCCAACGCATCGGGATGAACCTGCCACCAGACCGCCGTAGTGTGCATTTCGTTGTCCGGCAGGCTTACTTTCCCGTAACCTACATTCTCATGGGTGTAGTAGCGTATCTTCTTGTAACCTGCGATGCGGCGTACCAGATGCACTTCGCCCCGGCCGCACAGCCCGCTTGGCTGCTGATCTTGTTCGAAGCGGTCGAGAATTTTTAATCTGGCATAGTCTATTGCGTCGGTGTAATAGTCGGCACGCGTTCTGGTCACGAAGGCTTTGCGCCCTTCCCAGTCCAGTTTTTCGACTTGCCATGGATTTGCCTGAATCAAATAGATTGCGCCTTCGTAAAGGGTCAATGCTGCGCTGGAATAATCGACTTCAGCAATTACACTCTGTTTTCCGCCGGTCATATCCACTACGACAAAATTGCCATCTGCAACGGAGCGCAAGCTGACGCTATTGGCAGGATAGCTATCCGCCATCCAATGCCACCGCTGCGCTTCATGGTGCAGCACACCTTGCGCTTCCAGATAACCCAGCATCTCGGCGAGCGGCTCCTTGCCAAAAGTCTCATTATCCTGAAACGGTAGCTCAAACGCAGCGCAGCGGATGTGATCCATCAAAATGAGTAATTGATCGGGATCGATGCAGCCGTGTTCGGGCGATGAAGAGGTAAAGAATTCAGGGTTGCATATGATGTATTGGTCCAAGGGGTCACTGGTTGCGATAAGCACGCCCAGCGCAGGCCGATTGCGGCGTCCTGCCCGGCCCAGCCGCTGCCATGTGCCCGCAATGGTGCCCGGAAAACCATTGAGTACGCAAACATCCAGGCCACCAATATCCACACCTAATTCCAGCGCATTGGTCGCCACGACGCAGTCGAGTTGTCCGCGGCGTAGCCGGGTTGCAGTGTCGCGCCGTTCCGTCGGCAGATAGCCGCCGCGATAAGCAGCGATACGTGGCGCTTGCCGTGGATCGTTATCAAACACATCCTTCAAGTATTTGGTCAGCACCTCTACCATCAAGCGCGTATTGGCAAACACGATGGTCTTGAGGCCTGATTTGATAGCGCTGCGGGCAATTCGCGTGGTCTGGGATCGCGCAGACGCGCGCAGCCCCAGATCCGGGTTGATCAATGGAGGGTTCCAGAACAATAAATGTTTCTCGCCCGCTGGGGCTCCCGACTGGTCTATCACCGTGACTGGCGCACCGAGGAGTCCACTGGCCAGTTGACCCGGATTGGCAATCGTCGCGGAACAAAAGATATAGGTAGGCTTGGCACCATAGAACGCGCAGATGCGGCTCAGGCGGCGGATGACATTGGCAACGTGCGAACCGAACACGCCACGGTACGTGTGCATCTCATCGATAACTACGAATTTCAGATTCTCGAAGAACTGCGCCCACTTGGTGTGATGCGGCAAGATACCCTGATGCAGCATGTCCGGATTGGAGATGACGATATCCCCGTGCATTCGTACCGCCTTGCGCGCGTCCCCTGGTGTATCGCCATCAAAGGTGAAAGCCCGAACTCCGAGGTTACCCATTTGGTTGAGTTCCAGCAGTTCCGTGACCTGATCCTGGGCCAACGCTTTGGTGGGGAAAAGATAGAGTGCTTTTGAGCGGTTTTGTATTGCCGCCTGAATCACCGGGAGGTTGTAGCAGAGCGTCTTGCCCGAGGCCGTAGGCGTGACGATGACAACGTGCTCACCGTGGGTTATGCGATCCCAGGCCTCGCGTTGATGGCTGTAGAGCTGGGTAATGCCCTGCTGCATCAAACCTTCTGCAATGCGTGCATCAAGCTCGGCCGGGAATGCGGCGTAGCGTGCAGCGCGTGCGGGGATCAGGAGTTCGCCGGTGATGCGCCGCGCGTGACGCCGCTTGAGTGAGGGCAGCAGGCGATTTATATCGCCCAGCTCTGCCTGGACAGCATCGCCTGCACGGACCAGTTCTACTAAATCGTTCAAGTTAACTCCTGCTGCGGGATTTACAGCTACGCCACGCAGCGTAATTTTGCGCTGTTTAAATTCTGACTTGTACGGTTTTACAGGTTATGCATGATCAAGAACAATTGTTCTTAATTCCGGAATTTAAACAAAATATCACGTGCCGTCAACTTATCGGCGGTTTGATGAGATGGGAATCTGGCCTCTGCCTTATTGAGTGCCGGGACATTCCGCCCGCCATGCAGAGAATGCCAAGGCTAGCAGCCTGCCGGACTTAAAGGAAACCGGCTGCAAAAGCGTCCGGCTGGCCTATATTTCGCCGCTTTTTCGGCCAATAGAACAGCTTTTGGCCTTCAAAATTGTCAAAATCTATCCTCACTCAGCCGCTTTTTCGCTTCGATTCTTCAAGTTCGACAGGCTGCTAGAGCAGGGTGGAAATGGCTCTCAACAAGCTCGACCGTGTGGTAACGAACAGATCGAATTTTTACTT
>JBDTKY010000098.1:0-4866 GCA_039935055.1 Nitrosospira sp.
CAATATGGACGCATGTTTGCGAAGGTCCAATGCGGCGATGTCGATGCGAGTGAGGAACAAGTGAAACGCGGTATGGCTTGGGTATACGACCGTTATGTGAAAGAGCCCGGTCTCAATCCCGTACAGGATGAAGCCAAAACGGCCAAGCGCGGATTATGGGCTGATCCTTATTCGACGCCGCCATGGGAGTGGCGTGAAGTTTGGGATTAGCCTGTTGCTTAGTACAATCCAGTGCAAAGAGCCATTTCCCATCTGATGAAACTGATAGAACGCCGGCAAATCTATAACTTCTGCAACCTGATATAGCTTTCAGAGCGACCCTTTCCTATGGATCCATCATGCATGATTACCCCACTCCTGAAAATATTCTACAAACCGGTATGGCTTTCTGGGCATCGAAAACACTGCTCAGCGCTGTCGAGATAGACATTTTTACTAAACTGTCGCATAGCCCCGCCAGTCTGGATTCGCTCAGCCAACAGGCCGGGCTGCACTCCCGCTCCGCACGCGATTTCCTTGATGCGCTGGTGGCACTCGGCTTCCTTAAACGAGAGGATGGCTGCTACAGCAATACCCCCGAGACCGATCTGTTTCTCGACCGGAATAAATTATCCTATATTGGCGGCATCCTTGAAATGGCGAACCATCGCCTATACCCGTTCTGGGGTCAGCTCACCGAAGCACTTCGCACCGGTCAGCCCCAAAACGAGTGCAAGACCGCCAGCAGCGGTCTTTTTGAGACGCTTTATGCCGATCCTGCGCGCCTGAAGGAATTTCTCTCTGCAATGACTAGTGTCAGCCATGCATCCAATAGCATGATCGCCCGCGTTTTTCCGTGGAAGGACTATCAAACGTTTGTCGATGCAGGAACGGCACAGGGAGATCTCGCGGCGCAGATCGCGCTTGCCAACTCACATCTGCGCGGTTTGGGATTCGATCTGCCCGAAGTTGCGCCCATTTTTAAGCAATATGCCGAAACCTTGGGTATCGCGGACCGGCTCACTTTCATGCCCGGCGGCTTCTTCAAGCACGATCTACCGAAGGCGGATGTTGTGCTGATGGGGCATATCCTGCACGACTGGGACCTTGCCACGAAAAAAATGCTCATCCAGAAGGCGTTCGATGCGATCCCTTCTGGCGGCGCGCTCATCGTTTACGACGCCATCATTGATGATGACCGGTCACAAAACGCATTCGGATTAATGATGAGCCTGAATATGCTTATCGAAACATCGGGGGGGTTCGATTATACGGGCGCTGACTGCAAAGCCTGGATGAGGGATGCCGGGTTCTCCACCATGCGGGTTGTGCAACTGACCGGACCAGACTCGATGGTAATCGGAATCAAATAGAGGTAGGCTACGAGTTCAAAAATTTACAAACCGAAGTCAGACTGATACAACAAGGCGAATATTTTTATCTCTCGTCCATCTCTCGGAACGCAACATCAGCGAATCACCAAAATTCTGCCGTCTATGACCCTCATGGCTGCTACAACCTCTGGGCTTGTGCTTGAATGTATCCGATACCGTCCAGCGTTGACACTTTTGTGAAGTCTGATCATGTTCTTGAAATTACTCAAAGTCAGGTACTCGTTTGAGAAGTACTTGTTGGAACACCCTTGGCTCGACACACGATCATTTTGCCGGCACATCTCCATTTATGAATTTATGAGTTTAGTAACCTGTGACTGGCGGTATGAAAAAAATTTCCCGTAACGATCCGTGCCCTTGCAATAGCGGCAAGAAATATAAGCATTGTTGCCAGAAACGTGATGAAGCCGAGGCAGCAACTCAGGTGACGGCCCAGATAACCAATGTTCGCCCCCAGGTTTCGCCCAATCCATCTATCCCAGAACATCTCCAACTCGCCATCGAGTATCACAAGGCCGGGCATTTGTCTCAAGCGGAAGCCCTCTATCAGCGGATACTCCAGGTGGCGCCAGATCATCCCGGTGCGCTACATTTCCTAGGACTCATCGCCAAGCAGGTGGGAAAGTATGAAATCGCCGTCGAGCTCATCAGCAAAGCGCTCGTTTTTAGACCAGACTATGCGGATGCGCATGGCAACCTGGGAAATGCATTTAAGGATCAGGGCAGACTGAACGAAGCGGTGGCCAGTTACCGCAGCGCGCTCGCGTTCAAACCGGATTCCGCTGAAGTTTACGCCAACCTGGGAAATGCGCTTAAGGATCAGGGAAAGCTGGACGAGGCAATCGCCAACTATCGTAAGGCACTCGTGTTCAAGCCGGATTTTGCGGAAGTGCACTGCATCCTGGGAAATGCGCTTAATGAGCAGGGGAAGTTGGACGAAGCCATCGCTAGCTATCGTAAAGCTCTGAAGTGCATGCCCGATCTTGCCGAGGTGCACAACAATCTGGGAAATGTACTGAATGAGCAGGGTAGGCTTGAAAACGCTGTCGACAGTTTTCGCAAGGCGCTCATGTGCAAGCCTGGTTTTGCAGAGGCGCATAACAATCTGGGGAATGCGCTCAGAGAACAAGGCAACCTGGACGACGCAGTTGCCAGTTACCGCAAAGCACTCGCGTTCAGGCCGGATTATGCAGCGGCGTACAGCAACCTGGGGAATGTGCTCAGGGAACAAGGCAAGCTGGACGAAGCGGTCTCCAGTTATCAGCGCGCGCTACAAATCAGGGAGAGCCCTGAAATAAAGAGTGGATTCGCTAACTGTATAAGAAACGTCTATTTTACTCATGAGATTATGGGTATTCGGCCCCTCGTTACTAAAGCGCTATCCGAATCATGGGGACGGCCAGCTGATCTTGCAAACCCGGCCATATCACTCATCAAGTTAAATCCGGGCATCAAGGAATGTATTGACCGTGCCGTTACTGCATGGCCGGCAGAATTACCCTGGCAAGAACTCTTTGGTTCATCTGTCGAGTCCGGCTTCGCTTCGGTTTGCGATGACCTGTTACTACGGAGTTTGCTGGAAAGCACCACGGTCTGCGATGTGGAACTGGAACGCTTTCTGACCATGGCAAGAAGAGTTGTGCTCGATAATGCCATCAGCCAGGAAAACACCGGCGTGACAGAGGGCATGTTTCCTACCATTTTTTCCACTGTTCCCTCCAGCGTCCAGGAAGAGAAAATCCTGACTTTTTATTGTGCGCTGGCGCGACAGTGTTTTATCAACGAATACATTTTTGCTTATTCCGATCAGGAATTCGAGAGGGCGCAGTTGCTGCGAGAGCACCTTGTTGCCGCTCTGGCAGCCAGATTGCCTGTGCCCGTATTAGGGTTGGTGGCGGTGGCAGCGTATTTCCCGCTGGTCTCCTTGCCATCCGTTGAAATCTTGCTGGATCAGCCGTGGCCCGTTCACACGTCTGCCATGTCCGCTGTAGCCGCGCTATTAGTACAGCAGGTGCAAGAACCCATTGAGGAACGGCGATACCGTTCTCTCATCCCGCGTTTGACTCCCGTCACCGACGAAGTATCCCGTCTGGTGCAGAAACAATATGAAGAAAACCCCTATCCAAGGTGGGTGAAATTGCCGCCAGGCGGTAAAGCCATTTCAATCAGTTCCTATCTACGCAAACGATTTCCTTTTTCGCAATTCGAGCTGATGGATTCCACTGACAAGATGGATAACGGGATCGATATTCTGATAGCCGGATGCGGAACCGGCCAGCATTCGATAGCAACAGCTCAGCGATACCGGGGCGCCAGAGTTCTTGCTATTGACCTGAGCTTGACGAGCCTTTGCTACGCCAAAAGAAAGACTCGGGAAACCGGCCTGGAAAACATCGAGTATGCTCAGGCCGACATCATGGCCCTCGGCTCGGCTGGCCGCACGTTTGACATTATCGAATCCGTGGGCGTGCTGCACCATCTTGCGGACCCGATAGCGGGGTGGAGGCAACTGCTCTCGCTATTACGGCTCGGCGGGTTCATGCGGCTAGGTTTCTACAGCGAACATGCGCGGCATAATGAGACCGCCGCGAAAGGTTTCATTACTGAACATAAGTATAAGCCGATCCCGGAAGATATTCGCCACTGCCGCCAGGACCTGATGTCCATTGAGAATGCCGTCCGCTTCAGGCAAATCTTATCGGCGAGAGATTTTTATGGAATGAGCGAATGCCGTGACCTGCTCTTTCATTTTCAAGAGCATCGCTACACCCTTCCCCAGCTTAAGGAATACCTGCGGCAACTGGATTTGACGTTCATCGGCTTCTCCCTTGATCCGGACATCATCAAACGATATATGGAGCGTTTTCCCGCCGATCAATCCCAGATTGACCTCGATAGCTGGCACATATTTGAGACGGAAAACCTCGATACGTTTACCGGCATGTATCAGTTCTGGGTACAGAAGCACGGTTGAGATATTTTACCTTACGCGATTTTCCCTCTTTCGAATTCATCCGGTATTCGCGACGTACATGTTCAGCTGGGACATAGATCCCTAACCCTATGGCTGGGAACCTCTGAATGTACTTTGTGGAACGGGCTATTGGCAAACTCAGGGGTTTTCGAAGGTTTCTTTGCGTTCAATTCGCGTCAAAATTTTGTTTGGGAAAATAATATTTCTCTTGACATTCTGGAGTAATCCACATCTGTCACAAAAACTCCACAATAGCGGCAGGCAAACCGCATGGATAGTAGGCTTTAGTATAACTATTTGATAAAAATATACTTTTTATGAAGTTCAAAAAATAGTCAATACGAAAATATTGTTATATGAAGGCGACTTACTCACAATGTCCATAGTTTATCAACAAACTTATCCACAGCAATTGTGGAAAAAAAAGATATCCGGCTTGACCGAGAAAATACCTTTCCCGCCTCGACCGCATGTTCTTGCACATATTGCACATCTGTACCTCATTCCTTGACATAAAGA
>JBDTKY010000099.1:0-9845 GCA_039935055.1 Nitrosospira sp.
GTGAATGGCATGCGACACTTGAGAAAAGATTCAACTGCTACTTCGTTGGCTGCATTGAGTATTGCTGGCGCGCTACCCCCAGCGGCCAGCGCCTGGTATGCAAGCCCCAGGCAGGGGAAACGTTTAAAATCGGGAGCCTCGAAATCCAGACGAGCCACTTTGAACATGTCCAGAGGCGCCACGCCAGCCTCAATTCGCTCAGGAAAACCCAAGGCATGCGCAATCGGAGTACGCATATCGGGATTACCAAGTTGTGCCAGCACCGAACCGTCCACATATTCGACCATAGAATGAATTATGCTTTGAGGATGGATTACTACTTGAATCTGCTCAGGTGCGGCGTCAAATAACCAATGCGCTTCAATGACTTCAAGACCTTTATTCATCATGGTGGCGGAGTCGACCGAAATTTTCTGCCCCATCACCCAATTAGGATGAGCGCATGCCTGCCCCGGTGTTACATCCTCCAGTGCGTTCAGCGATAATTGCCGGAATGGTCCGCCTGAGGCGGTCAGCAAAATCCGGCGTACTCCGGAGTTATTCAGATCCCCAGAGAAGTTCTGAGGCAACGACTGGAGAATGGCGTTGTGCTCGCTATCTATCGGTAGTAGGGTCGCGTGATTCTGCTTGACCACATCCATAAAAATCCGCCCAGCCATGACCAAGGTTTCTTTATTGGCAAGCAACACTTTCTTACCCGCACCAGCGGCAGCAAATGTGGGACGGATGCCGGCCGCACCAACGATCGCCGCCATCACCGTATCCACGTCAGGCAGCGATGCCACTTTCTCTAACGACTCAACCCCAGATAACACCTCGATGGCAAGTCCGGCTGCGCGAATTTCTGTCTGCAGCCATTCGGCACTCGCCGCTTCGAGCATTACCGCATAACGCGGCTGGAAACGACGGCATTGTTCCAGCATCTTTCTGGAATTGTTATTGGCGGTAAGTGCAACAACGTGGAATCGATCAGGATGACGTGCAACCACATCCAGCGTATTCACTCCAATTGTGCCGGTAGAGCCAAGAATAGTAAGATGACGGATGGTTATCATAGTTCGGATTGTAAAAATAAGAGGGATAAGACAGCTATCGGCAGGGTTGAAGTAAGCGCGTCAATGCGATCAAGTATACCACCGTGCCCAGGTAAAATATTGCCGCTATCCTTCAGTCCGGCATGACGTTTCATAAGGGACTCGAACAAATCGCCGATGATGCCCATCATAACAAGCAGCAGCAGCAGCGGAACCAGAAATATGCCATGGGCTTCTTCCCCGACGATATAACTCCATGCCATCGCATAAATAGAAACAGCGGCCAGCGCTCCCGCCACACCCTCCCAGGTCTTGCTGGGACTGATATCGGGCGCGAGCTTATGCTTTCCCAGCGCGCGCCCGGTAAAATACGCGGCGCTATCGGAAATCCAGACGGTCGCCATGAAACCTAGCAGGAGCAGCGGGTCGATAGCCCGCAATTGGTATAGGGCAAGGCAAGTGGGCAATAGCAATAGCCAGCCTATTAGCGCCAGCAAGAGGGGATTCTTGATCGGACGATTCAACTTCAGCAAAACCGGCACGCCGAGCATCCAGAATACCAATGAAACGACGTAAAACCAAATAAATGATGGCGTATACGGATCCACCAAAACCGCCTCGCTCAATACAAACAGCAGTTCTCCGCCCAGCATCGCGGTAAGTACTGGATAAATGACGGCATTAGTAATGGAGAATTTTGCCAACTTGCTCCATTCCGAGGAACCCGTCACTGTCAGGGCAAGCAGCAATACCATCCAGAAAATCGCTGACAAGTAAAATAGCGCCGCCAGAAACAGGAATAACATGATAATGGCGGTAAAAATCCGGGTCCTAAGCATAATGGAGGGAAACCCAACTGGAAGCGGCACCGATCAAGAAGGCGTAGAAGCTACGCCCTTCTTGTGACGGCAATGTCTCTGCCTCCGTTAACAGACGGCGCCATTTGAAGCTGTTCGCTGGTACGTCCAAAGCGGCGCTCGCGTTGCTGATAGGATTGAATGGCCAGATCAAGTGCACGAGCGTCAAAATCCGGCCATAGGGTATCGGTGAAATACAGCTCCGTATAGGCTAGCTGCCATAATAGAAAGTTGCTGATACGCTTTTCACCACCGGTGCGGATGAATAGATCGGGTTCCGGAGCATAGTTCAATGCAAAATACTGCATTAAATCTTTCTCGTCGAAACAAGTCGCTAGTTCCGGACGTTGGTCCAGCATCTTGCGAATGGCTTGCATAATATCCCACCGTCCGCCGTAATTGGCTGCGATGGTAAGCGTAAATTGGGTGTTGTTCGCGGTCAGCGCTTCTCCATTACGAATAAACTCGACTATTTTAGGCTCAAATTTTGACAAATCACCAATTACCTTGAAGCAAATGCCGTTCTCGTGCAGCTTGGCAACCTCCTGTTCCAGCACAGTTATGAAAAGTTGCATCAAGAATGTAACTTCGTCCGTCGGACGACGCCAATTTTCGCTGCTGAAAGCGAATAAAGTGAGATATTCCACACCGCGCTCGACACAAGCCTTGATTGCAGTCCGCACCGTCTCCACCCCGCGTTTATGCCCAGCCACTCTAGGCATGAAGTAGTTTTTCGCCCAGCGGCCATTACCATCCATAATGATGGCAATGTGCTGGGGAATCGTGCCGGTTTCAGGTATTTCGCGGGTTGAGCTTGTGGTAAGACACATGGGAGAAACAGTTGAATTAAAGGTATGGCAAAGATCCAAATTCTTGAACCCATTCGCGGATTTGCCTTCTTTACCCCGCGCCGTTTGAATTGCCCGACTGCTCAGATTGCCATCAACTCACTCTCCTTTGTCTGCAATAGTTTGTCAATTTCTGCGATGTGACGGTCGGTAAGCTTCTGAATCTCATCCTGCCCGCGGCGTTCGTCATCCTCGGCAATATTTTTTTCCTTGAGTAAATCCTTCAGATGGGCATTTGCATCACGGCGTATATTGCGCATCGCGACGCGCGCGGTTTCAGCCTCATGTTTCACTACCTTGGTGAGGTCGCGACGACGTTCCTCGGTGAGCGGCGGCATCGGAACACGGATCATCTCGCCTACGGTTACAGGATTCAACCCCAAGTCCGAATTTCGGATTGCTTTTTCAATCACACTCAACATTTTCTTTTCCCAAGGTGCAACGCTGATAGTACGAGCATCCGCCAAATTTACATTAGCCACCTGACTAATCAACGTGGGCGCACCATAGTAATCGACCGTAACATGATCGAGGAGACCAGTATGAGCCCGGCCAGTCCGTACTTTACCTAGATCCAGTTTCAAGGCCTCCAGGCTTTTCTGCATTTTTTGTTCAGCGGCTTTCTTAATATCGGCGATCATAATATTTATTAATTACAGAGAAAGACGAAAATGTAAGCACTACCGCAAGTACATCTTGCAGTAACTCAATATTTAAAAACCCTTGAATGAATTCACACCTGCACCAGCGTTCCTTCGTCTTCGCCCATCACTACCCGTCTCAATGCTCCGGCCTTAAAGATACTGAACACATTGAGCGGCAGCTTCTGATCCCGGCAAAGAGTCAATGCGGTAGCATCCATAACCTTCAGGTTTTGGGCAATGGCTGCGTCAAACGACAGATTCTGGTAGCGTATGGCGCTGGGGTCCGTCTTGGGATCGGCGCTATATACGCCATCCACTTTGGTGGCTTTGAGCACGATATCCACATTCATCTCCATCCCACGCAATGCCGCAGCGGTATCGGTGGTAAAAAAAGGATTGCCGGTACCAGCAGCAAAAATTACCACTTTGCCGGAATCCAGATAGCGCATCGCCTTACCCCGAATATAAGGTTCCACCACTTGATCAATACGTAACGCAGATTGCACCCGGCTTACTAGCCCGGCACGGCGCATGGCATCCTGTAGCGCCAGGGCATTCATGACAGTAGCCAGCATTCCCATGTAATCGGCGGTGGCGCGATCCATTCCATCTTCAGCGAAAGTCATGCCACGAAAAATGTTGCCGCCGCCGATAACGACTGCGACCTGGACGCCTAGCCGGCTTATATCTGTTATTTCGGCGACAATTCGCTCAATTACAGCACGGTTAATGCCATAGCTGTCGTCACCCATCAAAGCCTCGCCGGAGAGCTTCAGCAGAATACGCTTATAAGCGGTGGTCATCATGTATATTTTAGTTTAGCTGGAGGCCTTGTCTTCTTTCATTTGGTTTACTTGAGCCATCACCTCAGCAGCGAAATCACCAGATTTCTTTTCAATACCCTGCCCCACGACGAACAGGGTAAAGCCATTAACCTGGGCGGATTTTGACGCGAGTAGTTTTCCCACGGTCTGATCCGGGTCCTTGACGAAAGGCTGACCGAGCAATGTTACTTCGGCAAGATATTTAGCAATGCGTCCATCCACCATTTTTGCGATAATATCGGCAGGTTTGCCGCTTTCCGCTGCTTGCGCGCTGTAGATCGCGCGTTCACGCGCCAACAGATCAGGTGAAACCTGCTCACCTGAAACGCAAACTGGCTTGCTCGCAGCGATATGCATCGCCAAATCTTTGCCTAACATCTCGTCACCGCCTGTGTAATCGACCATCACACCCATTTTCGCGCCATGCAGATATGAAGCAAGATGTCCCTGCGTCATATAACGCACGAAACGGCGTACGCTAATATTCTCACCCAGCTTCATTACCAGCGCTTTTCGGAACTCATCCACGTTTTTGCCGTTCGATAAGGTAGCGGCCGCCAACGCTTCCGTGTCCGTCAGATCTTTCGCTGCCAACAACTGCGCCAGATCACGAGCAAAATTGATAAAATCCTCATTCCTGGCAACGAAGTCAGTTTCACAATTGACCTCCACTAACGCACCGCTTTTACCATCAGGCGCTATAAATGCTCCTACCATTCCTTCCGCAGCGATTCGTCCAGCGGCCTTACTTGCCTTCGCACCACTCTTGATTCGGAGCTGATCTTCCGCTGATTTCATGTCGCCGCCGGTTTCAGTCAACGCTTTTTTGCACTCCATCATGCCCAGACCGGTCATGTCGCGCAACTCCTTTACCATCTGTGCGGTGATATCCGCCATATTCACTCCAGATACAAAATTAGTTAAAAGAGACCGCAGCCTGCTCACATTGCCGTCATGACTCCACAGAAAGCAATGTGATGAACGAGCTCTTACCCAGATCTCACATGGGGCTATACCTGATCGCTACTCCGCTACTATTGCGTCGTCCATCTCCGCAAATTCGTTTCCGATAATTTCGTGCACGATCTGGTTACGCCCTTCCAAAATCGCATCGGCCACACCGCGTGCATACAAGCGTATCGCCTGGCTGGAATCGTCGTTGCCGGGAATTACGTAATCCAACCCCTCAGGACTGTGGTTGGTATCCACTACACCGACTATCGGAATGCCGAGTTTTTTGGCTTCCGTGATAGCGCCTTTCTGGTAACCTACATCAATTACGAACATGGCATCGGGAATTCCTTTCATGTCCTTGATGCCGCCTAAGCTGCGATTAAGTTTCTCTAATTCGCGCTGAATGCCAAGCGCCTCTTTCTTGGAAAGCTTATCGAGAGTGCCATCCCCTGCCATTGCTTCCATGTCATGCAGGCGCTTGACGGATAGTTTTATCGTTTTGAAATTGGTCAGCATTCCACCGAGCCAGCGCTGATCAACGTAAGGGGAACCGCAACGGAGCGCTTCCTCACGCACGATGTCGCGTGCCTGACGCTTAGTACCAACGAATAGGATATTGCCCTTGTTTGCCGATAACTGACGCACGTATTTTATTGCGTCCTGGTACATCGCTAAGGTTTTTTCCAGATTAATGATGTGTATCTTGTTGCGATGACCAAAAATATACTGAGCCATCCTGGGATTCCAGAAACGGGTCTGATGTCCAAAATGGACACCGGCTTCCAGCATTTGCCGCATGGTTACTGACATGAACTTCTCCTTCAGGGTTGAGCCTCCATCCGCCATAGCAGCTCTTTCTGAGAGCACCCTTGGAATAGGCGGATGTGCGAATTTAAACTGATATTTAAGCGGGATTATGGGAATGAGATTAGCCGCAAAAACCAGATTAACCTGAATTATATCATTTTTGCCGAGGCTCGCTCAATTTGAACCTGTTCAATACCGGACATGCCGCCACGCCCATCAATAGACGCGGCACTTTCCGATCACACGATTAAATCTATCTCATGTGCAATGATGAGAAAACAAGGAGGGAGGATAGGGCATAGTAAGAAAGACAGGTAGTCGAAACGAGCAAAAATCAGTCTGATTATGTGCGTCAACGTACATACCGGAACCAGCAATTGCAGGAAACTGTCACTTTATGCTTGAATATGGCATATTACTATTATAAAAGGAGCTAACTATGGCAAACAACACTTCCACGAATAAAACAGACGATGCACGCGCTGCGGCAGAAAATCTGGCGAACCATGCAAGCGTGGCGGCACAGAAGGTAGGCGGGGCTGCCAGATCGGCAGGCAGGAAAGTGGGCGCCGTCGCCAGTGAGGAATTGGCCAATCTCAGAGCCGATCTGGATGACCTCATTTCCCGCATCCCCAGTTTATCGGATATTGATCTGGAAGAAGCTAAGGAAAAATTGATGGCGAAGGTTGCCTCTACCCAGGATGCCGCCAAGGATCTGGCAGACGATGCCCGCGAACAATTCGATCATGGTGTTGAGTGTTCCAGAAATTACGTAAAGGAACGCCCGCTGGAATCGGTGGGCTATGCCGCCGTGGCCGGCTTTCTGCTGGGTTTGCTGATTACCCGTCGCTGATTGATCTGCTGGCCCCGGCACATAAGTCGAGCTATCGCCATGTTTGAGACCATCGAAAAAGCCAAGCAACTGGGGGTGATTGCGCTGGAACGTATTGGCGATTATCTCGAGTTGTTGAGAATATCCGTGGAGATTCAGGGGCAGAATCTGAAGAGGCGGATTATCAGTTTTGTGATGGTGGCACTGTTTGCTGTCTTAAGCCTGATTTTTCTGGGACTGGCCGTTATCGTTACCTGCTGGGAGACCCCCTATCGGGTAACCGCTGCATGGGGGGTGGCGGCTTTTTATGCCCTGATAGCTTTTTGGGCTTATGTGTCAAGTCAAAACCAGCAAAGTCCTGTTTCAGCTTTGGACACGCTGCGCAATGAGGTGCAACAGGATATCAAGCTGATGAAGGATGTGGTATGAGCGATGCTCTCGAAAATGAGAAAAAAGCGCTATTGGAGCGGATGCACGCCAGCCGCAGCACATATCGATCGCGATTCATCCATGCGGATGAGGATCACCATGTCGATACCCAGTCATTCCCACGCAGCCATACATTCAAATTTCTGACGCACCATCCCTACTCCGCTGCCCTGGGCTTGCTCGCGACGTTGGCAGTGGTGCCACGCCGATCATTGAGCAAGGCGGCAAAAGGCGGGGCGGCCGTTACGGCCGGGATACTCGGTCGCAAGACCCGAACATTGATGATGCGACAATTGCTGCCCGCGATGGTGCTCTTGCTACGATCGCATAAACGCCGTCCGTGAACGTTAATGGCAAGATTTGGATCATGCTTAAACCTATCAGGAAAATGGAATATCCACAAAATATAGTACCTTTCAGGCTTTTCTCAAATTCCCTCGATACATCATCGTAGTTCGCTATTAATACCTGCGCAGCTTCAAGAGGGGCGGAATTAAGCTCGGCCGCCACGTTCGGCAACTCGCACATTTTTCGTGTACGCACGAATTTATGGTATTTCCGCTACAATTACGCGAATGAATTCCACTAACGGAACAGTGAATGCAACAGTGTCGTTAAATAACGACACAGACGCCGCAGATGAGATGAGCGGTAGCATTTTCCTCGTGGGCATGATGGGCGCGGGGAAAACTACTGTTGGGAAATTTTTGGCCAACTTCCTGAACAAAACGTTTTTTGACTCAGATCGTGAGATCCAGAAACGAACCGGGGTCAGTATCCCGGTAATTTTTGAAATTGAAGGAGAGGCTGGCTTTCGCAAGCGCGAAACAGAAATGTTATGGGAATTGACGAGAACCGAAAACATCGTGCTTGCCACGGGAGGTGGCGCAGTGCTGAGCATCGAAAATCGCGAGATGTTAATGCGCAATGGCATAGTAATCTACCTGCGAGCGACAGTTGACGATTTGTGGCGGCGAACCCGGCAAGATAAAAACCGCCCATTGCTTCAAACTTCGGATCCTCGCAGGAAATTGACTGAGCTTTACGCTCAACGTGACCCGCTTTACCGGGAGACGGCGCATATCGTTGTTGAGAGCGGAAAGCGGAGTGCTCGTCATCTGGCTCAATTGTTAGCGCAACAACTGGCCTGCTCTGAATTGAGAATGGATGAAAAGCAGATTAGCCATAGCGAATGACGTGTGCAAATCCCATTTTATGCATTATAAATTGATACGCTGATAGATCTTTGCTCGCTGTCATTGCGTGTCCGTTTGCCCCTGAGTGACTATTTCTGGCGGCTATTGTCCTACTCGTCCATTAATGCCTGACCTGGAAACAAAACGTCGGTAAAACCGAAGGTACGGAAATCCGTGATGCGCATAGGGTAAAGGATGCCTTGCAAATGGTCGCATTCATGTTGCACGACACGGGCGTGGAACCCCTCCACGCTTCGGTCTATAGACCTACCGTACTGATCCGAACCCCGATAGCGCAGTCTGGCAAAGCGTGGCACCATCCCGCGCAGACCGGGAACACTAAGGCAGCCTTCCCAATCCTGTTCGACTTCTTCTGTGAGGGGCGCCAACTCCGGATTCAACAGCACCGTATATGGCACTTCCTCCGCATCGGGATAGCGTGGATTACGCTTCACACCAAATATCACGACTTGAAGGCCGACTCCAATCTGTGGTGCGGCCAATCCCGCGCCATCCAGCGCTTCCATGGTTTCGTGCATGTCCTGAATCAGGACATCGAGTTCGGGTGTGCTGAATTTCTTCACCTTCTGAGCCACTTCCAGCAAACGAGGATCACCCATTTTCAATACCGGTTTAATCGCCATTTAGTTCCACCACGCGTTCGAGAATATTTCTGACACTCCCCATCGCTTTTTCTAAAACAGCATGTGCATCTTCCAGCTTTATGGCATGAGCGCTCGTTTGGCGGCCGGCAGCATAGTTCGCCACCACCGCGATAGTGGCGTAGCATAGGCCCAGCTCTTTAGCTAGCGCTGCTTCCGGCATGCCTGTCATCCCCACCATATCAGCCCCATCTCGCTCCAGCCGGTTGATTTCCGCCGCAGTTTCCAGGCGTGGCCCTTGGGTAGCACCATAGACACCCCCGTCAATTACTTTTTCATTCGCCCATTTGGCTGCTTCCAGCAGGCATTTACGCGTTATCTGGCAATACGGTTCGGTAAAATCAATATGGGTAACCGGTTTATCTATGCCTTCGTAATAAGTATACTGACGGCCATGGGTGTAATCAATAATCTGATCAGGAATGGCGGCCATGCCGGGGGTAAAATCGGCACGGATCCCGCCCACCGACGCAACTGCTATCACTCGTGACAAGTTCAATGAGTGCAGCGCCCACAGGTTTGCGCGATAGTTGACCGCGTGTGGCGGAATAGTATGGCCATAGCCGTGGCGCGCAAGGAACACAACCTTATTGTCACCGATTTTACCAAAAGTCAGCGGGCCGGACGGTTCGCCATAGGGTGTTCTCATGATCTGCCGATGTGATATTTCAAGACAGGCGAGTTTAGTCATACCGGTACCGCCAATGATTGCAAGCATATTTTCAGGAATGTAAATGAGTTCGGAGAAAATGCAGGTT
>JBDTKY010000100.1:0-25706 GCA_039935055.1 Nitrosospira sp.
GGGAATGCCACAAGGACCCGCAGCCGCCGGGGGCCGATGCCAAGGCCGCGCACAAGAAGATGGAGACCGAGGGCGCTACCTGCATCGACTGCCATCAGAACCTGGTGCACAAGGAGGTTGCCGAGACTGACCTCAATGCCAGCCGCAAGGAAGGCAAAATGGTCCTCAAGCCCGAAAAGAAGGATAAGGATGAGGAGGAAGAGGATTGATCGAACCTGATTATTTTTCCGTTTGATTGACACAGCTGTCAGTTCAAATACGATTTTTTGGCAATATGCACCTGTTGTAATTGCGCACTCTTTCCATTGTCAATGGCTGTTATAGATAGGTTTTGTATGCGCCTCACATTGATCTCGAGCGATTATGCTATCGGAGGTCGGCTGTTTTTTACCTCGATCAGTAGTTCCTCAATTAGCCTAATTTTTCATTGAACTCCATTAATCGAAAGCTTCCGCAAGATCGATTGAGGACACTTGGCAAATAATCCAGCCTGTTGGGCTGATTCGGCTTGTTCCAGGTACGTTTGATGATTTCAAAGCTGAAAAGAATACAAATCATAACGATCCGGGGTTTCATTAAAAATGGACCCTGGCCATTTCTCTGGTTTGACTTGTGCCGGTCAACTCCCGGATGAGGTGTCCGGTTCGAGTTACTCTGTTACAACGTGTCACGAGACTGTAACATACCCATCGTAATATTAGGCTTGTTCAAGAAACGCCTCCCTTCAGAAGGCATCTGTCCGTGATTTCACATCCCCCCCCCGAAACCAGCCTACCCAAAAGACTCGGGTATAGCTACCGTCGTCATTTGGGCGAGCGCTTTATTGAAGCCATACTATTTCTGATGGCATTTGCATCAGTCGCAATTACTATTGCCATCGTAGTAATGCTGGTGAAGGAGTCGTTCGTGTTTTTTGAGCATGTTTCGCTTTGGGATTTTCTCACTGATACCCAATGGACGCCGCTGTTTGATGATGCGCACTACGGCATACTTCCGCTGATTTCCGGTACTGTAGTGAGTTCCGCTGTGGCCCTATCGGTAGCGATCCCCCTGGGTACTATTACCGCCATATATCTTTCTGAATTTGCACCTTTTGCCGTGCGTGAAATCGCCAAACCTTTTCTTGAGCTGTTAGGTGGCGTACCAACTGTCGTGTATGGTTACTTTGCATTACTGTTTGTTACGCCTCTACTACAGAAAATTTTTCCTGAACTGCCAGGCTTCAGCCTGCTTTCCGCTGGGCTGGTGATGGGCATCATGATTATTCCCTATGTCAGTTCCATGGCGGAAGACGCAATGCGCGCGGTGCCCATGCATTTGCGCGAAGGTTCCTACGCGATGGGTGCGACGCGGTTCCAGACGGCTATTCGAGTAGTGATGCCGGCAGCTTTTTCCGGCATTGCCGCTGCCTATATTCTAGGAATTTCCCGCGCTGTGGGAGAAACCATGGTGGTGGCCATAGCCGCTGGCATGCAGCCCAATTTAACCTGGAACCCGATGGAGCCAGCGGCTACCATTACCGCCTATATCGTACAGGTCAGTCTGGGTGATCTGCCACATGGTAGCATCGGCTACCAGACTATTTTTGCTGCGGGACTTACGTTACTGCTATTGACGCTTACCTTTAATGTTATCGGGCATGTTTTGCGCAAGCGTTATCGTGAAGTGTATTGAATCCAGGACGATCGATAATTGCATGCGTCCAGTTAATTCTGGCTATCAAATTTTTTCGTCACCTTGATTTTTAGTTTTATGATAAATATATTTCACTCTTCTTTCCTGGATCTGGTTGATGAGGAATGATAAAGACCTAACCGAAATTCGTACCATCATTGCACGCCACAAATTTTGGGATCTGGTTTTTATGATCACCGGGGTGTTGGTGTTGATGATTGCGGTGCTGACATTCATGGCATTATTCTCCCGCATGCTGATTGACGGGATGCCGCGCTTGTCGTGGGATTTCTTTACTACTTTCCCGTCGCGCCGTCCGGGCTCAGCGGGCATACTTTCTGCTTGGGTTGGTACCACACTGGTAATGCTGGTGACAGCGATAGCAGCCGTGCCGATGGGTATCGGAGCAGGTATTTATCTGGAAGAATACGCATCGAAAAATCTCATTACCGAGATCATCGAAATCAATGTTACCAATCTTGCCGGTGTGCCGTCCATCATTTATGGACTGTTGGCGTTGGGCCTGTTCGTGCATCAGCTGGGATTTGGCCAAAGTATCCTGTCGGCTGGTTTGGCGTTGGCGTTGTTGATCCTGCCGGTAGTGATTGTTGCAACCCGTGAGGCGATACGCGCCATTCCCGTTGCCATTCGCGAGGGTGCCTATGCCCTTGGTGCAACCAAATGGCAAACCGTCTCTGATCATCTGCTGCCCTATTCCGCAGCGGGAATTCTGACGGGCGTTATTATCGGTTTGGCGCGCGCGATTGGAGAAACAGCGCCTATCATTACGATTGGTGCACTGACTTTTATTGCTTTTCTGCCACCCTCTCCGATAAAGCCTGAATTCCCCTTTATATCCTTTGAATGGCTGATGGCACCATTTACCGTGATGCCGATACAGATGTTCAACTGGATATCGCGGCCCGAAGAAGAATTTCAGATCAATGCGGCGGCAGCGGGATCGGTTCTCGTAGTAATGACCCTCACCATGAATGCGCTAGCCATCTACTTGCGCTATCGTATGCGAAAGAACATCAAATGGTAGAGAGTTCCATGGGAGGCAACCCTGTTGTGGATGCCATTCCAGTTCAATATAAATCCGAAGCCAGGGATTTGAGTTTTTATTATGGAGCGTTCCATGCGCTTAAAAACATCAATATGGTGCTGCACGAAAAGCAGGTAACCGCGTTAATTGGCCCTTCCGGCTGCGGCAAATCCACTTTCTTGCGCTGCTTCAACCGCATGCACGATCTTTATCCCGGTAACCGTTACGTTGGCGACATAATTCTGCATCCGGACAACGTCAATATACTTTCGCGCAATGTAGACCCAATCGAAGTGCGAATGCGAGTCAGCATGGTATTCCAGAAACCCAATCCTTTTCCGAAATCCATTTATGAAAATGTTGCATATGGACTGCGAGTGCGGGGTGTAAGGCAGCGTGCCGTGCTGGATGAGAAGGTGGAAGAGGCTCTGCGCGGCGCAGCGCTATGGGACGAAGTGAAAGATCGTTTGAAGCAACTCGCTTACAATCTTTCGGGTGGTCAGCAGCAACGTTTATGCATCGCCAGAGCGCTCGCCACCGATCCCGAAATCCTGCTATTCGATGAGCCCACTTCGGCGCTTGATCCCATTGCCACCGCCAGCATTGAGGAACTTATCGCCGACCTGAAAGACAGGGTTACCATTCTCATTGTCACCCACAATATGCAGCAAGCGGCACGCGTATCGGATTACACCGCTTATATGTATCTGGGCGAGCTTATCGAGTTCGGCGTGACCGATACTATTTTCATCAAGCCCAAAAATAAACAAACGGAAGATTACATTACTGGGCGTTTTGGATAGACGAATAAGGTGATATTGAACTTTCATTCCACAAAAATATACAGTGTAGTATGTGGTATGTAGTATTACGCCAAAGTATTTGCCGTTTTACCGATTGACGGAAGGCTTCAACCTTTCGTTCTCATGAATTTCCAAATAGGATCGCCGCATCCTTCGTTTTAATCGTACCTTCTTCATTCATATTATTTTATTTATTTTCGGGCTCTTATTCTCGGCGATATCGCTCGCCTCCTGATTGACCCGGTACCCATTCACAGGTAACATTCGCAGCTTTCAAGGACAAAGGCGGGTACGATGGCTATGCGTTCAAAGCTGGTTGCAGGCAACTGGAAAATGCATGGCGAATTGGGGCAGAATCAGGATTTACTGAAAGCAATCATCGCCGGAACCGTAGGGTTGCGTGGGGTCGGCTTGGCCTTGTGCGTACCTTATCCTTATCTTTCCCAGGTGCAGTTATTGTTGCAGGACACTCAGGTTTACTGGGGCGCCCAGAATGTGAGTCAGTATGACAAAGGCGCTTACACGGGTGAGGTATCAGCAGCTATGCTGGCGGATTTCCGATGCCGCTACGTAATTGTCGGACATTCGGAACGACGTGCATTATACGATGAAGATAGTAATACCGTGGCGCTTAAGGTCAAGGCAGCTCGGGCGGCTGGATTAATACCCATTCTATGTGTTGGTGAAACCCTGGATCAGCGCGAGTCTGCCGTCACCGAGCAAGTGGTCGCGGAGCAACTGGACGCAATAATCGAATTGGAAGGTATAAAAGCGATGGATAAGTTGGTGGTAGCTTATGAGCCGGTATGGGCTATCGGAACCGGTAAAACCGCTACACCTGCGCAGGCTCAGGATGTGCATGCCTTTATTCGTGGCAGGATCGCTGCTCACAATCCCGAAGTGGCTGCCGGGTTGCAAATTCTTTATGGCGGCAGTGTCAAGGCAAACAATGCTGAAGAGCTGTTTGCCATGCCGGACATTGACGGAGGATTGATTGGCGGCGCTTCGCTCATTGCCGATGAATTCATCACAATCTGCCGCGCGGCAAAAGATTAACTCATTTTGGAGTAGGCGTTGGAAACACTCATCTGGGTAGTACATGTAATGTCGGCCATAACTGTAGTTGTCCTGGTTCTGTTACAACACGGTAAGGGTGCCGATATGGGTGCCGCCTTTGGCAGCGGCTCGTCGGGAAGTTTATTTGGTGCCAGCGGTTCGGCAAATTTTCTGAGCAGGATGACCGGTGCGCTGGCCGCCGTGTTTTTCATTACCAGTCTTGGGCTTACATACCTTTCCAGTCATAAGACCGAAAGCGGGGGGGTAATGGATAAAGCGATACCGGTTCAATCATCCAAGCCAGCAGAACCGGCTCCGGCTCCGGCAGTTCCTGTGGGCGCAGATGCCTCGAAGGCCACGGAAATACCAAAATAATATTGATTATGAATTAATTGAACAATTGATTAAAGCTGTGTTCTAATATAGTTAAGCCTCAGACTAGAACTCAAGCTAAGCCGCCGACGTGGTGAAATTGGTAGACACGCCGTCTTGAGGGGGCGGTGGCGAAAGCTGTGCGAGTTCGAGTCTCGCCGTCGGCACCAATTCTGTCGCATAGGGCTGAGAATCGGGTAAACAGATGCTTTAGAGCATAAATGGTTGCCTGGTTTCTTTAGTCCTTTATTTTTTATTGCGTAAATGCTCGAAAATTATTTTCCTATTTTGTTATTCATCCTGATTGGCCTTGCCGTAGGTGTGGTACCGATGGCTCTGGGCTGGATGTTTGCACCCAATCGTCCTGACAGCGAGAAGCTCTCGCCCTATGAATGTGGTTTTGAAGCATTCGAAGATGCACGTATGAAGTTTGACGTACGCTATTATCTGGTTGCCATTTTGTTCATTCTGTTTGATCTGGAGATTGCTTTCCTGTTTCCATGGGCGGTGGTATTGAATGAGATTGGTTTATTCGGTTTTGTCGCAATGATAGTTTTTCTCGGCATACTTGTCGTCGGTTTTATTTACGAGTGGACGAAGGGTGCCCTGGAATGGGATTAATGCTATGAGCGCTAACGATGCGATGGAAAAAGGTTTTGTAACCACAAGTCTGGACAACGTCATCAACTGGGGACGTACCGGGTCCATGTGGCCGATGACTTTTGGCCTTGCATGCTGTGCGGTGGAAATGATGCAGGCCGGCGCTTCACGATATGACCTGGATCGTTTTGGCATCGTATTCCGCCCGAGTCCGCGTCAATCGGACGTGATGATTGTGGCCGGCACGTTATGCAATAAAATGGCACCCGCACTGCGCAAGGTTTACGATCAGATGGCGGAGCCTCGCTGGGTAATTTCCATGGGTTCCTGTGCCAATGGCGGCGGTTATTATCATTACTCTTACTCTGTTGTGCGTGGTTGTGACCGCATCGTACCGGTTGATATCTATGTCCCTGGCTGTCCGCCAACGGCGGAGGCGCTACTCTACGGTATTATACAGTTGCAGAACAAGATTCACCGCACCAATACCATAGCCCGCTGAGTCATATATGTCGTCCTCTCGCCTGGAAACGCTCTCCTTTTGCCTTCAGAATGTGCTGACCGGTAAACTCGTCAGCGCCAGTGAGCGACTGCGTGAACTAACGATAGTGATCTCTCCTGCAGATACGTTACCGGTGATGGAGACTCTGCGCGACCATGCCGACCTGAAGTTTGAAATTCTTATCGATTTGTGCGGGGTGGATTATTCAACCTATGGTACGGAATCCGCCTCTGAGAACGATCGGCGCGGCAAACGCTTTGCTGCCGTATATCATCTACTTTCCGTCAATCATAACTATAGGCTGCGAGTCAAGGTATTCGCCGATGATGACGAATTTCCGGTTCTGGATTCGGTGATTGGAGTATGGCCATCCGCCAATTGGTTCGAGCGGGAGGCGTTTGATCTTTACGGCATTATTTTTACCGGCCATCCCGATTTGCGTCGCATTCTTACGGATTATGGGTTTATCGGCAGTCCGTTCCGCAAGGATTTCCCATTAAGCGGTAATGTTGAGATGCGCTATGATCCTGATCAGCAACGCGTGATTTATCAGCCGGTTAGCATCGAACCACGCCAGATCACGCCGCGCGTGATCCGCGAAGAGCATTATGGAGATAGTGAATGAAATCTCCGCAGCGAAGATATTCCGAGCATGGCTGAGATACGCAACTACACCATGAACTTCGGGCCGCAACATCCGGCGGCGCATGGGGTGCTACGCCTGGTGCTGGAGCTGGATGGTGAAGTCATTCAGCGCGCCGATCCGCACATCGGACTGCTACATCGCGCGACCGAAAAACTGGCTGAGTATAAAACTTACATTCAATCAGTGCCCTATATGGATCGGTTGGATTACGTCTCCATGATGTCCAATGAGCATGCCTATGTAATGGCCATCGAGAAGTTGCTCCAGCTTGAGGTGCCATTGCGTGCACAATATATCCGGGTAATGTTTGACGAGATCACGCGCATACTCAACCATCTATTGTGGCTGGGCGCGCATGCGCTGGACGTGGGGGCAATGACGGTATTTCTCTATGCTTTCCGCGACCGGGAGGACTTGATGGATTGTTATGAGGCGGTGTCGGGTGCCCGAATGCATGCCGCCTATTACCGTCCTGGTGGAGTCTATCGGGATCTGCCGGACTCAATGCCGCAATATCAGGCATCTAAAATCCATAACGAAAAAAGTACCAAAATACTCAATGAAAATCGTAGCGGTTCGCTACTGGATTTTATCGAAGACTTTACCAACCGTTTTCCTACCTACGTGGATGAGTATGAAACCCTGCTTACCGACAATCGTATCTGGAAACAGCGCCTGGTAGGTATTGGTGTAGTCTCGCCCGAACGTGCCAAAGCGCTTGGCTTTACCGGTCCGATGCTGCGCGGCTCGGGGGTGGAATGGGATTTGCGGAAAAAGCAGCCCTATGAGGTTTATGACCAGGTAAATTTTGACATACCGGTAGGGGTCAATGGCGATTGTTATGATCGTTATCTGGTGAGAATTGAGGAATTCCGCCAATCCAACCGTATCATCAAGCAGTGTGTCGAGTGGCTACGCAAGCATCCCGGTCCGGTGATCACCGATAACCACAAGTTCGCGCCGCCCGCGCGCATGGAGATGAAACAGAATATGGAAGAGCTGATTCATCACTTCAAGCTTTTTACCGAGGGTTTTCATGTGCCACCGGGCGAGGCTTATGCGGCCGTTGAGCATCCCAAAGGTGAATTCGGCATCTATCTGGTATCGGATGGTGCCAACATGCCGTACCGCCTGAAAATCCGCGCGCCCGGCTTTCCTCATCTGGCGGCGCTGGATGAAATGTCGCGTGGCCATATGATCGCTGATGTCGTGGCTATCATCGGTACGCAGGACATCGTGTTTGGTGAAATAGACAGATAATGTCAAACACAATTTAATCGCTAAATCGAGATGTTAAGCCCAGAGTCCATACAGAAAATCGACCGTGAAGTCGCCAAATATCCCGCTGATCAAAGGCAGTCGGCAGTAATGTCAGCGCTCGCCATTGCCCAGGATGAGAAAGGGTGGCTGGCCAATGAGATCATGGATTTTGTCGCGCATTATCTTGGGATGCCGCCAATCGCGGTCTATGAAGTGGCGACATTCTACAATATGTACAATCTTCAGCCGCTGGGTAAATACAAGATTACCGTTTGCACGAATCTTCCCTGTGCGCTGTCTGGCGCCAACGAGGCAGTAGCCCATATTCAGAAAAAGCTCGGAGTCGTTTTCAATCAGACTACCGTCGACGGAAAATTTACTGTGAAAGAGGGCGAGTGCATGGGGGCGTGCGGTGATGCACCTGTCCTTCTGGTCAATAACAAGCGCATGTGCAGTTTCATGTCCAACGACAATATCGACCAACTGCTGGAGGAGTTGAGCAAATGACTCAGCTTGCGCAGATACTGCTGACGGGACTGAATCCATCGGATGCTGATGACTGGCGGCTTGAGCATTACGAGCAGCGCGAAGGCTATGCTGCGCTGAGAAAAATTCTGAACGAAAATATTCCGCCGGAAAAGATCATTGAAGAAGTAAAAAAATCCGCACTGCGCGGGCGTGGCGGCGCAGGTTTCCCGACCGGGCTGAAATGGAGTTTCATGCCCAAGCAGTACGAGGGCGATAAGTATCTGGTATGTAATTCCGATGAAGGCGAGCCGGGCACGTTCAAAGACCGCGACATCATGCGGCATAACCCGCACATTCTGATAGAGGGCATGATCATTGGCGCCTATGCTATGGGTATCAAGACGGGCTATAACTATGTTCATGGCGAAATCTGGGATACCTATGAGCGCATGGAAGAAGCGGTGGATGAAGCGCGTGCCGCAGGATATCTGGGGAATAACATCCTGGGTTCCAGTTTCAGTTTTCAGTTATACAACCATCATGGCTATGGCGCCTATATCTGTGGCGAGGAAACCGCATTGCTGGAATCACTGGAAGGAAAGAAAGGCCAGCCGCGCTTCAAGCCCCCTTTTCCGGCCAGTTTCGGACTTTATGGCAAGCCTACCACCATCAATAACACCGAGACGTTCGCTTCTGTGCCCTGGATCATTCGCAACGGTGGCGAGAAATTTCTGCAACTCGGCAAGCCCAATAATGGTGGTACCAAGCTTTTCTCTGTTTCGGGCCATGTCAACAAGCCGGGCAACTACGAAGTGCCGTTGGGTACGCCATTCGCAACATTGCTGGAAATGGCGGGTGGCATGCGGGGCGGGCGGAAACTGAAAGGGTGTATTCCCGGCGGCTCATCCATGCCGGTGCTGCCCGGCGATGTCATGATGCAAACCGATATGGATTATGATTCCATTGCCAAAGCCGGTTCCATGCTGGGTTCCGGCGCGGTTATCATTATGGACGATACCACCTGCATGGTGAAGGCTCTGGAGCGATTATCATACTTTTATTTTGAGGAATCCTGCGGTCAATGCACACCGTGCAGAGAAGGCACCGGTTGGCTCTATCGTGTCGTGCACCGTATCGAAACTGGCAAGGGCCGGATGGAAGATCTGGATCTGCTGAACAACGTTGCCGACAATATTCAGGGACGTACCATCTGCGCGCTGGGTGACGCGGCTGCCATGCCGGTACGTGCCATGATTCAGCATTTCCGTGACGAGTTTGCATACCATATTGAGCACAAGAGATGTATGGTATAACGCGCACAGCATGGATAATGCCAATTGGGCTCTCTTTCTTGTTTACACCTGCTCGTGGTTAATCCGAGAGTAAGTATCCAATGATCAATTTCGAAATCGACGGTAAACAGGTATCCGTGCCCAAGAACGGCACTGTCATGGACGGCGCTAACCAGCTGGGTATATACATTCCCCATTTTTGTTACCACAAGAAGCTTTCCATCGCCGCCAATTGCCGCATGTGCCTGGTTCAAGTAGAGAAAGCACCCAAGCCTTTGCCTGCCTGCGCCACGCCCGCCATGGAAGGCATGAAGGTATCCACTCACTCCGGACAGGCGGTAACGGCACAAAAAGGCGTGATGGAGTTTCTACTCATTAATCACCCGCTCGATTGCCCTATTTGCGACCAGGGCGGCGAATGCCAGCTTCAGGACCTGGCGGTGGGCTATGGAGCGAGCGCATCACGTTATACCGAAGCCAAGCGTGTCGTGGCAAACAAGAATCTTGGTCCGCTGATTTCCACCGATATGACTCGCTGTATCCATTGCACGCGTTGCGTGCGATTTGGCCAGGAAATTGCCGGCATCATGGAGCTGGGGTTGGCAGGTCGCGGCGAACATGCTGAAATCCTGTCATTTGTCGGCAGCACGGTGGACTCCGAATTGTCCGGCAATATGATCGATCTCTGTCCGGTAGGCGCGCTCGTCAGCAAGCCATTTCGCTATTCGGCCCGCACCTGGGAATTATCGCGGAGGAAGTCCGTGAGTCCGCATTGCGGTCTTGGTTCCAATCTGGTGGTCCAGGTGAAGCAGAATCGTGTGATGCGTGTGTTGCCGCGCGAGAATGAGGAAATCAACGAGTGCTGGTTGTCGGATAAGGATCGTTTTTCCTACGAGGGACTCAACTCGGAGGAGCGTTTGAGTACGCCGATGATAAAACGTGACGGCCGATGGCAGGAATGCGGCTGGCAGGCCGCGCTGGAATTCGTTGCCGGTGGATTGATCGCCGTAAAAGAAAAATATGGCGTACAACGTATCGGCGCATTGGCTTCCCCTCACAGCACCCTGGAAGAGCTCTATCTGCTACAAAAACTTGTGCGGGGACTGGGGAGCGGGAATGTGGATCATCGCCTGCGCCAGTCTGATTTTCGTGCGGATAGCCAGTTGCAAGGTGCGCCCTGGCTGGGGATGAGCATTGCCGATATTTCCCAGTTGAAGTCGGCGCTGGTTGTCGGTAGCACCCTGCGCAAGGATCACCCTCTCATCGCGCAGCGTTTGCGTCAGGCGGGGAAGCAGGGCGCCCAGGTGAATCTGGTCAATCCGGTCGATGATGATCTTCTTATCAAGATTGCCAATCGTGCCATCGTCGCGCCTGCTGCAATGGCGGCGACGCTTGCACAGGTCCTGAAGGCCGCCGCCGAATTGAAAGGGGTGGAAATTCCTGATGCGGCCAAAAACGCGTTGAATTCCATCAGCGTGACGGATACCGCGCGGGCGATGGCAGCCAGCCTCGTTGATAATAAGCCTGCTGCGGTTTTTCTCGGCAACATGGCGCAACATCATCCACGGTATGCGGATATTCACGTGCTGGCACAGCATATTGCACAAATTACCGAAGCAGCATTCGGTGTACTGGGTGAAGCCGCCAATAGTGTCGGGGCCTATATTGCCGGGGCAATTCCCGGAGATGACGCTTTGGGTATGTCAACCAATGGCTCTCTTCAGCCAGGACCGGAAAGCGTCAATGCTTTGCAGCGTTGCCAGGCTTACGTGCTGATGAATCTGGAGCCGGAACTGGACAGCTACAATCCGCAGCAAACAATGAAGGCACTGGATGCGGCGGAGCTGGTGGTGATGATGAGTGCTTACAAAAGCCGGGCCATTTTCGAGGGTAACTACGCTGACGTGCTGTTGCCGATTGCGCCATTTACTGAAACCTCCGGCACTTTTATCAATACCGAGGGCCGCGTGCAAAGTTTCAATGGTGTGGTTGCGCCGCTCGCCGACACGCGTCCGGCGTGGAAGGTCTTGCGGGTGCTGGGCAACATGCTGGAGCTTGATGGTTTTGATTACGATACACCGGAGCAGGTGCGTGCGGAGATTCTCCCGGCTGATGGCGAAGTCAGTACTCGTCTGAATAACAATCTGAGGAATTTCGTTGCAGGTGATGTTGAGCCGGCCCGTAATGGAGCCCAGCGCATCGGTGAAGTCCCGATCTATCAAGCTGACCTCATTGTGCGCCGCGCCGAATCGTTGCAGCGCACACGGGACGCAGTGGCACCGCTGGCATGGATGCCGGGTGACTTGATGGATAAGCTCGGCATACGCGCGGGTGACAACGTAAGGTTGAAGCAGGGAGAGGGCGAAGCGCAATTGCCGGCAGCCCGGGACGACAAACTACCTGCCAATTGTGTGCGTGTGGCTGGCGCGCATCCTCTGACGGCTGCACTGGGTGAAATGTTCGGTGAGATTTTGGTGGAACGATTGTGATGGAAGCAATCGGGGTTATTTGATGGAATATGCACAACAATTATTCGGGAATTTGTTCGGCTCCGAGTGGGGTCCCGCTCTTTTCGTCCTGACAAAGAACGCGTTGTTGATCGTCGCCATCATACTGCCATTGATGCTTGCCGTGGCCTACCTCACGTTTGCGGAACGCAAGATTATCGCTTCCATGCAGATCCGTGTTGGACCCAATCGGGTAACTTTCTTCGGCATTCCCTGGCTGGGTGGTTGGGCGCAGCCCATAGCGGATGCGGTAAAGGCCGTGATGAAGGAAATCATCATTCCCAGTGGTGCGAATAAATTTCTGTTTGTGCTGGCTCCGGTGCTGACTTTCGCACCAGCACTGGCAGCTTGGGCAGTAGTGCCGTTTTCTCCGGAAGTCGTATTGGCCGATGTGAATGCTGGTCTGCTTTATATTCTGGCCATGACCTCCATGGGTGTTTATGGGGTTATCATCGCAGGCTGGGCATCCAATTCCAAGTATGCGTTCCTCGGCGCGATGCGTTCCGCTGCACAGGTGGTTTCTTACGAGCTGGCAATGGGTTTTGCGCTGGTATGCGTACTGATGATGTCGCAAAGTTTGAACCTGAGCGATATCGTCAGGGGTCAGCAGGGCGGCAGCTTTATCAATTGGTATCTCATTCCGCTGTTTCCCATGTTTTTGGTGTATTTTATTTCCGGGGTGGCTGAAACGAATCGTGCCCCATTCGATGTGGCTGAGGGTGAGTCGGAAATAGTTGCCGGGTTCCATGTCGAGTATTCCGGCATGGCTTTCACGGTCTTCTTTCTGGCGGAATACTCCAATATGATTTTAGTGGCAACGCTTGCCAGCCTCATATTCCTGGGGGGGTGGCTGCCGCCAGTCGATATCGTACCATTTACCATGATTCCGGGGTTCATCTGGCTGGTACTGAAAATAGCGTTTTTATTGTTTTGTTTTCTCTGGTTCCGCGCCACCTTTCCACGCTACCGCTATGATCAGATCATGCGTCTTGGCTGGAAGGTGTTCATTCCGATCACGCTTGTCTGGATACTGCTGCTAGGTTTGGTGATGCAGTTTCCCCCATCGCTTCGGAATTCGTTTCCACTTAATCTGTGGTTTCACTGAGAGAGGAGAAAGCCATGAACCGTATCAAGGATTTTTTCCGTACTTTCTTGTTGTTTGAACTGGTCAAGGGGATGATGCTGACCGGACGATATATGTTTGCGCGTAAAATTACGGTTCACTTTCCCGAGGAAAAAACACCGCAATCCCCTCGCTTTCGTGGGCTCCACGCGCTACGCCGTTACCCCAACGGAGAAGAGCGTTGTATTGCCTGCAAGCTGTGCGAGGCAGTGTGTCCAGCGCTGGCGATCACCATCGAATCCGAGCAGCGTGATGATGGGACCCGCCGTACCACGCGTTACGACATCGACCTGACAAAATGTATATTTTGCGGTTTCTGCGAGGAATCCTGCCCTGTGGATTCCATCGTCGAGACCCGGATTCTCGAGTACCACGGCGAAAAACGCGGTGACCTGATCTACACCAAGCAGATGTTGCTGGCGGTGGGAGATCGGTATGAGGAGCAGATAGCCAAAGACAGGGCAGCAGATGCGGGCTACCGATGAATCTTGCCGTTAATTACACATGAGTTTTCAGGATATAATTTTTTACTTTTTTTCGGCAGTGCTGGTGTCATCCGCATTGGGTGTCATTACTGCCCGTAACCCGGTGCATTCGGCCTTGCTACTGGTGCTGGCTTTTTTTACCTCAGCCGGATTGTGGCTGCTGTTAGAGGCGGAATTTCTCGCGATTACGCTGGTGCTGGTGTATGTCGGCGCAGTAATGGTGCTGTTCCTGTTCGTGGTGATGATGCTGGATATCAACCTCGATCGGCTGCGGGAGGGATTCTGGAAATGGTTTCCGTTTGGCGCGTTTTTGGCGCTAGTGATGGCGGCTGAAATGGCCATGGTGATGATGGGCGGGCAGTTCGGCATCAAGGAAATGCCGGTGCCGCCTTCGCGTACCGCCGATTACAGCAACACCAAGGAATTGGGCCGTTTGATTTATACGGAATATGTTTATGCATTCGAACTGGCAGCCGTAATTTTGCTGGTGGCGATAGTGGCCGCCATAGCTCTGACTTTACGCCAGCGTACCGGCACCAAGAGTCTCGACGTGGCGAAGCAGGTGGCAGTAAAGCGCGCAGATCGGGTGCGGATGGTGTCGATGCCGTCCGAGAAGAAAGAATAAAAAGCAAGTGCCAGGCCGTATCTTGATGTTGTTCTGAAAAGGGGTCGTCAGCTTTGGTTTCGTTATCCCATTACCTCGTCCTTGGTGCGATTCTGTTCGCCATCAGCATTGTCGGCATTTTTCTCAACCGGAAGAATGTGATCATTCTGTTGATGGCGATCGAACTGATGCTGCTGGCGGTAAATATGAATTTTGTCGCATTCTCGCACTACCTACAGGATATATCGGGACAAATTTTCGTGTTTTTCATTCTTACTGTAGCTGCGGCGGAGTCCGCCATAGGCTTGGCGATACTGGTAGTGCTGTTTCGCAATTTGCGCACCATCAACGTGGATGATCTGGATAAACTCAAAGGGTGATTTGCGGGAGAGGATCCCCGAAGGCCCGGCCCAAGATCCGGTGTCGGCGGTTTAAAAAAACAAATAATAAATTTTTATGACTGAGATGCAAAAACTTTATCTGTTGATTCCGTTGGCTCCCTTAGCGGGAGCGCTTATCGCGGGATTATTAGGCCGTCTGATCGGTCCAGCCTGGAGTCACCGTGCCACCATCGCGTTGATGATCGTGTGCGTGATTGCGTCCATCACCGTTTTCATGGATGTATTGAAAGGGAATATCTATAACGGCAGCGTTTATACCTGGATGATCTCCGGCGATACGCGCTTCGAGGTTGGATTCCTGATTGATCAGCTCTCCGCAATCATGATGGTCGTGGTGAGTTTTGTATCCCTGATGGTACATATTTACACTATTGGTTATATGCGCGGGGATCCGGGTTATCAACGTTTTTTCAGTTATATCTCGCTTTTCACGTTCTCGATGCTGATGCTGGTGATGTCCAATAATTTCCTCCAGCTTTTCTTTGGCTGGGAGGCGGTTGGCCTGGTTTCTTACCTGCTGATTGGTTTCTGGTATACCCGCCCCACGGCGATATATGCCAACCTGAAAGCTTTTCTGGTCAATCGTGTTGGCGATTTCGGCTTTTTGCTCGGCATCGGCATGGTATTGACGTATTTTGGCACGCTGGATTATGTGGCAGTATTCACGCAGGCTCCGCAGATCGCGACGCAGACAATCGAGATCATTCCCGGCACATCATGGGAGCTATTATCCGTCACCTGTATTCTGCTCTTTGTTGGCGCAATGGGTAAGTCCGCACAGTTTCCGCTGCATGTTTGGTTGCCGGATTCGATGGAGGGTCCGACACCTATTTCCGCGCTGATCCATGCCGCCACGATGGTGACGGCGGGAATTTTCATGGTAGCGCGCATGTCGCCGCTATTTGAGTTAACTGAAACAGCATTGTCGGTGATGCTGGTGATCGGCGGCATCACAACGCTGTTCATGGCATTGGTCGCGATCGTCCAGACCGACATCAAGCGTGTAGTGGCGTATTCGACCCTTTCGCAATTGGGTTACATGACCATGGCCCTTGGCGCATCGGCTTACTCGGTGGGAATTTTTCACCTGATGACCCATGCTTTTTTCAAGGCGGTATTATTCTTGGGTGCGGGCTCCGTAATTGTCGCCATGCATCACGAACAGGACATGCGGAAAATGGGAGGTCTGAAGAAGTACATGCCCATTACGTACTGGACCATGTTCATCGCTGCGCTGGCAAGCGCTGGCGTGCCTGGTTTGTCCGGCTTTTTCTCCAAGGATGCCATCATCGAAGCGTTACACTTCGCTACGATTCCCGGCGCTGGCTTCGCCTATTTCTGTGCGGTAACAACGGTGTTCGTCACTGCATTTTACACATTCCGTCTGTTGTTCATGACATTCCACGGCAAGCCGCGCATGGACCATCACACCGAAGAGCATCTGCATGAACCGCCTTGGGTCGTAACGCTACCACTCATCGTCCTTGCCATACCTTCGATCGGAGCGGGTTGGTTTATCGGTTCAATCCTGTTTGGGGATTATTTCGGCAGCGCCATACAAATCATGCCGCAGCACGAGGCAATGGCTAAAATGGCACTGGAGCATCATGGCATGCTGGCGATGATGACTCACGCCTTGACCACCATACCGTTCTGGTTTTCTGTCGGCGGAATCGCCACCGCATGGTATTTTTACCTAGTGAGAACCGATCTGCCAGGGAAAATAAAAAGAGCCGCCGGGCCGTTTTCCGTACTGCTCGACCATAAATATTTCATTGACGAATTCTATTCCTGGCTCTTCGCAGGTGGCGCACGCGCACTCGGCGGGGGATTGTGGAAATTCGGCGATGTAAAGGTGATTGACGGATTTTTCGTCAATGGCACGGCACGGGTGGTGGCTGGAACCGCCATGCTGATGCGCCGCTTCCAGTCTGGTTATATCTATCATTATGCATTTACCATGATCGTTGGCGTATTTGTGCTGATGAGCTTGTGGTTGTTCGGGTCATAAAATAACAAAATATCATTGCGGGTTTTCGACCCTTCATCCGCTACACGCTAATGGATAAAACGGAATAAACATGTTGTTTGGCCTTCCCCTGTTAAGTCTGGTCATCTGGTTGCCTATTTTCGCTGGTATCGGCGTGCTCGCCACCGGTGGCGATCGTAACGCACCCTTGGCAAGATGGCTTGCGCTCATTGGATCGGTAGCGGGTTTTCTGGTTGCAATTCCGCTCTATACGCGTTTCGACCCCCTCATGAGCGCCATGCAGTTCGTCGAATACAATCCCTGGATCGAGCGCTTCAATATCCATTACCATCTGGGGGTGGATGGGTTCGCCATGCCGCTGATCCTGCTTAATTGCTTTACTACGCCGCTGGTGGTAATCGCCGGATGGCAGGTGATAAGCAAGCGCGTATCGCAATATATGGGCGCATTTCTTGTCATGTCGGGTATTGTCAATGGCGTGTTCTCATCACTTGATGCGATCCTGTTTTATGTTTTCTGGGAAGCCTCGCTTATTCCGATGTTTCTCATCATCGGCGTTTGGGGCGGCCCTAATCGCGTGTATGCCGCGATCAAGTTTTTTCTCTACACGCTATTGGGTTCCCTGTTAATGCTAGTAGCGTTCATCTACCTCTACATCGTATCTGGCGGTAGTTTCTCGATACTTGATTATCACAAGCTGCCGCTGCCGCTGGCGCCGCAAATCCTGATATTCATTGCCTTCCTGCTGGCTTTCGCGGTCAAGGTACCTATGTGGCCGGTACATACGTGGCTGCCGGACGCTCACGTGGAGGCGCCAACCGGTGGATCGGTCGTGTTGGCGGCAATACTGCTGAAGCTGGGGGGGTATGGATTTTTGCGTTTTTCCCTACCGATTGTCCCGGACGCGAGCCAATATTTCTCCGGCATGATGATTGCGTTGTCATTAATTGCGGTTGTGTACATCGGACTCGTGGCATTGGTGCAGGCCGACATGAAAAAGCTCATCGCTTACTCGTCCGTAGCGCATATGGGATTCGTCACCCTCGGATTTTTTCTGTTTAACGCCTATGGATTGGAAGGTGCGATGGTACAGATGGTCTCGCACGGCTTCATATCCGGTGCGATGTTTCTATGCGTGGGAGTGCTGTACGATCGCCTTCATTCCCGTCAGATCGCCGACTATGGGGGTGTTGCCAACAAGATGCCGGTATTCGCTGCATTCTTCATGCTGTTCGCCATGGCTAATGCGGGGTTGCCCGGCACTAGTGGTTTTGTTGGCGAATTCATTGTCATCATGGCTGCCGTCGAGGTGAATTTCTGGTATGCATTTCTCGCCGCAACCACGCTTATTACGGGTGCCTCATATACGCTCTGGATGTACAAGCGGGTAGTGTTCGGCGCTGTCACGAATCCCGCTGTCGAAGAAATGAAAGATATCAACGGACGCGAGATTCTAATATTGGCAGTCTTGGCAGTGGCGGTGCTGGGAATGGGTCTTTATCCGTCACCCTTGACGGAAGTCATGCATGCGACAGTGGATGATTTGCTGATACATATTGCTCGCAGCAAGTTGTAGCAAGAATGAGGTAGGCCCCGCTTGTTTAAGGATGATAAATGAATTTTGCGCAGCCTGATTTTGCCCCCGCGTACCCAGAAATTTTTCTTCTGGTAATGGTATGCGTGGTACTGCTGGCCGATCTTGCGTGGGGTGAGAAAAAGCCCTATGTTGCCTATGTGCTGGCGCAGGTTGCATTGCTCGGTTGCGTGCTGATTACTTTCGCGACTTCTGCACCAGAGGTTGTTTATACCTTCTCAGGCATGTTCGTGGACGACGCTATGGCCGACATACTGAAGATGCTGGTATATATTACAGTAGCTACGGTGCTGGTGTATTCGCGCACTTATATTGCTATGCGCGGCATGTTCAGCGGCGAGTTCTTCAGTCTGGCGCTGTTCGCCACCCTTGGCATGATGGTGATGATTTCCGCCAGCCATTTTCTGACCCTTTACCTGGGACTGGAACTCCTATCGCTGTCGCTATACGCCATGGTGGCGTTGCGGCGCGATTCAGTCGTGGCAACCGAGGCCGCAATAAAATTCTTTGTTCTCGGGGCGCTCGCTTCTGGTTTCTTGCTATATGGCATGTCCATGGTTTACGGGGCGACCGGTACGCTCGATATTACGCGTGTAACCGAAGTGATCCGGAGCGGTGCAATTAACCATGCGGTACTGGTGGTGGGGCTCGTATTCATCGTTGCCGGTATCAGTTTCAAGTTGAGCGCGGCACCATTTCACATGTGGGCGCCTGATGTTTATCAGGGAGCCCCTACAGCAGTAGTGCTGTTTATCGGTTCAGCACCCAAATTCGCTGCATTCGGCTTTGTCATGCGTTTGCTGGTCGAAGGTATGGGGGCGATGGTGGCGGATTGGCAGGGAATGCTCATCATTCTGGCGGTAATGTCCATGATGATCGGCAACCTGGCTGCTATTGCTCAGACCAATATCAAGCGCATGCTGGCATATTCTACTATCTCGCATATGGGTTTCATGCTGTTGGGTATTATCGGCGCGGATGAAAATGGCTACAGTTCATCCATGTTCTATATTCTGGTATATGTGTTGATGACCCTGGGCACATTTGGCATGATCATGCTGCTGTCACGCGAAGGGTTCGAGGCCGAAAAGCTTGATGACTTCAAGGGACTCAACCGGCGCAATCCGTGGTACGCGTTTATTACCCTCCTGTTGATGTTCTCGATGGCAGGTATTCCGCCTACAGTGGGTATCTATGCCAAGCTTGCGGTGTTGCAAGCCGTGTTAAGTGCTGGTTACGTATGGTTGGCGGTGGTGGCAGTGTTATTTTCATTGATCGGCGCGTTTTATTACTTGCGCATTGTTAAACTGATGTATTTCGACGAGCCTGAAACCGATGCGCCCATTCTGCCTCAGAGCGATATTAAACTATTGATAAGCGCGAATGGCTTGGCGATACTCGCGTTCGGGCTTTTCCCCCAGTCGCTCATGGCGTTGTGTGCTTACGCTATACAGCAATCAATATAGTATTCAGCGTATCGCAGTTGCACTGTGCATTTACCATGCGTATTTGAGTTATGGTTTCTTATAGCTAATGCGGTAGATCGTCCCCGCATGATCGTCGGAAACGAGCAATGCTCCGTCGGGCATAACCAGCAAATCCGCTGGTCTTCCCCAAGCATTTTCTTTTTCTAGCCAGCCCTCCGCGAACACTTCCTGTTTGACTACCTTGTTGTTCTTTATTCGTACGAGCTTCAGCCGGTAGCCGATTTTATTGCGGCGATTCCATGAGCCGTGCTCGGCAATAAAAATATTGTTGTGATATTCTGCCGGAAACATTTTGCCGGTATAGAAGCGCATGCCAAGCGGCGCCACATGGGGATCAAGCTTGGCTACAGGAGGGGTCAGCTTGTTGCAGTCGCGCTTTGCACCGTATTTAGGATCAGGAATATCGCCACCATGGCAAAATGGATAACCAAAGTGCATATCTTTTCTTGGCGCGCGATTAAGCTCATCAGGCGGCAAATTATCGCCCATCCAGTCGCGGCCATTATCCGTGAACCATAATTCCTTCGTTTCAGGATGCCAATCGAAACCCACTGTATTTCTTACACCATATGCGTAGACTTCATGGCCCGTACCGTCCGGATTGATACGCGAGATCAGTGCAAAACGCTTCGGATCGGGTTCGCAAATATTACAGGGTGCGCCAACCGGTACATATAGCAGGCCATCCGGGCCGAAAGCGATGAATTTACCCCCGTGATGTTTTTCGCTGGGGAAGTCATCGGTTATCACTACCGGTTTTCCCGGTTGATCGAGTTTATCTTCGATGTCATCAAAGCGCAGAATGCGATTGACCGCAGAAACATACAGTGCACCATTCCGGAATGCTACTCCCAACGGTGTGGTGAGTGCGCTGGCAATGATTCTGACCTTGCGTGCGCCATCAGTCTCCGTAATGGCGTAAACTTTGCCTTCCGACATGGAACCGGCGAATACCGTGCCATTTTTTCCCAGCGCCAGCCCGCGCGCATTGGGTACTTTCGCCCACTGTTCGATGGAAAATCCGGCGGGCAGTTTTATTTTATCCAGCGGCAGCTTATCGCCTTGGTATGGATCTTGGTATTGTGCGGTGGCAGGCAAGATGCAACAGAACATGCAAAGAGTAATAAAACGGATAAGGATTTTCATGAAAGATAGGGTAAGGACTCCGGATTATATGGAATAACCATAAATTCGAAATGGATTAAAAGGAGGAAGATCGTCTTATGATGCAAGGTTTTTGAGGTTTATTGGAGCAGGATAGCTTGAAAACCACCAATCTGCCCTCATCATCTTATTGCATTTTTTTAGGAGAGAACTCATGCAAGCGACAGCCACAAAAGAACATTTAAGTTTCCAGACTGAAGTTAAACAGTTGCTCAATCTGATGATTCATTCCTTGTATAGTAACAAGGAAATTTTTTTACGCGAACTGATTTCCAACGCCTCGGATGCCGCCGATAAGCTACGCTTTGAAGGATTAACCGATGGCGCGCTGTACGAATCCGATTCGGACCTGAAGATCCGTGTAAGCTACGATGCCACGGCACACACGATTACTATCGCCGATAACGGTATCGGCATGTCCCGGCAAGAGGTCATCGACCATATCGGCACCATCGCCAAGTCGGGTACGCGTGAATTCTTTGGCTCGTTAACCGGCGACCAAGCCAAGGATGCGCACTTGATCGGCCAGTTCGGTGTCGGTTTTTATTCGGCATTTATCGTTGCAGACAAGGTGACGCTCGTTACACGTCGTGCCGGATTGACTTCCGAACATGGTGTTCGCTGGGAATCGGGTGGCGAAGGAGATTATACGCTTGAGACAGTAGAGAAAACAGATCGTGGCACGCAGGTTGTTCTGCATTTGCGCGAAGGCGAGGATGAACTGCTCAATGGCTGGCGGTTGCGTGCCATCATACGTAAATATTCTGACCATATCACGCTTCCCATTGTGATGAAAAAAGAGCAATGGTCGCAGGAAAAGAACGAAAACACGATTACTGATGAAGATGAGACTGTCAATCAGGCGAGCGCGCTCTGGGCACGTCCCAAAAACGAAATTACCGCGGAGCAATACGAGGAATTCTACAAGCATGTGGCGCATGATTTCGAGCCTCCGCTGGCCTATGTTCACGCCCGGGTAGAGGGCAAGCAGGAATACACTCAATTGCTCTATATCCCTTCCCGTGCTCCATTCGACTTGTTTGATCGAGAGTCTCGCCACGGTATCAAGCTTTATGTGAGGCGGGTATTCATCATGGATGACGCAAAACAGCTGTTGCCGAATTATTTGCGTTTTGTGCGAGGGGTAATCGATTCCAACGATTTGCCGCTGAATGTTTCGCGCGAGATATTGCAGGAATCAAAAGATATTGAAGCAATACGTGCCGGAGCAGTAAAAAAGGTGTTGGGACTGCTTGAAGATCTGGCTCAAAGCGAGCAGGAAGGCCAGGAAGACGGGAAAGCAAAATTCACAGCCTTCTGGAAGGAGTTCGGTCAAGTCATCAAAGAGGGTGTGGCGGAGGACCATGCCAACCGCGAACGCATTGCCAGGTTGTTGCGCTTTGTTTCCACCCATGCCGACACGGACGAGCAAATCGTCTCATTGGGCGACTACATCGCACGCATGAAGGAAGGGCAGGAAAAAATTTATTATGTTACGGCTGATAGTCTCAAGGCGGCCCGAAACAGTCCGCACCTGGAAGTATTCCGTAAGAAAGGTATCGAAGTTTTACTGTTGGCCGAACGCGTGGACGAGTGGCTGGCCGCAAACTTGACCGAATTTGAAAGTAAGTCATTGCAATCTGTTGCGAAAGGCAGCCTTGATCTGGGAAAACTGGAAGACGAGACGGAGAAGAAGGAGCAGGAGAAAGAAGCGGGCGAATATAAAGAACTTACCGACAAAATAAAGAGTACGCTTGGCGAGCAGGTGAAGGATGTGCGTGTTACGTTACGTTTGACCGAATCTCCCGCCTGCCTCGTGGCGGATAGTCATGACATGAGCGGAAACCTGGAGCGCCTGCTGAAGTCGGCTGGACAGAAAGTGAACCACACCAAGCCAATCCTGGAGATCAATCCTTATCATCCAATGATTCAGCGCCTCAGATCCGAGCAAACGCACTTTGCCGACTGGAGCCACATCCTGTTCGATCAGGCATTATTGGCGGAAGGTGGCCAGCTTGAAGATCCAGCCAGTTTCGTCAGGAGAATCAATGAACTACTCTTCCTGACAACTGCAAGCGGAGAATAGGCATGGATGAGAGGGGCGGAAGTTTTACCGTATTGAGTCCCTCTCATTGGTTAAGCGGCCTTGGTTCCGATTATCCCAATACGCGCTGATGGGTTAGCGAACAATTCCCTTTGGGCAGTGTCATTGATGGCGACCACGGCGGGGTGCGTAAGCCGGCGTTCCATCGAGATGGCGTAGAATTGCTCGGTGACCTCGTTTGTCTGGCCCAGGATCGTGACACCATGTTCACGCTGCACTTCGTCGGCTATCACCGAAGGGGCAATGAAAATACCGGTGCCGGCCTGCCCGAAAGCCTGCATCAGCGCGCTGTCATCAAATTCACCGGCGATACGCGGCCGGATCTGATGAACATCGAACCAGCGCATCAGAGGTGCTCGTACCGCAGCTTCCTTGCCGGGGATTAGCAAAGGGGCAACATCAAGAATAAGGTGCCATTTTTCTGTAAATTGTGCTGCCAGTCGCGGCTCGGCGAAAAACATAATGCCGCAATCTCCGAGTTTATGGCTGTAGCCCTTCACATTGGTCCCGGCTGGCATGGGCCGGTCAGCGAGTACCACATCAACGCGCTGAATTGCCAGTTCCACCAGCAAACGTACCAGCTTGTCTTCCCGGCAGACAATGCGCACCGGCTCGGCAAGTGACATCGCCGGCATCAGCAGCCGATAAGCGATGGACTTGGGGACAGCATCGTCGACACCTACACGAAACTGAATGGAGCGGCTTTCTGGACTGCTACGAAGCACTTCTTCCAGCTCATTTCCGATCTGGAAAACCTCGTCAGCATAGGAAAGCGCGAGCCGGCCGGTTTCAGTTAGCTCAAGACGTCTTCCCACACGTAGAAACAGTGCGACACCAAGCGTCTCTTCGAGTACTCCGATCTGACCACTCAGGGTTTGTGGCGTGAGATGCAATCGCTCGCTTGCCCGAACGATGCTGCCTGCCTTGGCTACAGCCCAAAAATAATGTAACTGTTTATAGTTGAGCATTGGAATGCCGATACAATATGCGATAATAGTTCGTAAATATCGATTATATTATCAGACATATACGACTTTCATTGATGCAAATTTTAATCTAGACTGCATTAAAATTCTCGTGCCGGTCATGTTTTTGCGGCTTATTCATGGTGGATTGAAGCAAACACATTTTTTCCGGAAATATAAAAAGGTAGTAGATGCAAATATCACCCCGCCTTCGCATCGTGCTGAGCGTGATTCTCATCTTTCCGTTTGCATCTGCGTCAGCCCAGACGACTGGAACGATACCTGCGATCACCGCACCTTCTTTTGCACCTGCTCCTGCCAGCTCGGTACCGGCTATCACGCCTCCTGCCCCGGTACCTTCCGCTACGGCGCCTTCTGCCCGGGTACCTTTTGACAGTATCCCTTCTGTTGCCAACCCTTCCGCTGCGGCATCGCCCGTCATGCCTGCAGGCGCGCTTACTATCGAGGCGTTGCAAAAACTGGGGCTGGAAGCCAACGGACTGGTGCGTGCAGCGCAATCGCAAGTGGGCATGGCCGAAGCGGGCGTGGTTGGCGCCTCCGCCTATCCAAATCCTCAAGTGACCGTGGCGGGCGGACCTCAGCATGCGCGGGTTCCCGCCGGTCTGCCGGCTAATTACCACCGGCAGGTAACTGTAGCCCAGACGATTGAGAATCCGTTTGTGCGCAGTGCTCGCATCGGTTCGGCCGAAGCGGGGGTCGAGGCCAGCCGTGCGGGCTTCGACCAGGTGCGCGCAGATCTTGCGGCGCAACTGCGGGTGCGCGCATATGAGCTGTTGCTTCGTCAGGAGATAGCGCGCATGGAGGGCAGTGTTTTTGACTTGATGGAGGAAGTGCGGCGGCGCATCAAAGTAGGCGTAGGTGTGGGCGAAACCGCCCGCTTCGAGCTGATCAGAGCCGATGCCGAGGTGTTGAACGCGGCCAGCCGTAAGGAGGCGGCCGAGCTGAATGCGCAGCGGGCGCGGGTTGCACTGAGGCAATTTACCGCAGGTGCATTGAAGCCCGACTTCGCTATAAACGCGTCCCTGTTCGATCCTGTCAGTTTGCCTCCGCTGGAGAAGTTGCGTCAGGAGGTGCCGGCTGTCAACCCGGACGTTTTGCGGCTGCAGGCGGAATGGGAGCGAGCCCGGCTACGGATCGACCAGGAACGTGCTTCGGTGCTGCCCTCGGTGCAGGTCATATACAGCAATTTTCAGGAATTTCAATACACCTCCAATCTGGTTGGATTGAACGTGACAGTTCCCATTCTTTATCGCCGCCGTGGTGAAATCGATGCGGCTGTGGCGGACTCCGAACGAGTGCGGGAAACGCTGGAATACCGCCGTTTCGAGATAGGCCAATTGCTCGAATCCGCTTGGCAAGGCCTGCAGATTGCGCAGCGCAGGGTGGAGATGTTCGAGGGCGGCATCATCAAGGAGGCCGAGTCGGCATTGCGCATTGCCCAGGCGGCTTATCGTTTCGGCGAGCGGGGCTTGATCGATGTACTCGATACTCAGCGTGTGTTGCGGGGGATACTTGCGGACTCATTGCAGGCACGTTTTGATTT